>BOCB01000083.1 GCA_026002695.1 Synergistales bacterium
AGAGAATAAACGTCATCGCCGCGCAATTCAAGTCTGAGAGCGGAGAAACCACTGTTGCCGCTCCGTTTTGTTATACAGAGCACACGACGGGGGAATTCTTTGAAAATTGGTTCAAAACTAAGTTGGTGAAATCTGTCCCAAGAGGCGTTACGATAATCATGGACAACGCCTCTTTTCATTGAAAAAAGATGGGCAAATATGAAACGTGCTTTGGCTGACATCTTGCCCGATTCTGAAAATCTCGAAACTGCCATACATAGATATTTCGGTATTAATTATTCTTAAGTTAAAGCACTATACTATAAATGCATATTCTTTCGGTAACTTCGTTGATGGCGTACCATCAGTAACAGCTGCACTTATCTCGGTAACGTGTTTGCTGTATATACCACCGTATGATGAATCCAATTCCTTGTAGGTGTCTTCAAATAGCGTTTCCTGTTGATATTCATCTGTTACTTTCAAAAACTCGTTTTCGTCAAGAACAAAACTCCTACCGATGAAGTCTTTGAGCAAACGTCCTGCCCGTCCGCGTAAATTAGCCATTTCATAGCTTGATAATTCTTGAACGCCATCACCACTTTTTACGTATAAGTGAAGATTTCTAATAACAACATTTTGGGCAGGCAAATTAACTCCTTGCATAAGCGTAGTTGTACAAACTACGTTGCTAATCAGCTTTTGAGTAATTGCATATTCGACAACTTTTCTAACGTGTTGCGGTAGTTTCCCGTGATGATATGCAAAGCCTTTTGCGACAATATATGCTAACGCATAATTATCTCTTACAGTCTCTTGTAAATATATCACAAGAGAGTCAAGAGCACTATTAACGCTCTTTCCGTCAGCTAATGATATGGCGGTTTTGCGTGCGGTTGCGGGGTTTGGAGCAAAGATAATATTCTGTGAATCATCTCCCAAGTTTGTGACAAAGCTACTGAGATAATTCAAGTACGAATCGTTATATAGTTTTTTTCCGTGTCCTTTAATCAATGACGGATTTTCAACTACTATTGTTTTAGGCGTGTCCAAAAGAGAGCAGTATTGTTTAAGAAAGTATTGGCTCTTAACTTTTGTAATACTATATGTTAAGTTGAGTACAGGGCTAATATTTGTAGAATTATCAATGCAATCATCACCAAGCAACTCATTGCATAGAGTGTCAATTTGGGTAATCCTTGCACCGGAAATAACGATTTTCTCAATATTTTCCGAGAATCTAAACTCATATATTGTATCAAGCAGAACCTTTGAACGCATTTCAGAGTCGCAGCTTGAGATACGTTCGATGTTCTGAATTTCATCGATTATTAAAAATGTTTTGCGCTGAAACGGTTTTTCACGCATAGTGAAAGCAGCTGCTGCTCTCTCTTGAGTTAATATAAATATATGCGATGTATCCGAATCGACCAATTCAGGGTTAAATGAGTTAAATATTTCAACATTTGAAGCATTTAGTTTCTTGAAGTATTTATTGAAATCGGTGGTCACTTGGTTTATAAGGCTGATAGTTGGAACTATATAGATAACGTCCCATTTGTTTTCAACAACCGTTCGAGCAGCCTCCATTAACAGAACATATGATTTCCCCGCAGAGGTTGGAGCAGATACACCTACTACTCTGTTTTCCCGAATGGAGTTAGATACTGACAACTGAAATGCAGTCAGCAACTCGCTATGATTTCCAATCTTGACTTCATACTTTCGCTGGTTGAGAGTGGTTGCAATTTGTGAAATTAAGCTGTGGAGCGGTTCATACTTGTTGTCATCGGCATAACTTGGGGCAAGGATAATGCTCGATGGTGCATACCCAATGCGTGATAGCAAATGTATAAGTACATCACGCAAATTAGGGTATTCATCGTGAGCATATTCCCACAACAACGCTGCAATAGTTATGAACATATTCCTGTCGTCCTCTGTGCTACAAAGCGATAGTTGATTTAGTGCTTTCACAGCTTCGCAGATATCGTCAAAACAAGGTCTGTCGGGGTTCTTGTTCGAAAAGCCAAGTCTGTGCGCGATTGTTGAAAGTTCGATGCCCAACAATCTGTCTAACACATCATTAAAGCCGTTTGGCATTGTTTACAATCCTCCCTTATTGTTTGGGATAAGGTTGGAAAAGCTATTGACCAGATTTTCAAATTCCCATATGGGGAACACGATATATGTTATCCTATTGAGTATCGGATTGCCGGCAATATCTATCTTGCAGTTGTCAAAATTCTTAAACCGCTTGACAATGGCTGTGTTAATGGCTTCTATTATTTCGTCGCGTGTAGTTCCATTCTTCTTCTCGGTTTCTTCATAAGCAACTATAGAAACAAGCCGATATTCGGCATTTTTTAGTTTGCCGTTTATCAAGTCGGTTGCCAACTGCTCAATCTCCGGGGCGAGAAAATCTTCGTGCAGATACTGTCTAAGCTCACGGATGATGTTTCCATATTCTTTGATGATGCTGTTGATTGCCTTCTCAAAAGCAGCGTTGAAAGAGTATTTGCTTGTGTAGCTTTTTGCTTCGCCTATATAAAAAACAGGCTTATTACTAATTTGCTTGTAGTGAATTGCGTCCACACCAAATCGTTCCAGGTCGGGAGATGTGGCAATAGGCATTTTGCGAAGAATGGGTACCGCATCAAATATATTCTGAAGGCAGTTCGCCAGAAGTAGCTCGCCAAATTGTCCGTGCAAAAGCTTACCATCGTTTGACGGTCTGAATTTCTCAAACGCTTTCTGCTGCAACTCTGACGAGGCGTTACTAAGACTGCGTTCATCAGAAAGAAGTTGCCCAAGTATTGACTCTTGTTTTGCACGACTATAAACCCAATCCACAACAGTATTCACAAGTTCCCGCACGAACTGTTCCCGACTCTCCTGCAAATCTACATAATCAATAGCCATACCATAGTGACGTTCGTCAGGTAGAATGTCAAACTTCTGATTGATTATATGAACGTGGTTGAAAAACACATTGTTCTTAACGAGCAAGTTTTTTACATCAGGTAGGTTCATTTTTGTTTCTCTCCTTGTGTGGTATGGTTAAGTGTATTTGTTTCGCTATCCGCTCCACAACCGGCACACAAACGGTGTTGCCCAGCTGCTTATATTGCTCATTTACCGGAATATCCGGCATAGCGTAATCGGAGGGAAAGCCTTGCAGATTAAGGCAATCACGGACGGTTAATTTGCGTATCCCGTATCGGTCACGAACAAGCGGAACGCGGTCGTGATATGTCCCCATATTTGCTTTCAATGTCGGGGATATTCGCCACGCTCTCATTGCAATGCCGCTGTCGTCGATACGGTAGATTGCCGTTCCATCCGTCATACGATGATTAAGCTGTTCGTAATGCTTGTTAGTCGGAGGGTAATAGCAATATTCAGTTTGGCGTTCATCGCGCTTTATGATGTCGTTAATAGCCACCGTTAGCGGTATTGTCGGTGGAAATTCAAAGCGTTTCCATTGCTCATAATTGCGAAAAGCCGCGATAAATATTCGGTCGCGGTATTGCGGAATATTGCCGTGCGTATGTGCGCCGAGTACCGCTGATTTTGAGCCGTATTTACGCTCGGCAAGGGAGCGGATAATCGTTTTGAATGTATGTCCGTTATCGTGACTTTGCAAATTTTTGACGTTCTCCAGCAGAACGATTGCGGGACGCTTTTCATCTATCACGCGCAATATCTCAAAGAACATTGTGCCGCGAGGGTCAGTAAAACCCTGCTGTTTGCCCATTATCGAAAACGGTTGGCAGGGAAAACCCGCAGTCAACACATCAAAGTCGGGTATAGTCGATAGGTCTTGCGTACGAATATCGCCCTCGCATAAATAATCCGCGCCGAAATTGTGCTTGTATGTTTCGCAAGCATAGCGGTCAATCTCATTAGCCCAAACGATTTCCGCGCCCGCCCGTTTGAACGCAAGGCAAATGCCGCCGATACCCGCAAACATACTTGCAACCTTTATGTATCAGACAAATCGTATTTGTAGGTTTAATTTGACAAATACTGAACCGTTTTCCTCATACAACTTAGCATAGTCGTGGCGTGTTATCCCACCTGCCTCAAAGCGCGTGCTGTTCAGCAGAAAGTCCTTGAACAATTCGCGATTATAAACATTATACGCGGTAATCTCCCCCTCGAGCTTAACGACAATATAACCGCCCATTGCTTCTTTCGAGTAGTCCCAAGTCGTTGCAGGCGTCATACCAAGTGCAATGAAATACAGTAACTCTTTAACCTTGTGTCTATAGAAGTTATCAGTAACCGAAAGTGGGTTGACATTCGTTACGTATTTGAGTAACTCCTCACAGGTTGTAGCTGTTCCCGAAAAGAAGGCAACGAGCATTTCTGCAACAATAGTCGCCATTTCGCTGTCAACCAAACTCATATTATAATCAAAGGTTTTGTGAGCAAGTTTTACGAACGAAAGAACGCCGCCGTTTGTTCTGATTGCAACTATACGGTCACGTATTTTACACTCTGTATCTATTGCGTTGATTGTTGCGAGTTTATCGTGCGGCAACCCATCTACGCGATAAATAAAGTTAGTCGATTTGCCAGCTCCAAGTAATGTTTTACAATTTTTCAGTCTTGTGTCAAGCAGCTTCCAATTAAACCGCTTTGTCAAATAATACGTGATTTGAGTTTCCCCAAAATC
Organism: Synergistales bacterium; assembly: GCA_026002695.1. Lineage (GTDB taxonomy): Bacteria > Synergistota > Synergistia > Synergistales > Synergistaceae > BOCB01. Next base: position 4,661 of record BOCB01000083.1, read on the forward strand.
CAACACTCAACCGCCCTTAAACCCTTATACTGACGGCATTTGTAGCTCATTGAGCTTTGAAAATAAGGCAAAAAAACAATGCAAAACCTTCCGGATTTTGATATA
>BOCB01000084.1 GCA_026002695.1 Synergistales bacterium
TCGATTGTGCCCAGATAAAAGCAGCATCGGGAGCGTCAAGACAGGATAACGGGATATAAACAAACGCGGAGCCGGTGGATGAAACCGGCTCCGTTGTTATGCAGGGGAGAACCTGCCCGTCAAAACTGTCCTCATTATACGCCTTATCAGGCTCCCGGCAATAAATCATCCTTCCTGATTTTTCAACTCCAGGCAGATATCAAGAAGAACGCTCTTAAAATAATCTAAGGTAATCGGCTCCACGTCGACGGGAACCTGCGTAAATTCAAAGAATTCTATCACATCTTCGTCGGTGATTCGGGTGATCCCGCTGTCCAGAACGATGATCTGATCGTAAAAGCCCATATTAGTCCGCGCGTCTACGGAGTCCCATCCCATGCCGCCCTGAAATATATCGCGCCAATACTTGAGCCAGCCGGCAGTCAGGTAAAACACCCTGCCGTATTTCGCCTCTATCTCGTCCTTTCGCTGCTTGCTCAGCACGGCGTCGATACAGTTGCCGGGTTTTATATAAGCCGCGGCGGCGTCTTCGGCTATATCCGGCAGCTTCGGATGACACATGCTCCCGTAAAGGAGCAATACTTTCTCCTCATTGCGCCTGTTCATCCGCCTGAATCCTTCCGCGATGCCGTCGGCCAGTTTTCGGTAATCAACGTGCAGCGCGGGCGGCACAAAGCTGACTCGCAGCTCGGAGTGAATCTCTCTCATAATATCCGGCATAAGCCTCTCAATTTCAGGCCGGAAAATTCCGCACGACAATACGGATAAAGTCATAAAATCAACTCCTGAAATAGAACCTCAAACGAGGTGAAAATCGGAACACGGGCGGCAGGATGCCGCCCCTACGGGTCCGGCTTCCGGTCTTGCCCGTGTAGGGGCGGCATCCTGCCGCCCGTTTCCCCAAGGCCTCTGCCGCCCGTGTTCCCTCTTACGTAACCGCTGATTTATTGTCAGGAGCCTGAAGGGTTTGGGCGATTTAATCAGCGCTTGCCTAAATCAATATCAGATCAGCGCTTCCGCCTTTGCCGGGGTGAAGACGACCTTCTCGCCCCCGATGACCGCGTCGCCTGTGAGGCGATAGCCCTTCGGACCGTCGCTCAGCGTAGCGGCGACGACCCAAGCCCTTTTGTCCGCCTTGAGGTTTTTCTGCGTCGTCTCCATCTTGTAAATGCCGAAGACGACCGTGTCCCCAACAACCTCAGCCTTGCCGGTGATGATTGGGTGAGGAGTCCCGTCCGCGTTCAGCGTGATGACAGATAGAAACGCGGTCCCTTCGATTACGCTCTTTACCTTTTCGTCGATAGGCATTAATCGTACCTCCCGTAATTTGATTTGCGGCATTTACTTCGATCCCGCTATCAGGTAAGATATTACTACTAATAATTCCGGCTTGCAATTACGCAGAATTTGAAGAGTAGGTATGATAATAATGACCACGAATACGGAATGTTACGTTAATCCCTGTAAAAACAACTGCCCCTGTATGGAGCGCTGTCCTTTGGCGGACGCTCTCAAGCTAATCGGCGGAAAGTGGAAAATACCCATTCTCTGCGTTCTGCACCGAGACGGCACGGCGAGGTACGGCGAGCTCAAACGCAAGCTCAGGGGCATAACAAACACAATGCTGGCAAGTTCTCTGAGGGATTTGGAGAAGGATGGCCTCGTCTCCCGGACGCAGTATATGGAGATGCCGATGCGGGTGGAATATTCCCTCATGGACGCATGCGGCGATTTAATACCGATCCTGCTTCAGCTCGCGGGCTGGGGGGCGGAGACTCACCAAAATGCCCCGCCCGCGCGGAGAACGGGCGGATTGCCCGAAGGGGCGGGATAAATCGAAGGGGCGGATTGCCTTCCGCCCCTTCGATTTTGTTTCTTATTGCGAAGAACCGCCGCCGCGCCGCCGCTTTGATCTTTTAATTATCATCGCTATCCGCGCGAACTCGGGGTTGACGCTCGCGCGGAGCGGACGGCCGGCGGCCGCCCCCGCGATTTCTGAGTCCGCGTCCGTATTTTCGGGGGCGTCGGGTTCAATCGGTTCGGCGGGTTCAGACAGGGGCAGGGCGTGCCGCGCTCTTACCCATTTCGCGCGGAGTTTTTCGTAGATCTCGCATCGGATCCTCCAGCCGAGTTCGTTCGCCGCGTACTCCACTATGGCGGCTATGGCTCCGGCGCCGCCGAGAGCTTTTATTCCGGCGTCCGACATCTCCTTCAATTTCGCGGGGCTGCCGAGCAAATCGGCGGCGGCCTCGGCAAGAGCCTCCGGCTTTGGAGCGACTAACAGCTCCGCGTCGCGCAGCAGCTTTTTCTGAACCAGCTTGCCCTTCTCCAATATGGAGACAACCGGAACGCCGAGGCCGGCGGAGACTTGATTGGCCGTGCCGCCGAGCCCTATCAGTATGTCCGCGCCGCGAGCCGCCGCCGCTATCGAGCCGTCGTGCGGGAAAACGCGCGCGCCCCCGACATTGAGACAGCCCTCAAAATCATACGGCAGGCCGGAAATCAGGCGCTCCCTGTCTATCGTCGCGGCCAGCACCATGACGCAGCGGCAGTGTTTTTTTTCGTCGAGCAGCCTCACGGCTTCGAGAAGCAGCGATACATCGTCGTAGGCGCGGGAACGGCTGCCCGGAAGGAGCAGGACTCGCGGCAGGGCTTTGTCCTCCTCGCGCCAGACGTCCGCGTCCCACGGATTTTCTCCGCCTTCTTCCTCGGCTATGTCCATTATCGGGCTTCCGGCGAACGACGCGTTCACGCGCGCGCGAACGAGATCGCGCGCCGTCTCGGCGTCCCTCGTCCAGACCTTGACAGCCCTCCTCCGCAGGAGCAGCCTCTCTATTCCCCAATGGCCGCTCAGGTGAACGCTCTTCGCGGTGGCCGCGAGCAGCGGGGCAAGACCCCGCCCCCAAAGCGTTATCGCGAGGAGGTAGACGTCCCCGACGCACAGCGGCGTCCGGCATCGTCTCTTGCGCGCGCGCCACGCCGCTATCTGTTTTTTTATGTCGTCCCGCAAGCCATGCCTCATATCACCCAGCAGCGCGTTGAGGGAATATTTTATTACGCCGCCGCTCGGCAGTTCGGACGGCGGGGATATGACGTCTATACCCCTGTCCCTGTACGGCTTGCCCGAGCCCACGAGCGTGAAGGCCGAGACCTCGGCGGCGGGAAACTCGCTCTTAAGGCGCGAAGCCAGAATCACCCCTATCGCGTCCTCGCCGTAGCCGTTCGAGGTTACGACGAAGTTCGGTTCGAGCACTTCGGCGAGCGTACAGAAAAAAGATTCCTCGTCGTCGATTCGCACGGTTATGCGCGGTATATACAGCGGGCGCGTCATATGCAGGGCGTCCGGCATGTTGTGGACGTCCTTCTCCGTGCATACGAAACCGTCGGCGCCGGCCTCGGAGGCGACGCGCTCGAGGTCGTTTATGTCCCTCCACGAGAACCTGTGATGATCGCGGTACGTCTTTTTTTCGGCCACATCCATGCCGAGCGACGTCAGGAAGCTGTGAAAGCTGTCGGGGTGTCCTATGGCGGAGAAGGCTATAAATTTTCCGTAGGGCGACGACAATCCGACCGGCGGCTCGAATTTATCCGCGCCGCCTTTGTCCAATATCATCCATGACTCCAAGGCGAGGCGCGCCGTGAATATCCGCTCCGGCGGAAGCCATTTGGCGAGCTCAGACCTTATCGCCGCCAATCGTTCGCGCGGTATCTGCTCGGATTTCGTTATTATCGCGATGTCGGAGCGAGACAGGGATTCTTTGTGTTCGCGCAGTATGCCGGAGGGGAAGAGCCTGCCGCTCCCGAACGGGCACGTCGCGTCGATGAGGACAATATCGGCGTCGCGCCCCATATGCCTGTGCTGAAAGGCGTCGTCCGCGACGACCACCTCCGCTCCGAGCTCCCGAAGGAAGCGAACGCCGTCAAGCCTGCTGCGGGCGACCACCACCTTCACTTCGGGCAGCCTTATCGCCAGCATCAGAGGCTCGTCGCCGACGAGCTCCCTGCCATACTCCCGCATGTCCTCCCTTATCAAGAGAGGGGCTTTTGTCTTGCCTCCGTAGCCCCTGCTCACAATGCCGACGGAAAAACCCGTCTCAGTGAGCCGGCGGGCAAGCATCTCGACCATCGGCGTCTTGTTCGTCCCGCCGTGGCATAAATTGCCGACGCTTATAACGGGTATCGGAGGGTCTGTCGAGCGAAGGACGCCCCTGTCATAGAGGGCGTTGCGCAGTTTGACGAAAGGGCTGAAGAGTTTGCCGGCGAAATTCAGCAGCGACCAGGGGGAGAAGCCCCGCTTGTCGCCGCGAGCGTATTTGAGATAGCTGCCGAGGATATCCGGCATGGGAACGCCCCCTACTCCTCGGAGGCGCCCGGCCGGCCGCCGGACTGAATGGAATAGAGGCTGTGATATATCCCCCGCGCCCGCATGAGCTCGCCGTGATTCCCGGCTTCGGCTATGCGTCCGGCCTCTAATACGAGTATCCTGTCGGCGTCGCGTATCGTGGAGAGCCTGTGCGCTATGACTATTGACGTTCGTCCCGTCATGGCGGCGGCCATCGCGCTCTGCACCTGCGACTCGACCATCGAGTCGAGCGACGACGTGGCCTCGTCCATTATCAGTATGGCCGGGTCGCGAACGACAGCGCGCGCTATGGCTATCCTCTGACGCTGCCCTCCGGAGAGCGTCACGCCGCGCTCGCCGATCTCGGTGTCGTACCCGCCGGGCAGCCGCGATATGAAATCGG
>BOCB01000085.1 GCA_026002695.1 Synergistales bacterium
CATAATATGAGGTATTATATATCAAAATCGTGATTTTGTTCTGAAATAGTTGTGCTACAATAAACGAACTATTTTTATTAAGAGGTGTTGTCCGTCTTGTTTTTCGATAAGCTGTCCGATGATGAATTGTTTCCGAAATTCAGGCGCTTGCTCGCGGAGGCTCCGCCCTCTCAAATTGAAGCGGAGCTCCTGATACGCGGAGCCGTCTCGGAGATGATAGAGGCCGCCGAAACCTTCGGACTTGGCGGTGATTTGTGGGAGCGGTCCTTTGCTCTTTTGCTGGCGCGCGACGATAACACATTAGGCCGCGCCTGCGAGATGTCCGAGGCTCCGGGCGGCTCCATAAGGGCTATAGCGGCGGCGGAATTGTCGCGGTTGCATATAGTCCTTGCGAGGGCGCGCAAGTTTGCCGATAACGAATTTGGTTGTATTCGCCGCTATACGCCCAACGCGCGAGCCGCTCTCAATAAAACACCGGCCATTCTCGCGGCAGAGGCTCTCGCCGACAAGACAGCGGCTGCCGGCGGCGGCGGCGAAATAGCGGACGCGCTCATAGAATTTTACAGATTTCACGGCTCCGGCATATTTGCGGCGGCGCGGGCGTTTCGCTGGTCGAAGGGCGAGGGGCTCGAAGCGATAGAGTCTCCCGACGGACAGACGCTCGCCTCACTCATAGGCTACGACGATCAGAAGCGCGAGCTGCTCTCCAACACGCGATCGTTCCTCGGCGGACACCCCGCGAACAACGCGCTGCTCTTCGGCGACAGCGGCACGGGCAAGTCGTCGTCGGTGAAGGCTCTGCTGAACGAGCCGGGCTTTGCCGAGCTGGGGCTTCGCATGATAGAGGTGGACAAGGACAACATAGCGGACATTCCGCGTCTCATGGACGTGATAAAGCCGCGCGCGTACAGGTTCATAATTTTCATCGACGACGTATCCTTCGAGACGTTCGAGACCGGCTACAAGCAGCTCAAGGCCGCGATTGAGGGAATGCTCTCAGGGCGTCCTGACAACGTCGTGATATACGCTACATCGAACAGGCGGAACATCGTCCGCGAGGTTTGGAGCGATCGCAAAGCGGCGAGCGACGACGTTCACGGCGCGGATTCGGCGCAGGAAAAACTCTCGCTCGCCGACCGGTTTGGCCTTGTCCTGTGGTACGGTTCAGCCGGCAAGCAGCTTTACCTCGACATGATAAAGTATTACGCGCGCTGCTACGGGGCTGATATGCCCGACGAAGAGATAGAAGCCGCCGCGATGAGATACGTAATAGGCAGAGGCGGCTTCACGGGCAGAATGGCAAAGCAATGCGCCGCGAAAATAATGGCGGTTTAATGTCATTTGACTTTTGAATAAGGGTCAAGGGTGATAACCCTTGCGGGGTGCGGGGCAGCGCCCCGCGGTTTGGCTTTTGACTCTTTGTTATTTTATGAAGGGACTTGAAACTACCGACATGAACAAAACATCTTCCGGAACACTGACACTCTATCTCGACGCGTCCGCCGGAATATCCGGCGACATGCTTTTAGGAGCGCTTTTCGATCTGTTCAGGCAGGAGGACGGCGAACGCGGCATCAGCGAAATATTCAGCGGCGTCGCTCTCGAAGGCTTCGATGTCTCCGCGCGCGACGATAAGCGCGGAGGAATGGCGGGAGTGAAGGTCGATATAACGTCCCGCGAACACCACCACCCACACAGGCATTTATCCCATATATTGAAAATAATATCACAAAGCTCCGTATCGGACGATGTCAAAGCGAGGAGCGCGGCGGCGTTCAGGCTGCTGGCCGAGGCTGAGGCGAAGGTGCACGGTCTGCCGGCGGAGGAAGTACACTTCCACGAGGTCGGGGCAGTTGATTCGATAGCCGACATAATCGGTACGATGCTGCTGATGGAGCGTCTCGGCTGGCCAAACGTCCGCTCGTCGCCCGTGAACGTCGGATCGGGTACCGTGCGATGCGCGCACGGGGTGCTTCCTGTTCCCGCCCCCGCGACAGCCGAATTGCTGCGCGGCGTTAAAATATGCTCGATCGGCGAACCGGCGGAGCGGACAACTCCGACGGGCGCGCTTCTGCTGAGGGAGCTCGCCGGAGAGGACGGAGCGGGCAGTATTCCGGAGGGACGCATTCTGCGCATCGGGACAGGGCTCGGCTCGCGCGATACGCGGGACATGCCGAACGCTCTGCGGGCCGCGCTGATGGAGACGGCGGCGAACTCGCGAGCGGGCTTCGGCCGAGACGAGCCGTCGCTGATCGAGGCGAACATAGACGATATGAACCCGCAGGACTTCGCTCACGCCATGAGCCGTCTGCTGGAAAACGGCGCTCTTGACGCGTGGTGCGAGAATATCCTTATGAAAAAGGGACGCCCCGCCGTTAAATTATGCTGTCTCGGCAGAGCCGGAGACGCGGATCGCCTCGCCGAGATATTCATCCGTGAGACGACGACGCTCGGAGTGAGGATAACGAACACGCGCCGTATATTTGCCGAAAGAAGCATAGACGAGGTAAAAACACCGCTCGGAAATGTCCGCTTCAAGAGCGCGATTATCGATGGAGAGGTTATAAGAAGAGCGCCGGAATACGACGATATACTGCGCATAGCGGACGAAAAAAATATACCGCTCCCGGATGCGCGGCATATCGCTGATTTATCATTATAAACCTGAACCGCGGGGCTGCTCGTCCCGCACCCCCGCAAGGGTTATCATCAAATCTTTTTAATTCATCCTTCCCGTTTTTTCCTCCGGTAGGTCGGTTCATCGTACGGAGAGGACATATCGAACATTGGCTCAGTTGGCTTTATGATTTCCTGCTGCTTCGCGCTGTCACTCGGCTTCGCGGCGTCGCGCGGCCGGCGGACATCGGTTTTTATCCCCTGCGCCCGTTGAGCCGCCGGAGCGGCTTGTCTCGCGGACGAGTCCATGTCGAAGCCGGTGGCGATCACTATGACCCTTATCTCCTCGCCCATTGAGTCGTCCTCTACCTGGCCGAATTTGAAGATCGCGTCAGGCGATCTGAGATCTTCCAAGCTCTTGGCAATCTCCGCGACTTCTAAGACTCCGAGCGACGAACTGCCGCATATGTTAAGCAGAACGCCCTTCGCCCCCTCAATTGAACTCTCCATCAGAGGAGACTCTATGGCGCGCCTCAGCGCCTCTGCCGCCCTATTCTCACCGGAACTCGATCCGACGCCCATTACAGCGCCGCCGGAGTGCTGCATTACGGTGCGCAGGTCGGCGAAATCTATATTGACCCTGCCGGGCATAGTTATCAAGTCGGTAACGCCGCGCACAGCCTGGCAGAGTACGTTGTCGCACATTGCGAAGGCATCCAGCAGGCGCATCGCGCGATCGGACTGATCGATGAGACGCTCGTTCGGCAGGACTATCAAGGCGTCGACGGAATTTTTGACCCTCTCTATTCCGGCAATGGCCGTGCGCATCTTGCGGGTTCCCTCGAACTCGAACGGCTTTGTGACTACCGAGACGGTGAGTACGCCCAACTCTTTGGCAAGTTCGGCTATGACGGGGAGCGCGCCGGTTCCGGTACCGCCGCCCATTCCGGCGGCGAGATAAACCATGTCGCAGTCCTTGATACAGGCTCTGATAGTTTCGCGCGATTCAACGGCGGCATCCTCGCCCACATTAGGGTCGGAGCCCGCGCCCAATCCGCGCGTGAGTTTCTCGCCTATCATCAATTTTTCGAACGCAAGGCTCTTTTCAAGGCACCGCGCGTCTGTATTCACAGCGACAAAATCAACGCCCCTGACTCCGCAGCGTATTATATGGTCAATGGCGTTATTCCCGCCGCCGCCGACTCCTATCACTTTTATCCTCTCGCGGGGTTCACGCTGATGCGAGGCGCGTTCTTTTCCCCTGGGCGCGCCGCTCACCTCAGTCTACCTCGAGGACAGTTCAGTGATAGAGGTAACGACCAAAGACACGAAGTACAAGACCGCCGACGGTCTCGGAATCTCGAACTTTACGGAGCCAAAATACGCCGGGCGGTTCGACATATGGGAGGCTTACAAAGATGACGGAAAGGTTTACAGGTATATCTTGAAGGGCGGCGGCATCGCCTTCTATGCCGACGGCGGCGACAAAATCGCCGTGCTCTACAGCGGCGAAGAGCCTCTCTCACAAAGCGGCGAATATGAATGGGCGAAACGTTAAAAAACATAAAATAGCGGGTCAAAAATCGCCTCTACCATTGATGTGAGTTATATGGTATTATAACAACTGATGGTAATATATTATTTGGTGAAGCGCTGATTAAATAGCTAAAATACGAAAATAGTCACTTTGGGGCGTAGATAAGTCAGATTTTTTATCGTTACCCTTTAAGTTTCTGACAATAAATCAGTTTTTGATTTTCTTTGCATTAACGCAAGGGGGAGTAGGTAGTGGCAACAAGCAATGCCGCTTTTGATTTCGCTATCGAGGAGACTCCGTTTGATAAGGAGAAGAGCGCGCCCAAGGGAAAAGAACGCGCCTCGCATCAGCGTGAACCCCGCGAGAGGATAAAAGTGATAGGAGTCGGCGGCGGCGGGAATAACGCCATTGACCATATAATACGCTGCGGAGTCAGGGGC
>BOCB01000086.1 GCA_026002695.1 Synergistales bacterium
ATCCCATCCCATCCCATCCCATCCCATCCCAATAGCGTAGCCTTTCTTTTTTGTAAATTCTGTATTAGTGCCTATGCGCGCTCCTTTTCTGATGCCGAGAGGGGGCGCTTTGCGTGGGGATAGGGAGCGACTCATTTCGTTTCATGCTCTACGCGGCTTCTAAAGGGGTGAGTTACGAGAGGACTCTTACTCTCGGGCGTCAGAACTGCTTTATGAGTCAGTCTCAAATAGACGGAATCCTGGGAGAGTACGACAGCGCTTATACTAAGGCGCAAGCGCTCAAGTTGAAAGAAGGGTTGGACGCGACTGAGCCGCCTTTCTCGGAACCGCTGTTTCGTTATCTCGGAGCAAGCGCGGTCGATTCGATGGACTACAGTGACTATGAGGGAGCCACAGTCCTCCATGACTTGAACATCCCTGTCCCCGATGACTTGAAAAACAAGTATTCGTGCGTATTCGACGGCGGGTTGCTCGAACATGTCTTCAACTATCCGGCGTCGATAAGGAACTGCATGGATATGGTGAGAGTTGGGGGGTGGCTGTTGCTCGCTACACCCGGCAATAACTGGTTCGGGCATGGTTTCTATCAATTTTCCCCCGAGCTGTTCTTCTCGCTTTTAAGCGAACAAAACGGCTATACGGACACGAGGGTTTTTCTCTACTGCCAGGAGTGGTGTGAGTGCGCCAATCCGCGCAAGATAAAACGGCGCACGGAGATGAGTAGCATAAACAGCTTGAATCCTACGTCAATGGAGTTATACGTCATGTCCAAAAAGACAGGGGATACGCCTGACAGACTGACAGTCACGCAGAGTGACTACGAAATTGCGTGGGAGGAGCGTGACTCATCTCATCACTGGAATAAAGCGAGTCAATTGCAGGAAACGAGTTCTTTGTTAAGGATTTATCTGTCCTTACCGATGTTCATAAGGCCGCTTGCAAAGAAAATCCACCGTGTTGTGAGGCGCGATCCGAATTACGATTACGCTAAGTTTACAGCTCAAAGGCAGAAGAAAGAATTTTTGATACCGTGCCCTGACTTCGAGCATCCGCGCAAACAGTGAACGAAGCCGTTAGCGTCTGTCAAGCAAACTTTACCGGTCGGGCCGGCGCGGGTTCGCGATCTGTGCCGGCGTGATCGAGCGAGACAACGCCGCCGCCGCGATTAGGTTGCGCGTTTGTCTTTCGGCCGATGTGAGCAAGCTCTATTGTATGTACGGGAGGAATCTCAGATGCGGGTCAAACGCGCGGCGATATGTATTCTATTTTGTCCGTCTCTTTCTCGTTACAATCCACCCGATCGCGAGTGTCGCCTCGAAGAGCAGGTACAGCGGGACACCCAGCGCTATCTGTGAAAATACGTCGGGAGGCGTACATATGCCGGCTGCCAAAAATATCAGGATTATCACGTAGGGTCTCGCCGAAGCCACCCTTCCGGCTGAGATCACGCCGGTAACGATAAGGATGAGCATGAGAAGCGGAGCTTGCAGCAGCAAGCCGAACGCCAGCATCATCATAGTGAGTAGGTCAAGATACGCCCCCAACCCCCAAAGCGGCTCGACCCCATCCGACGACGCGAACGACAGAAAGAACTTCATCGCGGCGGGCGAGAGGTATGTGTAAGCCGCGGCCGCGCCGCCCAGGAACAATACGGGAACTGCGACGAGCGCGAATGCAGCCCAGATTTTCTCGCGCCCTATGAGCCCGGGCCATATAAATTCTCCGGCCTGCAAGATTGCGAACGGAGCGGCAACCGCGAAACCGGAGCACATTGCGAGCTTCAGATACGCCATGAATTTTTCGGCGGGCGAAAAAGTGTAGAGCCTCACAGCTCCGGCGACAGGTCTCATCAAAAACGCCGCTATGCTGTCTGAAAAAATGAAAGCGACGAGCGAGGTCGCGCAGAAAAATACAAGTACGGCTATTATCCTCCGCCGAAGCTCATCAAGATGCTCCGTCCAGTCACTCCCTTCGGACATGCCGCGTTTTACCCGTCATGCTTCTCCGTCATCCTTGCTTGGCGGTTCGCCGGAAAGCGCCGACTTGAACTCGCGCACAGCGCTTCCGGCGGCGCGCCCCACCTCGGGCAGACGCTTCGCCCCGAAGAGCACGAGCGCCAGAACTATCAACAGAGCTATCTCTCCCATGCCGAGATTCATTAAATACACACCTCTTTCGATAAATCAGCCTTTTCCTATAATGAGGATATTATATCCTAAATCCCCGGCAAATGTTATAATGGATTAAGCAAGGGTGCGCGGGTCATCAATGAGCAATCCGCTTAAACAAAAAACAACTTACATCTTCGGAGCGTATGAGATTGAGATGTACTGACCGGATTTCTGAAAAGCGTTCCGCGTTTCTCCGCTGGTGAAAAATAACATTTGACTAACATCAGAACGGCTGATATAATATCAGCGATGTTACGGGGCGTAGCGCAGTCTGGTTAGCGTGCTTGGTTCGGGACCAAGAGGTCGGAAGTTCAAATCTTCTCGCCCCGACCATTTATTTTTATCGATAAAAAAGGCCTCTCGTTTGGTTAGGCGGGGTCTTTTTTGATTTATTATCAGGAGCCTAAAGGGTGAAGATAAAACCTTGATCGCTTCTATCGGGAGTTGTTACAAAATCGGGAGACGATGAGCATGAGCGACGCCGATAAAAAAAACGAAGACAAGACCGTTGCCCGCAACAGGCAGGCGCGGCACGAGTTTTTCATACTCGACTCCATGGAAGTCGGCATCGTCCTCTCCGGGACTGAGATAAAGTCCGTCCGAGAAGGCAGAGTGAATCTGAAAGACGGCTTCGCGCGAGCCGAGAACGGCGAGTTAATACTCTACAATGTCCATATCTCGCCCTATGATAAGGGAACTTATTACAATAAGGACCCTATTCGTCCGAGGAAACTCCTCGCGCACAAAGGGCAGATATTGAAACTTAACTCTCAGGCGCGAGAAAAGGGATTGACCCTAATCCCCCTCGGCATGTACCTCAAAGAGGGCAGGCGCGCGAAAATAGAGTTAGCGCTTGCCAAGGGAAAGCAGCAGCACGACAAGCGCGACGCCATGGCCGAGCGCGACGCGGAGCGCGAGATCAACAGGAATATCAGGGAAAGAAACAAGCGCGAGTATTAAGAACTAAGGCATTTTATTATCAAACCTCTTTTGGGGGCGACAGGTTTCGACAGCAAGACGGAAGGTCTGGCAGAGCGAGCCGAGGATGGGGAAGCCTCGTTAATCCGGCTCCAAAACAATAATTGCCAACGAAGATTTCGCACTGGCTGCTTAGTTAAAGCAGTCACGCCCTCCGGGGGCTCGGTCGTTGGAACCCGGAAGCGGCGTCACAAAGACGACTGGAATCACGCTAACTTCTTCTGAGCGCGATTCGAGACTCTAGGGAAGAACCGGCGACCGGAATCCTGTCCGTAGGGAGCCCGGAAGCCTAAATCAAAACACGGACTACGCTCGTAGCGCTATCAGGTTGTCCCTTGTTGGACCGGAGTTCGATTCTCCGCGCCTCCACCAATACCAAGTTTAACACAATCCGAGAAAGTCTGAAAACCCGCTGACGAAGCGGGTTTTTCTTTGTTATGCGTCCGCGAGAATCTACCACAATACACCCCTATCTGCGTTCAAACCGTATATCGGCCTGTATATAGGTCGAATTTGATGTATAATAGCAGTTAGTTGTATACGGTACAAATTATTTAGCTTCCGCAAGGGTTGACGACATGAGGGCGATATACGAGGTGGAACTCAGGATTGTATACGGTTTTGTTGAGGGGGGATTATTGATGTCATTGACGGATGCTGCGGTCAGAAACGCGAAACCAAAAGACGGGAAAAGGGAGACACAATATTCGGACGGCGACGGACTTCTTCTCGTGGTCAGGGACACCGGGTCAAAAAGGTGGGTCTTGCGCTATTGGATGGAGGGCGAAGAAAAGCGCGCAGGTTTGGGCAAGTACCCCATTATCGGATTGGCAACCGCGCGAGATTTGAAGAATCAGTTCAAGCGCGAGCTAACCCTTGGCGGCAATCCGCAAGAACGCAAACGAGCTGAAAAAGAGGCTGCGGCCAAGGTTGAGGCAATAAAGACTATGACGTTCGCGCGCGTTGCGGAGGATTGGTACAAACAGCAGAAGGGAGTGCGTTCCGTTTCCCATTGCAAGGGGCTTCAGCATAAGCTGAAAATACTTCTCCCAAAACTTGGAGACACACCGATCTGTGAGATAACAGCTCCCGAGGTTTTAAGCATACTGACGGAGATAGAATCTCGGACGCCGGAGAGCGCCTATAAAGCAAAACTGGTCGTGGGGCAGGTCTTGCGTTTTGCCATTGCGAGAGGCGACGCCGAATTTGACGTTACGTTGAACCTAAGAGGCGCGATGAGCCCGAGGAAACAACAACATTATGCGGCTCTCACTACTCCGAAAGACGTGGCTGACCTCATGGTTCGCATGAAGGCGTACATCGGTGGACCGGTCGTTCGAGCAGCCCTGTGGTTTTCGCTTTACACGTT
>BOCB01000087.1 GCA_026002695.1 Synergistales bacterium
GCCATATCAACGGATATTATCTTTCCGCCGTACTCTATCTCCACAATTTCAGCGGACACAGCAGGAGAGACCAACGAGAGCGCGAATACCGTAACCATTACGAACAAAAGTATTTTCTTCATTTTATACATATATACCTCCATTATTATCAAAATAATTCAGATAGGTTGAAATCGGTTATGAATATGCCGAGCGGGTTCACGAGAACTTCGCGCATTTCAGTGGGCGAGGCAACCGCCGTTGCGAAGATGCCGCGATAGTTTTTCGCGGAGAGCTTCGCGCCCGTGAGCGTATAGCGTCCCTCCGTCCACTCGGCCTGCCAGGATTCCCCGCTCAATGGCAGGACGCTGTTTACCGTTATCTGCGTTGTCTCCGTCTCGCCTATGATTGTCGGGTTGTTCCCGGCGTAGAACTCCTTGTACTTCTTTTCAGCCGACGTGTTCACCGGCGTGGAGTTGTAGACGAAGTTCATTATGTGAAGCTGCGTCTCCGGGTCGGCAAAGACTGTTCGCAGCGAGTAAATGTATCTGCCGACGTGGGCGACCATAAGGCGGGAATCCACCTTCGACGGGGCTACCGGCTCAACCGCGATCTCATAGCCGTGCTTGTCTACCTGTACGATGTACGGCACGACCGTAACGCGGCTTGCCACAAAGACCGCCGATACCACGCAGACGAGACAGCAGAACAGCAGGCCGATGGCTACGTTGCGCCACTGCGCGGCGTTCCTGGCGAGGTGTGAAGTATGTCTTAAAATGGCCGGCGGCACACGACCGGCGGGTAGCTCTTGCGGAAAGTTTAAGTTGCGTAGCGCTTTGGAGCGCTACTTGTAGGAGTTAATGATATGCAAATAAATAACTCAAACTTCGCACATACTCGGTAGTCGGCGTTGATTTGTTCGTTGCTCTCGTAATGGCATTTCTCCGATAATGCTCTGAAAATTTTCTGACAAGGTCGATTCGTACTGAGTCGATAAGGAGGCGCATGACAGAGAGCCGCAACCTTTCGGCAATTCCTTTCCTTTTGGGCTTCCAATAATATTTTCAACCGGATTAATCTTTGCAGAGGTATTCAAATCTCCCCCTGTTCACGAGCCAAAACGCACCCTCCACCAGTATATGTTTGGCATGAATTATCCAAGAAAAGGCTCGTCCACTTTTGGAAGAATTCCCTCTACCGCGCAATCAAGGAGATATGATATGAGGCATGCTTGAGAAACTTGCATATATTTACAGAGATTTTGTAAGATTAATTTGTGTTCAGGGGTAATTGAAAGGTAGATACTTTTGAAGCCGTCATTTTTCATTTTTTGACGGTGTATCCGCACTCTCTGTGTGCTATTTTTTTGGGCATTTTCCTCCAATACCCACACCTCTTTCCAACAGTGTAGGAACAGTTTAGAAAATAATCCCCTTGCGTTTCTCAGCAACATTTGATAAAATCAATTAGTGATCTGCTATTTAGCAAAGTGGGT
The DNA here is from genome assembly GCA_026002695.1 of Synergistales bacterium. GTDB lineage: Bacteria > Synergistota > Synergistia > Synergistales > Synergistaceae > BOCB01. Next base: position 1,475 of record BOCB01000087.1, read on the forward strand.
GATGATTATGGTAGTATTCAAAAGGAGTTCCGATGTTTCGGAAACGTGGGCGACGCCCGTTCAGAATCCAACAGATACGCTTGATAGAACAACAAAGCCCGTGGGCAAATCGGCAAGTTTGGATTTGCAAGCCACAGTGCCAAAATTTGCCTTTGAGGATATTATCCTTAATCCAGCTACATATAATACCATTCAAGACGCATTATCGGTTTTTGATAAATATGACTTGCTTTTCAATAAGTGGGGGTTAGGGAAAACTCACAAGTATCAGCGTCGTGCTACAATAAATCTCTATGGAGCTCCGGGAACGGGAAAATCAATGGCTGCACACGCTATCGCGGCACAGCTTCACAGAAAGCTGCTCATTGTCGATTACTCCCAAATTGAATCGAAGTATGTTGGAGAGACCTCCAAGAATATCTCCTCTTTATTTGAGTACGCAAAGTCAGAACAATGCGTGTTGTTTTTTGACGAAGCGGATGCTCTGTTGAGTAAACGCGTAACCAATATGTCGCACTCGACCGATGTCAGCGTAAATCAGACTCGTTCTCATCTGTTGCTGCTAATAAACGAATATGAGGATATACTTTTATTCGCAACAAATTTCATCTCGAACTATGACCAGGCATTTATGCGGAGAATCTCCGCTCACATCAAATTCGAATTGCCAAATGCGGATAACCGAGCAAAGCTTTGGCAGATTTATATACCCGAAGGGTTACCTACCGATATAAACATAAACGAATTAGTCGCTAAATCCGATGGCGCATCGGGTGCGGATATTGCAAATGCTGTTATGCAAGCGGCGTTGCGAGCGGCGCGACAAAATGAGACGATAGTCCGTAGTAGCTATTTCGAGGACGCGATCAATCAGATTGTAGAAAGTAAGCTTGCAAACAACAACGAGGAAACGGTTATTTCAAGGAGAACCGTCAGTGAAGAATATGCCAAACAACAATTAGGAGGAGGAATAGAAAGATGATTACATGGGCTATTTTATTAGGGGTAGCTGCAGTGGGATTTCTACTCGCCACGTTTTGGGAAGAGGTTCGTACTTGGCTGATACGCGGATGGGAAGAGTTAAAAAAGATCAGCGAAATTGTCGTTGCGGGCGTAAAGACTTTCGCTGTCAGGTTGGCGGACGGGATTGGGAATATTGCAAAATACTACTCAAGAAACAAAATAACAAACGAGTGGGAAGAAACCGTTACGCGTAAAAAGGTTAATGAGAGTGATGTTCCGCCAGATCTGGTTGCGCGGTTTAAAGGATCAACGGTCGAAGTCGAAACAACTGACTTGCTTGAACTTGCGCTTGCTGGTTAGAAAGAACTAGAGGTTGGGATTGTGCGTTTGAAAGATATTTTGAGCAGAGGGACGAGAAATGCTGCAGATGAACCCATTGAAAAGGTTTTGCCGACTGAAGCCTTACCTGATGCTTTAGCTGAAGTCTTACCTGGCGTTTTGTTTGATGCTTTTGCTGATACTCTCGAAAGAATCGTTAGTGGCAGAAGAAGTTTTGAGGACTGGCACGGTATTGCGAGTGAGAGTTTAGATAGAATAATCGCTAAAACCTCAGAAGACAGAAACTTGCGTTATGCCGGAGGGAAATTATGCTTTTCCTTTGCTGACAGTAGGCGCAAAAAGGTCAATATTGCGTATGACCTTTATTTTATCGACAAAGCGGAAACTTGGACAAAAGAGCACGCTGTCGGTGACGTTTATGCTTCAAATTTTACACTTGAGGCATTAGCCGAAATCGAAGAAAAGGGCACTGTCGCGTTTGACATTGAGGGCGGTTAGTAGTGTTCTACATAGTTATTATCGGCATAGTCGCACTAATAATTCTCTGGTTCCAAGACCACTGGAGGGAAATAGGTGCAGTTGTTTTGGCAATCAGTCTTGTCTTTGTGCTTGGAAGAACCCTGCTCGCTATATTCGAGTCTATTGTTATCGTATCCGGTATTGGAGTACCGGCAATTATTGTGACATTTGTCGTCTCTACCGTGTTGGCAGTCGTTTGTGCACCTGTCGGAGCCAATTACTACGAGAAATATTACCGCCGCGCAACGTACATCCTCATATCGGTCTCCTTTATTTTGCTCAACCTATCGTCTGCGGTAAGTTTGTCAATGAGCAATTTTCCTAGCTATATCAGAATTTTGTCAATCATACTGTATCCGATTGTTGTCGCGATACTGATATTGCCGTTCCCCAGTATTGCAATGTCAGCCTTTTTTAGACGTGACTCAATGCTATTTATTGCGAGCATCAAGGGAAAAATCGAGCAGTGCATATCTAATTCCGATTTGCCACTGACAACTATTGATTTACAAGAGAAAATAGGCTGTGTGCCCGAAAGGATAGCGTTTGTCGAAGAAATTCTGAGCAGAATGATCAAAGCAAATCGTGTTGTCAAATGCAATAACTTATATTTCGGCAGTGACAAATTCAATGACTTGGCAAACAAGATTGAAATTTACCTAAAAGGACATCGCGGAAAAGATGACAAAGCAATAGAACACGATGTTACCGGCACCAATACAAAAGTCCACTACATACCGGTAGTACTTGGCAAGTTAATGAGTAAGGGAGTTGTCGTTAAACACGACACAGGGAGAGGCGTTGAGAATAAAAACGCTGCTACGAACTATTATTACGAACATAAAGATGGAGCACCAATTAAAAGCACAGAGATTGATATTGATTAGCGCCTGCATTGAAATCGCCTCATAGTTGTACTCACCGAGGTCTATGAGGATATTCGTAGGCTCACGAAAAAATCCCTCCGGGTAGCCCTCGGCGGGTTTGCGTATCATCTCCACATGCAACATCCACCCGCTGCCGAGACGCATTACCGCGCTGCTGATATACGCGGATAACGCTTCTACTTCTTCCTTGGTTGCCGATTCACAATCCGGCCCCG
>BOCB01000088.1 GCA_026002695.1 Synergistales bacterium
GCATGGAGGAGCTGAAAAATTTGCTAATCGAGACGTTCGGAGCGCCTTGGGAGGGCGGGCCTTCCCCTGAGCCTCGCGGCGAATGGTTCGGCGCGGTTATAAATCTTCTGTCGGATACGGACGTTTCGTGGTCTTGTGATAATATCAAGAAAGTATTAAAAAATTTCCAAAAAGACAATAACTTGAAGGCGAGCGTCTTTTATCACGCCATTCGGTTTGCCGTAACAGGCAGGGAACACGGCGCGCCCATTGCGCTGATAATGTCGTGCTTTGGCAGGGAAGAAACAATTTCGAGGCTGAAGAAGCGCTGATTAAACAGCCGAAACGGGATTTCACCGTTTTGAGACGTGAGCCGGTCAGGGCTTTCATCAAAAAAAGCGATTTAATAAAGCAGGGGGTGTCTGTTTATGAGTGACGCGACTATCTATGCCGACTGCGGATACGAGGGTAAATTTGTCGATTACAGGGGGTTCACGTTTGACGACGTTCTTTTGGTGCCGGGGTACAGCGAAGTTCTGCCGTCGCAGGTGAGCACGGAAACTTATCTGACGCCGGGCATACGTATGCACACCCCGATATGCAGCGCCGCGATGGACACGGTAACCGAGGCGCAGCTCGCCATCGCGCTCGCGCGCGAGGGCGGCATCGGTATACTTCACCGCAACCTGACCATAGAGGCCCAGGTGCGCGAAGTGGACAAGGTAAAGCGCTCGGAGTCGGGCGTCATCGTCGATCCGTTTTACCTCTATCCCGAAAACGACGTGAGCGAGGCTATGGAGCTCATGGCTCATTACCATATCTCAGGCGTTCCTATCGTGAACAGCGAGCTTCGTCTCATAGGCATAATAACCAATCGCGACTTGCGCTTCGTCACGAACTACGACCAGCCCATTGACAACGTTATGACCAAGGACGGAATAGTAACCGCGCCTGTGGGCACCGATATAGAGACGGCCAAGAGCATCCTGAGCGCGCGCAAGGTTGAGAAGCTGCCCATAGTCGACGCCGACAACAAGCTGATGGGCCTCATAACCATCAAGGATATACAAAAGGCCAAGGATTTTCCGAACGCCACGAAGGACGCGAACGGCAGGCTGAGAGTCGGAGCCGGTCTCGGCACCGGTTCGGACACGATGGAGCGCCTCGATGCCCTGATGGAGCGAGGCATAGACGTTGTAGTCGTCGACACGGCGCACGGACACTCCCTTTCCGTAATGGACATGATAAAGACCATAAGAAATAAGTACCCGGAACTCCAGATAATAGGAGGCAACATAGCCACCGCTGACGCCGCGCGCGACCTTATAGCCGCCGGGGCGAACGCCGTGAAGGTCGGCATGGGCCCGGGTTCGATATGCACAACGCGCATAATCGCCGGAATAGGCGTCCCGCAGATAGCGGCCGTCATGAACGTGGCCGGCGTCGCCCATAAGATGGGCGGCATGGTGATAGCCGACGGCGGCATAAGGTACTCCGGCGACATAGTCAAAGCTCTTGCCGCGGGCGCGGACAGCGTGATGATAGGCTCGCTCTTTGCCGGCACGGACGAAAGCCCGGGCGAGTCCGTGATATATAAAGGGCGTTCCTTTAAGAGCTACAGGGGCATGGGCTCGCTCGGCGCGATGAAGGGCGGCAGCACAAAGGACAGATACTTCCAAGAGGGAGCGGCCGATGACAAACTCGTGCCGGAGGGGATAGAGGGCTTGGTCCCGCACAAGGGCCCCATAAGCGGCATAGTCTTTCAGATGGTGGGCGGCATCAGGTCGGGTATGGGCTACGTCGGGGCTTCGACAATAGGGGACTTGCACAAGAACGCGAAGTTCGTACAGGTAACTTCGGCGTCGATGAAGGAGAGCCACCCTCACGACGTCGTGATAACCAAGGAATCGCCTAACTACGCCGTAGAGTGAAACAACGGGAGGGCCGATCGGGGGCCCTCCCGTTCATTCTATTTCGCGCCCAGTGCCGCCATCGTGATGTAGTTGTACGGCTGGTTGAAGTGCGGGAGGAAGAAAATATCCAGCAGCTTCAGCTTGTCGATCGTAACGCCCCCCTCGATCGCGAGGGAGAACATATGTATTCCCATCGAAATGTTCTCATGGGACGCCATCTGCGCGCCGAGGACGCGCCTCGTTTTCGCGTCGTACACGATCCGGAGCTTGACCTTGTGGTTGTCCTTCATAAAGCCCGGTTTCTGCCAGTCCTCAAAGTCCGTCACAAGCGCGTCGAAGCCCGCTTTCTTCGCGGCGGTTTCGGAAAGCCCCGTCGACACCATGTTGTACCCGAAAATGCTTATTCCGTTCGAGCCCTGCACGCCGGGGGAGGCAAGCTCCGTCCCGCAGGCGTTATGCGCCGCGACGATACCGCTCCGCACCGCGTTTGTCGCGAGCGCGATATAGGCGTCCGCGCCGGACGCGTTCGACCAAATCGAGGCGCAGTCGCCGACCGCGTACACGCCGCGCTCGCTCGTCTCCTGGAACCGGTTCACCTTCACCGCGCCGTTCGGCAGAGCGTCAAGTCCCGCCGTCAGTTCGCTGTTCGGGCGGAAGCCGATAGCCATTATCGCCATCTCTATCGGATATTCGCCTTTATCCGTCACTACTGCGGACACTTTTTTGTCGCCCTTGAACTCCGCCACGCGCTCGTTAAAATGCAGCTCGATACCGCCGTCGCGCAGCTTGCTGTCCATATCGTCGGTCAGCCACTTATCATAATAGGACGCCAGGCTGCGGCTTTCCGCCTCAAACAGCAGCGCGCGCTTGCCGCGCCGCTGAACCGCCTCCGCCAGCTCCACGCCGATATATCCGGCGCCGATCACCGCTGCGCTCTTCACGTTCGGGTCGTCAAGCAACTCGTTTGCGCGCCGCCCGTCCTGAAACAGCTTCACACTCTGAATATTTTCAAGCCCGATTCCGGGCAGCTTGGGGATTATCGGGACGGACCCCGTTGCGATAATCAGCTTGTCGAAGGGAATGACCTCGGTTTTGCCGCCCTTATCCGAGACCGTAACAGTTTTTGCCTTATAGTCGATGTTCTTTGCCTCGGTCTCCATCAGGACACGCGCGCCCTTCCCGCGAAGCGCGTCCGCCGAGGAATAGAAAAGCCCCTCGTACCCGTCGATTTGCCGCCCGACCCAAAGGGCGGTTCCGCACCCGAGATAGCTGATGTTGTCGTTACGGTCAATCACCGTAAGCTCGTTTCCCGGATAGCCGAGCACGGTATTCGCCGCCGCCGTCCCCGCGTGGTTTGCGCCTATCAATACGATTTTGCTCATGTGCGTGTTTTCCCCTTTCAATTTTATTAATTTTTGGGTGCTTTACCGTTTAATCAGCGCTACTATAACCTTTAGCCCTTACGATATAGTATCGCACTTTTTTATATATGGCAACACGGGCGTGAAAAATTCAGTAATACTACGCAGGGGCGACCGCCCCGGCCGCCCGTTTTCCACGATTTCTTCAAGAAGAAATACGCCAAGTGTAATGAGGTAGGATATTTATAAGATAGTTTCCTTACCGCTCTTTTATAAACTTCTTGCCGGACTCAAAGGCTTTAGCTATGGACTTGTCCGGAATACGGTAATCCCGGCTCACGGCGTCGAACGTCAGGAGCTCGAAGCCGCTCCAAAACTCGGCCGCGCCTTCTTCTCAAACAGTTCAAAGCCGCCGAGTTCCGACGGTTTAGCGAAACCGGTCACAAAATCGCTGCGCGGGAAATCCGGAAGGAAACCCGGAGGACAGCTCGGGCACAAAGGTCATGGATTAAAGATCGACCGTGAGCCGGACGAAGTTGTAAAAATTGCGTCAGCAATTTGTCCGGACTGCGGCTGTCTGCGTAGCCGCGCTTTGGAGCTTGCCGAACGAAGCGATGCCGCTTTGATTCTGACTCAGAGCTGACATACGTTTTTGCAGCTCGCCCATAGTATCGGCGGCACCCCTGAACGCGCCGGAAAATGCCCCGCTCATTGCGGCATCTATGACAAAACTAATGTCAAATGCGCTTGCAGCCATACGCTCTCTTCCTTTCGTGATATAATTCAAACAAGAGATAACTTTCAAGGGGGCGTGTTGCATGGCAATCGTTAATATAGCTCTCGGCTTTATTGTCAGCGGAGTGCTTTTCCTTGTCATCGGAGCTATCGTCATTGCTTTTCTCTGCGCTATCGCTCAGACCGTCTCGATTTGGGCGGCTGTGATTTTTGGCGTTCTTTTGGTGTTTGGCGTCATCTCTGGCATGAAGCGCGACAAAAAAATCGCCGAATGGGAAATTACGCTTAAAAACAAAGAGCACAGCGGCGAACTCCTTACCATGT
>BOCB01000089.1 GCA_026002695.1 Synergistales bacterium
GCAATCCTATCCTCACCTCGGCGCGCGCGAGGAATTACTGGACGGAGAGGCAATCATGGTACCCATAACTCATCCGGTCGTGCTCGAGGAGGCGCAGACGATTCTGAACAAACCGGAAAAAGAGGCCGGAAGTGTTTTATCAACCGTCGTCTCGAACCTTGCGCTATTCCGCGACCCTATTGTCGCGCATAACACAAGCAGAAGCAGTTTCAAAATACGCGACCTCATGCACAATGCCACCCCTGTTGACTTGTACCTCGTAGTCAGCCCCGCAGACCAACTCAGACTAACACCTCTGACAAGGCTCGTCATAACGCAGATTATCTTTACGCTCGCCGGTCATATGGAGTTCGCGGGCGGAAGAAGTGTCGAGGGGTACAAACATAGGTTGTTATTGCTTTTGGACGAGTTCCCCTCTCTGGGTAAACTCGACCTGTTCGAGAAGGCTCTTGGTTTCATAGGCGGCTACGGGTTGAAAGCGTTCATAATCGCGCAGGGCTTGCCGCAGCTCTTCAAGGCGTACAGCAAGGACGAGGCGATACGCATAGGCTGCCACATCCAGATAGCCTTCGCTCCGAACGACATGGAGACCGCCGAATATCTGTCGAAGTCCACGGGGCAAATGACAGTCATAAAAGAAAATTGCAGCGAAACGACGCAGGACGGCAAGCTCTTTGCGGGCAAATCTCGGAACGTATCGTTGCAGGAGGTTCAACGCCCGCTTATGACCCCTGACGAGTGCCGGAGGCTTCCGGGATTAAAGAAGGACTCTAACGGCGACATTACCGACGCGGGCAGTATGCTGATATTCCCTGCCGGATTCTCGGCTATCTTTGGCACTCAGACGCTCTACTTCAAAGATGCCGGCATGGACGAGCGCTCGAAGGTTCAGCCGCCGGGGACGAGCGATAATTTGATTACGAGATAATCTATAATCGTTTAATGCAATAAAAGCGGCAGTGCTCATTCATTGTCGCTTTTTCCGGCAAACTTGATAGGTGAGCGGCATATGCCAATGCCGACATATCACTGTTTTATCGTGTCATTTATCTTTATTAAGCTGCTTTTTTGTTTTTTCTGTGCTTTTGAATCACAAACAAACTTCATTTGATACAATTTTCTCATTTATCCGCCTATAATCCTCACATATTCGTCCGTTGGAAAAAGCTCTGCATTTAAGCCTGATAATACCGCGTCAGTAACACTCAACCCTGACGCAATTTGAGCTCCGGCTTGCTCAACAAACACGAGATAGGATTTAACTTTGCGTTGTATATGCTCATTGTTCATACGAAGTGCCATTCCGCAATTTCTGTAAATCTCCAATATCGGGTTTGCTGCTTTCATAACCTCTTTCATTATGTGGAAATTGTTTTCTCCGGGGAAACCCGCGTTAGAGATAATCACGACATCCGGCATTTTTGAAGCATTTGTCATATCGAAATTACCGTTGTTTTCTTCAATGTGCGGAGATTTCACCGGAATAAGACGGTCTAAAAAATTTTTCATACACGCCGTCATATTCCACATATATATGGGCGTTGCAAAACACACAACATCCGACTGCTTATACAGCGTCAATAAATCCTCCATATCGTCATTAAGGACGCATTGCCCTGGTGTCTTGAACCAGCATGAGAAACAACCCTTACAGAAATGGAGTTTCTTATCAATCAGGAATACATTTTGAATTTCGGAACCTACAGACGCGGCGCCATTCAAAAATGCCTCTGCGATTACGTTTGTGTTACTATTTCTTCCTTTAGGACTCCCATTGAAAATTGTTATCTTCATAATAATCCTCTCCTTCGTTAATCTTGGTAATCATCCGTTTGGTATCGGTCGCAGATGCTATCAAATCGTAAAACTGTTTCATACGCCAAATATTCTGCGGTGAAAATCCGCGAACCCACTCTTACTTATCAAAACTTGATAACCTTCGGCTTTTCCTCCGTAAATGAATAAAATACGGCTGTGGCGTCTTTGAGGTAAAGAACTTGCGTGTTGTCGTCATCCGCTGAGTACATCTTCTCCAATCCGGGCATAGTATCTATCAAGAACTGCTTGGCTGCCCTTCTGTCGTCATTGACGGCTATGGCCTGTACGCGAACCCATTTGCCCTTGTTATCAAAGGCACAAATCTCAATCTTGGGGTTGACGGATATTTGTTTTGAGACGCTTTTAACCTTGCCGGTCTGGAAATAAATTTTGCCCTCGAAGATAGCAAGGCTGCCGAATGGCCGGACATGAGGCTGATCGCCCTCCACTGTGGCAAGATAGTAATTGTTACACCCCTTGATGAAGTCATAAACCTCTCTTACTGCGGCTTCTTTATCGCTCTTTTTTTCAGCGGCCTCGCATGGCGGGTTGTGCGTTGCCTCGAAAAATACTGACAACATGCAAACCAACATAAAATACGCGAGCAGTCTCTTCACTTTTTAATCTCCTCCTCTGTGACTTTTCAGCATTATTTTACCGCAAAAATCCGAAACGCGAGCTGAATTGTCTATAACCGATAAAAGCGGCATTACAATCCTTTTATAAACTTGGATTTGGAGGGATTATCTTTGACAAAACATTTTATCAGCCTTGCACTTATAAGCGTCTCGTTTGCAATCGGCCTCATAGGGTTTTCGTCCTTTCAACCCTTATCCGTGCTGATTTTGGCCGTGCCCATATTATGGACGTTCGCCGGTTCACGCTATACGGCGTTCCTCGTCATGTTCACCTACAACCTCGCCGCGTCGAGAGGGCTTTTTCACGGCGCGGCTGTTTTTCTGTCGGATAATCACACAGTTGTTGAGGCGGCTTGTCTTTGGGGAGCGTGGGTGTTTGGTTTGTCGCTTCCGTTCGGGATATTTTGGAGCGCGGAGAGAAAGCGTAAAACTGTTTTGCTCGTTCTCGCGTTTATGACAGCGTATGTCATGCCGCCGTTTTCGCTCATAGGAATACTGAACCCGCTCGCCGCGTCCGGTTGGATATTCCCGAACTATGGGTTTGGAGGGCTTCTCGCTATGATTGGCCTGTATGCTCTCTGCGTTGCGGACAGTCGCTTTGCTGTTGCCGTGCTTTGCGTCATTGCCTTAATGCCTTTCGAGGTGGGAGTATCGGATTCAGAGGGTAGTGTGAGCGGGTTTATGAGTATCAACACATCGTTCGGTAAACTCGGAAGCGGGAGCTTCGCGTTCGAGAGCGATTTTGAACGCGCGTCAATGGTATTTGCGGACTTGAAGAAGCGCGTTTACGGCACATCTGCTGATGTTATCGTTCTGCCTGAAACAATAGCGGGGAGGTTAAATCAAGCGGGCTTGGAGCTGTGGAAGGGTGAAATTCAGCAGATAGTAAGCGATGATACGGCTGTCATCTTCGGCGCGGAGCTTCCGGTCGGCGACGGAAGGAAGTACGACAACGCCGCTTTAATGCTGTACAAAGGCAATCTTTTGTTCGTCAGTCAGAGAATACCTGTTCCCTATTCGATGTGGCGGCCATTTTCAGAAACAGGTGCTAACCTGCACATGTTGGATGGTGGGGTACTCGTCCTGCCGGACGGACGAAGAGCGGCTGTTGTTATCTGCTATGAGGCGTTTCTGACGTGGCCTTGGCTCGTATCCATGATACACAAGCCCGACGTGATAATCTCCATTGCCAACCTCTGGTGGTGCAAGGATACGAGTATACCCGTCTCTATGGAGCGCTTCGTTCAGCTTTGGGGCAGACTCTTCGGGGTACCGGTCGTAATGGCGAGGAATATGTAACCGAGAAAATCTATACGCTATGACACAATACGTTTATTCGCTTCGTAACACGAAGCCTACAATTTTGAGAGGACGTTAATGTGGTATGACAAAAGCGGAACTGGCAAACAGCGTGGCTGAAGCTGTCGAAGGGCTTACGAAGAAAAAAGCGGCTGAAGCGGTTGAAGCTCTGCTTACATCCATAAAGGAATCTCTCGTAAAGGGTGAGAAAGTTCAAATAGTCGGTTTTGGCAGCTTCGGTGTGCGGGAAAGGGCTGCGCGTAAGTGTCGCAATCCGCAAGACCCGCAGAAGGCAATCAACATCCCGGCAAAGAAAGTTCCCTTCTTCCATGCCGGAAAAGCTCTGAAAGAGGCGGTCAGCGCGCAGAAAAAAATGAACAGCTTTTACGCTCCCCCGATATATCTCAGGGGAGCGTTTAGGTACACATATTCGGTAACGTTCACTAACCTTCTTCATTCCTCAAACCTTTGACGAACTTCAACATCGGGTTTTTGT
>BOCB01000090.1 GCA_026002695.1 Synergistales bacterium
CCCGCTATAGACATCACGAGGTCCGGCACGAGGAGAGACGACCTTCTTATGAGCGAGGACGAGCTCCAGCGCCTGTGGGGTCTCCGCAGAAAGATAGCCAATATGGACGAGGCCGAGGTGTTGTCGCTCATAATTGAGAAATTAAAATCGACGGCTTCCAACAAGGAGTTCCTCAGTACGATAAAAATGGGGTAAAATATTAAAGAATTTGTTCTTGGGTTTGTTCTTTAATTTTCAGGGAAGGCTGATTAAACCGGCAAACGGGATTTCACCGTTTTGGGATGCGGAGTCCGTCAGGGGTTTCATATTCACCCTTTAGGCTCCTAACAATAAATCGTCCTTAATAGACGACAGGGAGAAATTGCGTGACGACCAGAAAGAAGACAACGATAATTACAGCGATAGCTCTCACGCTGATGTTGGTATACAGCTGCGTAAGTTACGCCGCTAAGAGCGCCGGCTCCTATTGGTCAGGTTTCGACTCCGATGAGGGTTCCGTTTCGGATCTCGAGAACGGCTACATAGTTGTCGACGCCATAGACCCTCAAAATGAGAACGACTCACTCTTCTACGAGGGGGAGTACTCCTTCGCCAGCGACGATGTGACGCTCGATGACGAGGAACCTGATGAATCGGAGCCCGAAACCGCGGGAACGGGTCTCGCATCGGGGGATATTGAAATATCTGTCGATTCGCAATATTGGATCGTCAAAAAAGTACGCGCGGGAGAGACCCTTTCCAAGATAGCTGATGACAATCATATTCCAATAAAGGATATAATGACCGCGAATGAGCTTACCAATCAGCACAGGATAAGAGAGGGACAGGTACTCTATGTGCCTAAAAGCTCCGACCGCGTGGCGGAGACTCTTTCCCACGTAAGACATCTCAAGGCGGCGGAGATAGATAAGAGAAAGACTGCCAAGCCCTTCGAGATAACCAATTACGAAATTAAAAACGGCGATACGCTATGGAGCGTGGCGAACGCTTTCAAGCTCGACGTGAACTCGATATTCGGATGCAACAAGCTCTCAGAATCCACCGTCCTCAAAGTCGGAAACACAATACGTATACCGAATCAGGACGGCGTACTGGTCAAGGTGAAGCAGGGGCAGACTGTCGAAAAACTGGCCAGGGATTATGGCATATTCGAGGAGGCGATTTTGTCAGCCAATAAACTCTCGAAGGGCGAGACTCTCGTGGCCGGAAAGGAAATATTTCTGCCGGGCGTCAAAGTGGCTTCTGCTCCTGACAGCGGAACCTCCGGAACAGCGAAGAAAACTTTCGGCAGGGATAAAATCACAGCGAAGCGCGGCTTCGGCTGGCCTGTAATGGGCAAGCTGTCGAGCAGGTTCGGATGGCGCAGGAGTCCCTTTACCGGGCGCAGGACATACCATGCGGGGATAGATATAAGCGCTCCGAGAGGGCGCGCGATCGTGGCGTCCGCAGCCGGTCGAGTGGTACACGCCGGATGGCTCGGCGGTTACGGCAGGGCCGTAGTAATATCACATCCCGGCGGAGTGACCACCTTATACGGGCATTGCAGCAAGGTGTTGGTTCGTGTGGGCAAGAACGTTCGGCGCGGGGAGCGCATAGCGCTCGTCGGCAGCACGGGGCGTTCGACGGGTAATCACGTTCACTTCGAGGTGCGGTACGGAGGGACTCCGACGAACCCGCTGCGGGCGCTGCGATAAAGACAGAGCGGAGATCCTCGGTTTTTGTGTCCGGAGGTTTGTCTCTGATTTATTGTTAGAGGCCTAAAGGGTAACGATAAAGACCTATTTGGTTGCGGAGGTTTGTCTTATGGCTAAATTTGTGTTTGTAACAGGAGGGGTCGTGTCCTCGCTCGGCAAGGGTATTACAGCCGCGTCACTCGGCGCTCTCCTCAAAAGAAGAGGACTTCGCGTATCGACGATCAAGCTTGACCCGTATCTCAACGTCGACGCCGGAACAATGAACCCGTTTCAGCACGGCGAGGTTTTTGTGACGGACGACGGCGCGGAGACCGATCTTGACCTTGGACATTATGAACGCTTCATAGATGAGAAACTGAGCGCCAACAACATCGTTACGGCCGGCAAAATATACTCCGAAGTGACAAGCAAAGAGCGCAGGGGCGTATACAACGGAGCTACGGTGCAGGTGATACCTCACATCACGAACGAGATACAGGAGAGCGTGCTGCGAGTGGCGGACGGAAAGGACGTAGTGATAGCCGAGATAGGGGGTACGGTCGGCGATATAGAGGGGCTCCCCTTCTTGGAAGCCATAAGACAGCTGCCCAACAGGATTGGCCGCGAAAACGTGATGTACTGCCATGTTACTCTTATACCATACATAGCGACGGCCGGCGAGCTGAAGACGAAGCCGACTCAGCACAGCGTAAACGAGCTTCGCAGAATAGGCATACAGCCCGATATGATCGTCTGCCGCTCGCAGTTTCCTCTAAAGGACGATATGAAGGACAAGATAGCGCTCTTCTGCAATGTGCCCGGCGGAAACATCTTCGAGGCGCTTGATGAGCCGACTATATACCGTGTGCCGGTGTCGCTGCGCGAACAGGGTTTCGATCAGTCTGTCGTCGACAGGCTTGGCCTTAAATGCAAGGGCTGCGCTGAGATGGAGGACTGGCTGAAGTTTTTAGATAGAATGGAACATCCGGACGGTACTGTCGATATAGCTCTGGCAGGCAAATACACGAGCATCAAGGACGCTTACATGAGCATCAATGAGGCACTCGCTCACGCCGCGATATACAATGGCGTCAAGGTGAACATAAGACCCATGGAAGCCGAGGAGATAGAGAGGTTAGGCGCTGAGGAAGCGCTGCGCGGCATACACGGCGTAGTGGTGGCCGGAGGTTTCGGTTCTCGCGGCATGGAGGGGAAAATAGCGGCGGCCGGTTACGCGCGCAAAAACAGGGTGCCGTATTTTGGGCTCTGCCTCGGTATGCAGGCGGCTGTAATAGAATTCTCGCGCAATGTTGCTGAATTACCCAATGCCAACAGCTCAGAGATGGATCTGGGGGCTTTGAACCCTGTGGTTCATATAATGGAGGAGCAGAAGAAGGTGGAGGAGCTCGGCGGCACGATGAGGCTCGGCGCCTATCCATGCAGATTGAAGGAGGGAAGCCTTGCCTATCTCGCTTACGGCGAACCGGAAATTTTGGAGCGCCACCGTCACCGCTACGAGTTCAACAACAGCTACAGGGAGAAGTTGGAATCGTGCGGCATGAGCGTGACCGGAGTATATCCTGAAAAGAACTTAGCCGAGATAATGGAGCTTGACGGACATCCGTGGTTCGTCGGCGTCCAGTTTCATCCGGAGTTCCTGTCGAGGCCGCTCCGCCCGCATCCGTTGTTCAGGGATTTCATAGGAGCTGCGAAGGTCTTTGCGGGACCGGCGTGATTATTGTAACGATAAAAAATTTCGGGCGGCCGAGGCGGTCGCCCCTACTTAAACAAATATGGGGGGATGTTCTGTGAAACGTATTATAAGGGCAATCGTGATATTTTCCGTACTCGCCGTATCTCTTTTCTCCGCGTCCGCTTTCGCCGCTGAAGACGCAAGTGACGAGGGGCAGCTTCAGGGGCTCGAAAGGATAGAGAACATAGTCTACGGGAAGGTGAATACCGGCGGTCTTCTCCTGCGTCTGTCACGAGTCGAGCGCGACCTATTCGGGATGGAGCTCCCCGGAAGCCTTACTGAGAGAGAACATGCTCTCGAAAAATTTGTGTTGTCCGGCAGCGCGTCACAACCGCCGCTGTTCTTCAAGATGGGCGTCGCGGAGTGGATTACGCTCAAAAAGGTGAACTCCGCTCTTCCGCTCCAGGAGAGGGTTGAAAAATTGGAGACCCTCATTGAGGACAGGACGCAGAGCGGCGCGCTCTCGGCTCGTTTGGAGAGAGTAATCGCCAAGCTGATGCCGAACGGGGTATCGTCGGTAAGCGTAACAGTGCCGTCGAACACTGTATTCAGGGCTAAATTTGTTGAGACGCTCTCCGTTCGTAACGTCAAAAAGGGAGATAAAATAGCTCTCGAGCTGGACGAGGACAGCATCATAAACGGAGCTCTCATAGCGGCAAAGGGCGGCAGACTCTTCGCCTATATTACGGATGTCAAACTGCCGCGCACCTTCGGGCGAGCTTCCGAGATACGAATAGAGTTCAGGGAAGTAGAGTTCCTCGACGGGAAT
>BOCB01000091.1 GCA_026002695.1 Synergistales bacterium
TTCCTGAATGCGGCGAAGCCTTGCTTATATTGGCGATAGATGGCGATATAAGCCATAAAATGATATATGCCGGCTTTGATGGTTCATTTCTGAGTGATCCACTAATGGGTTTAGCGGTTAAGGAAGGAAACCTGTGGTTTGAGGATACGATGTGATACTTGCAATCCCAACTGCTGTGACATAAACCGGATATGTCTTCCACGGGTTCTCTCCTTCCTTGTAAACTTTGAGCGGTTCACAAGCATAGGATTGAGCCCGTTTCCGTATTTGTCAAACTTTAGGAGTCCCCCGGCAGAGCCGTGGGTTTACCATTTATTAATTATTCCGTGGGACGAATGGATTGCGATTATCAAACCGTACTATTATAAGAACACCGTCGGTCGCCCCGCGCGCGGCATTTCACTCATGCTTCGTATGTTTTTGCTTCAGTCGTGGTTTGCGTTGTCCGACGAAGTGACCGAAGATTCTATATATGACAACTATGCTATGCGCTGCTTTACGGGGCTTGACTTCACAAGAGAACAAGCTCCCGACGCGACAACGCTTTGCAAATTTCGGAAAATACTTGTCGGCAACGGCATTGCCGAAAAGCTGTTTCATTCGATAAACCTTAAACTTGAGGAGCATGGTCAGGTGCTTCATGATGGCACGATTGTTGACGCCACGATTATCGAGGCTCCGTCGTCTACAAAAAACAGCACGGGGACACGCGACCCGGAAATGCACCGGACCAAGAAGGGCAACCAATGGCATCATGGCATGAAAGCGCATATCGGCGTTGACGCAGGAACGGGCTACGTCCGCAGCGTTACCGCAACCGCGTCGAACGTCCATGATATCGCCGAGACTCACAATCTGATTCGCGTGGACTATGAGGTTGTCTGCGGTGATGCGGGCTGTATCGGTATTGAAAAGCGTGAAGAAATAGTGTCCGGCCCGCAAAAATCAAAAATCGAGTACCGCACAAACCGGCGCCGGCACGGCATTCGAAAGCTGCCCGAAGGCCGTGCTCGTGAATTTGAGGAGTATTTGGAGCGTCGGAAGCCGTCAGTTCGCTCGAAAGTTGAATATGCGTTTTTACTGTTGAAACGTCAATTTGGTTACGTTAAAACCGTATACAAAGGCATAAAGAAGAATCTTCACAGGATTCAGATTTTGTTTTGCTCGGCGAACCTATTGATGTGTGCCCGAAGCGGCGGATGGAGAACGATTAAATGTAACGAGGGAGAAGTGTGCCCTTTTATTGCTGTAAGGTCGATATAATCCTATAGAACGGCATAAGAAACGGCTTCTGCGAGCCTTTCGCGGAGGTATTGTGAAACTTTCGCGTCTGAAAACGGATTTTTAGGGTCCGGGGCGGGTTAATCAGCGGTTACTTAGTTTTGTCGAAATTGATGTGACCAAATGGAGTTGAGGCACAAAAAACTGATATTTTTTAATCGAAAAAAATGCCAAACTGAATAATGGAGTTTATGAAACAGCCCTGTCACGCATTCAGGAAGCGCGTCAAATCCGCCCGCGAAGTCGAGGATGAACGCCTGAGCACAAAGATTGCGGCTATTTACGCGGCAAACTACAATTGTTATGGCGTCAGCTCCGCGCGCATAGACAGGGACATGGTGATTGCAGCGTTCAAAATGGCCGTTCACATGAGGAAACTGGCAGGATGTAGTGATATCGCCAATTTAATACACCATAATTCCAGGATAAGCGAGCGAAACGGCTATAGAACACCATCAGAAATCAAGGAGGTGTGGTATAATACCGGAATGGATATTCGGAAATCTTCAAAAACAAAGCTCTAAAACTCTACACAAAACTCGGGGCGATTCAATCCGGCCCGATAAAAATCTTTGACGAATCTCAAATACGGGTATTGAAATAACACGAGGATAATATATAATTACAAAGGTTGGCGTAATTAGTGTCATTAAAGGGCGACTAGCTCAGCGGGAGAGCGCTTCCCTCACACGGAGGAGGCCGTGGGTTCGAATCCCATCAGCTCCACCAAGAGATAGCAAGGCTTCGGAGAATTTTCTCCGGAGCTTTTTTATTTTAGTTTACTCCATATTTACTCCTATTTCTAAAACTCGTGGATCCTCAAGTTGTCCCTAAGTATTCGGTAAACCCATTATCCGATATTCCAAACTCGATTTACTCGTTTTATAAGGTGTGGATAAAATTGCCCTTAGAGGGCAAAAATAAATTGCCCTCTAAGGGCAATTTATTTTTGTATATTCACTCGTCTCTGATTGGGCGATAGCTTCTTAATTATGATTTAACAAGCATTTATAGCATTTAACAAACCATCAAAATGCCAACTTATCACAATTATCAACTCAATTTGTCGCTTCTAATTTTACATTTTGTCGAAAGGGCCTCTCCTGTGGCTTATAACACTATATAGAACAACTGATTTTTCGTTGGGAGATGGTGTTTATGTCTGGTATGGTCAGCGTAGTCGTCAATAATGGCTGTTTGAAGATAGTGGGTGAAATTCAGGTCAACAGCGGCAAAGATGCGATGGATGCGTTTGTGGCTGAAATCAACCTAAAGCTGCTCGGCGATAAAAAATCGCCAAAGCTGCCTTCTTTTGGCATCCCTACAAAGGAGCTGATTGAAGAGGAAGCCGCCAGATACATAGGCCATTCAAAATCATTCCTTCGGAAATGCAGGTTGGAGGGAAACGCTAACGGAGGCACCCGGGGGCCGAAGTATACACGCGACAGCATGAGGTGCATAAGGTATCCGGTTAACGAGCTTGATAAATGGCTCGCAAGCCGCCCGCTGTACAGCGCGGGCTGTGAAGAGCAGAATTGAAAGGGCGAGAAAACATGGCGTTCTTATATGAGCTAATTCGTTCCTTTCGGTTGGAAAATGGCATAAAAGTTGTGGATTTTGCCTGTGCCATCAGTATATCTGTTAGCCATTTATATCACATTGAAGGTGGTAAGAAAAACCCCAGCCTCGATACTTTTGAAAATATAGTCAAAATTACAGGCATACCTATGGAAAGTTTTTTCAACGATGAAGCGCATACCGTTGGAAACCCACAAGGTTTGTTTGAGTTGCTTGGCACAATCAATAGGGAAAGAGCTTCCAGAATAGCGGCGGATAAACGACTCGTAGAAGCTGAACGGAGCAACGAACATATAGTTGCGATTCTTGGATTGCATACTCAATATATGGCAATCCTGCGCATGGATATTGGCAAGGCCGAGAGAGCCCAAAAGGTTGAAGTTCTCGCAAAAGAGGGCATGAAGAGCGGCGAGGTCAGCTTTGGCGAAATTCTGAACATTGTCAATGTCAGAAGGGCGACATTAAAGAACTGGCTTGAATCCGAAAGGACAGAGTATACATGCCGGTTGATCGATGTTAAGCCGGTAATTGCTTCGACACCGGGCGAAGCCGGACTGATGCTCAAGTGCTTCGATTGTGATGATCGTGACAAAGGAAATTGCCTGGGGTATGGAGGCAACCAATCGTATGACAATATTTTCGCGCTCATAGCAGCGATTGAAGCTACAGGCACGTTCAATCGAGAGGAGCAGTCTCAAAAGCTCCGTGACCATTACGGTATAGATGTGTCAGCTCACCGGATTACGGATTTGTTCTCCCGTCATAAACACGGGAAGCCGGTGGACGAGAATCTCGTCAATATGGAGCTCCGTAAAGTTAAACGGTAGACAGGAGGCAATGCTTATGTGGGTTCAAGTTCAATGCGACCTTAGACGGCACAGGAAACTAAAGAGGCTTGCGCGCAGATTGGATATTGATGAGCTGCTCGCCTACGCTCATGTTATAGCTCTTTGGTCGAGCGTAACAGAGCAAGCGCCGGATGGGAATCTGTCCAAATTCTTTCCCGAAGAAATAGCTGAGGAAGCAGGATGGAGAGGAAACCCGGAGGAGTTCGTCGAGGCTATGATAGAATCCGGATTTCTCGACAAGAGCGCTGACGGCGGGTTGAGCGTCCACGACTGGAACGAATACACAGGCGGTATGTTGGAGGCGTACAACAACCGGCGCGAGGCAAACAAAGCGCGGGCGAAAACATGTCGTGAGCGCAAACAAAGTGTCGCGTCATGCGGACGTAACGGTGATGTAACAGTTACGCAGCACG
>BOCB01000092.1 GCA_026002695.1 Synergistales bacterium
GCGGAGGCGCAGCTCATTCTCCCTGTCCGGCGGACAGAAACAGCGCCTTGCCCTCGCCGGGGCGCTTGCTTTGGAGCCGGAGGCGCTGATCATAGACGAGGCGACGTCGATGCTCGACCCGGAGGGAAGGCTCTCTTTTCTGTCGTGCTTGGAGTCGCTTCAAAAATCCGGTATGACGATACTCCAGATAACACACAGGATGGAAGAGGCGATACGCGCCGATCGCGTGATCATTATGGATCATGGTTCCGTGGTTTGGGATGGAGTCCCCGCGGAATTTTTCGACGAGAGGGGCGAGTATCTGAAACGAGGCTTCGAGGAGCCGCCTGAGTTCACATTGCGCAGGGAGCTCATGCTGCGCGGCCTCTTGCCGCGCGATGTCCGCGCCGAAGCCGAGGAGATGCTCGGCTCGTTATGTCTATAAAGATAGAAAACCTCGCATGCGCGTACAACATCGGCACGCCGTCCGTGTACGCCGCTCTGCGCGGCGTTTCCGTGACGATAGAGCGGGGCGAGTGGCTATCCGTAGTCGGGCACACCGGCAGCGGGAAGTCCACTTTGGCGCAGCATCTGAACGCGCTGCTCATTCCGCAGTCAGGCAGCGTCGAAATAGACGGAGTGTCCGTAACGCCTAAGACTAAGTCTTTGCGCAATTTGCGGAAGAAAGTCGGCCTCGTCTTTCAATATCCCGAAATGCAATTTTTCTCCGAGAGCGTAAGGGAGGAAATAGAATTTGCGCCGCTCAATTGGGGGGCGGGCAAAGACGAGCTTGATGATATAGTGAAAGACGCGGCGGCATCTGTTGGGCTCGGCGAAGAGCTGCTTGCGGCGAACCCGTTTTCACTCTCAGGCGGACAGAAGCGCCGCGTTGCCGTCGCGTCCGTGATCGCTGTGAAACCTGATTATTTGGTTCTCGATGAGCCGACCGCCGGATTGGACGCGGCCGGAATCAGGGAGCTGATGGCTTTGTTGGGCAGAATCCGCGCTTCGGGCGTCGCCGTCGTACAAGTAACACACGACTTGCAGTCAGCGCTTGAGCACAGCGACAGACTGTTGGTCCTCGAAGAGGGAGTGAGCGTATCCGAGGGTACGATTGAGGAGACGGCGGAGTTCTTGCTGAAAAATCCGGTGCGCGGCCTCGTGATACCGCCGCTCGTCAGATTTGCGGCGGGCCTGCGCGATAAGGGATTGAACCTGCCGCTGACGAGCGAGGTGGGCGCGATAGTAAAGGCGCTCGAAGAATACAGAGGGACATTGAATAATGAAACTGTTTAGCGGCATATCCCTTGGTCAGTTTATACCGGGGGATTCCTTCATACACAACCTTGATCCGAGATGCAAGATAATCTGCGTCTTCTCGATAATAGGCGGACTGTTCGCGGCGAGCCGAGTCGCTGATTTTATCATGTGGGCGGCGCTGCTGCTCGTTATCTGCGGATTGTCGCGCGTGTCCGTGCGTGTCGTCATACGGTCGGCGCGGCCTGTCATATTCCTCATGCTGATTACTGTGCTGCTCAATTTATTTCTCACGCCCGGGCGCGATATGGCGCGGATAGGGTTCCTCCGGATAACTTACGAGGGCGTGTACCTTGCCTCCGAGATGGGCTTGAGGCTCTTCTTTCTTGTCGTATTCGCGTCCATGCTGATGATGACCACGAGTCCGATGTCGTTTTCGGACGGGACGGAGCGTCTGCTGTCGCCGCTTGCCGTCGTGGGGTTTCCGGCCTCTGAGATGGCGATGATGATGACGATAGCGCTGCGCTTCATCCCGACGCTGCTCGAGGAGACGGACAGAATATTGAAGGCGCAGATCTCGCGCGGCGTTGACTTCGAGAGCGGCGGGCTGCTGAAACGGGCGCGGAGTTTCATACCGGTGCTGATACCGCTGTTTATCTTAGTCTTTCAGCGAGCGGAGAACCTCGCAGTCGCGATGGAGTCTCGCTGTTACGTGCCGGGGCGTAAGCGCGCGCGCCTCTCGGCGCTCAAATGGTCGCGGGCCGATACTCTGACATTGGCGGCAGTTATCGCCGTAATTACGGCTATTATCGTAATTGATCGCAACATTGACTCAATACTTCATCTAATCAGCCTGTAAAATCCGGAATATAAATATGAAAACCTCGGCGGCACCTCCGACCGACTTATTGCCCGAAAGAAATAAATACGCTTTTGAGATAGCTTACGACGGCGGACATTTCGCCGGGTGGCAGGCGCAATCCAACGGGCGCGGCGTTCAGGACGCGATAGAGCGCGCGCTCCGCGAGCTTGGCGAGGGCGGGACTCGCGTTGCAGGAGCGGGGCGCACTGACGCCGGAGTACACGCCCGCGCTCAGGTCGCGAGCGCCGCGCTGCGAAAGGACTGGGAGCCGGACAGGCTTTTACTCGCCTTGAATTTCAAGCTCCGCCCGTACATCTCTATAATGAAGGCGGAGCGCGTATCACAGGACTTTCACGCGAGACGGAGCGCGCGCTCCCGCGAGTACCGATATTTTATATGGAACGCCCCTTCCGTTTACCCGCATATCGCGCCTTACGTGTACACCCTGCCGATACGCGGCATGGACTGGGCGCGGGCGGCGGAGGCGGCAAAATTGATGACGGGCGCTCACGATTTCAGGGCGTTTTGCAGGAAGTCCGATTGCCCCGATAAGACTGAGAGAACGGTCATAAAATCAAGGCTCGTAAAAAAAGGAAACCTCGTGGTCTATCGCGTGGAGGCAAACGCGTTCCTGACCAATATGGTGAGGATAATGACGAGCAACCTGCTCGAGATAGCCAAGGGCAAACGCGATGAAGCGTGGCTCGCCGGACTTCTGAGCGGAGAGGACAGGACGCGCAGCGCGCAGACGATCCCGCCGGAGGGGTTGTTCTTGTGGAGGGTCACGTACTGATGGGTACAACCGCGATTTCACGGCAAATTATTCAATAAAAATCGGTAAACTATAAGGACACACAGCGGAGGTGTTTTCAAATTGTTCAAATTCGATCCGTTCAGCTACAGATACGCATCCCGCAGGAACGTCGTCTACGGCACGAGGGGGATGACGGCGACATCCAACCCGCTCGCGGCGGCGGCCGGCATGGAAATTCTCAAAAAAGGCGGCAACGCCGCGGACGCGGCCATAGCGACGGCGGCGGCTCTTACCGTCGTCGAACCCACAGGCAACGGATTGGGGAGCGACGCCTTCGCCATAATCTGGAAGGACGGCAAACTCCACGGACTCAACGCGAGCGGCCCCGCGCCGGAAGCCTGTACGATCGAAAAATACCGCTCACTCGGCTGCGCTGACGAAATTCCTCAGCGCGGCTGGCTCTCCGCCACGGTGCCCGGAGCGCCGGCCGCGTGGGCGGAGTTGTCATCAAAAATGGGACGCCTCCCGCTCTCCGTCTGCCTCGAACCGGCCATCTTCTACGCCGAGGAGGGGTACGCCGCCGCCGTTACGGTCTCTCGCCTCTGGGATAACGCGTACCGCGCGTTCGGCAGCTTAGGCGGCGCTATCTTCAAACATTGGTTCGACGCATTCTGCCCCAACGGGCGAGCGCCGCGCCCCGGCGAACCCGTCCGTCTTCCCCATCACGCGCGCACCCTGCGCCTTATCGCGGAGAGCGGCGCGCGCGACTTCTACGAGGGCGAGACCGCCGAGAAAATAATCGCCTTCGCCGAGTCCTCCGGCGGGCTCTACTCCGCCTACGACCTCTCGTCATTCGCGCCCGAATGGATTGAACCGATAAGCGTGAAATACAAGGGCTTCGACGTCTGGGAGATGCCGCCGAACGGACAGGGGATAACAGCCCTCGTCGCGCTGAAAATATTGGACGGGCTCGACATACCGGACGGGCACGACTGCCCTTTCACAGTCCACAAACAAATAGAGGCTATAAAATTGGCGTTCGCTGACGCCAAGCGATACGTCGCCGA
>BOCB01000093.1 GCA_026002695.1 Synergistales bacterium
TGCCCGCCGCGCCCGTCTCAATGCAGCCGCTTGTGCCGCCCTCGCGAGCGTCCTCAAGCGTCTTGCCGACGCGCATCTGCTCCTGAACTATCACGTCGGCGTTGAAGAACGACGGATAGCCCATGCCGTTGCGCACGACGCGCGCGGTCTTGCGGATAACGCTGTCCGGCGTGCGCGCGCTCACCTGTATGTTGCACTGCGGCTGTAGCAGGCGCAGCTCGTCGACTATTTCAAGTATTATCTCCGTAACCTCGTTCGAGCCGTCCGTTCCGTCGCGCTTCAGGCCGGCGAGGTTTATATTCGTGAAGTCATTGTAGGTGCCGCTCTCCGCCGCCGTCACTCCGACCTTCGGGGGCGCGGGCGTGTTGTTGACCTTTATCCAGAAGCACGAAATAAGCTCCTTCGCCTTCTCGCGGGTGAGCGTACCGTCCGCGATCCCCTTCTCGTAGAACGGGGCAAGGTGCTGGTCCAAATGTCCCGGGCTCATGGCATCCCAGCCGTTGAGCTCCGTTATCGTGCCGAGGTGCGCGAACCAGTACGTTTGCAGCGCCTCCCAGAAGTCGCGCGGCGTATGCGCCGGCACCCGGCGGCAGACGTCGGCTATCTTTTTGAGCTCGGCCCTGCGCCCGGCGTCCGGTTCGTCCTTCGCCAATTTCTCAGCGAGCTCCGCATGGCGCTCCGCGAAAATTATCACGGCGTCGCAGGAATAATCCATGCCCTGTAACTCGTCGTCCTTCGCGGTGGCGTCGGGATCGGCTATAAAGTCCAAATTAGCGCGGGCTGCCGCGATGTCGCGCTTTATGTCGAGCATACCCTTCTCGTAAATCAGCCCGTCGAGCGCGGTGTGTCCGAAGGCCCTCTGCTCGCCGAACTCCGTGAAGAGTCCCGCCTTGTAGAGGGCAGTCCACTTCTCCGGCATACGGGCGAACGCCTTGTCCCTCATGCTGCGCCCGCGCCAGTAGGGGATCACCTTCTCGCGGTATATGTCGACGTCCTTCGGATCTACTTGATAGCTCTGCATCTCGCGGACGTTCAGGACTTCGAGGTCCTCTGCCGAGTGACAGGTGAGCTCCGGAAAGGACGATACAGCCTTGGGCCGCGGCCCGCGCTCGCCGACGATGAGTTCGTCCCGCCCGATGTACAGGGTCTTCTTCTCGCATATATTCTTGAAGTTCAGCCCTCTCAGGACGGGAATCGCGTGCTTGCCGTCATTCGATGCGTAAAACTCCGTCTCGATAACCGCCCGCTCCGCCGAAAAACTCGGCCGAGTCTCGAAACTCTCCCTGCGAAGCCTCTCAATACGTTCGTTCATCTTCGTCGCCTCCCCAAAGGATTGATTATTGTCAGGTACATAAAGGGTAGAGGTAAAATTCATGAACATTTTGACGATTTAATCAGCGCTTTGCTTTCTTAACATACACGCATATTACGAGGTATTATATATCAAAATCGTGATTTTGATGGTACATTTACTAAATTGTCAGGGGGGAGTGTAACGAGGGATTAAATCCTGCATGACTGCGAAATGGTATGAACGGCAAAACATCAACTTCCCGGCTGCGCTGAAAGGCGCGCTTATGTGGAAGTTAACGTAAAACCACAAAAAAACCCCGGACAAATTGTCCGGGGTTTTTTTTGTGGTTTGGGAGTGCGTCAACCCACAGTGTTGAGTTTAGTGCCGATGCCCTCTTTACCGAGCATTTGGTTTATGAGGTCGAGAGCGAGGTCGGCTGTCGTGTTCATTACCTTGGACGTTACCGCCGCGCCTATCTGAGCCCCTATCGCCATCGACTGCGCTTCGCTGATGCTGCTCACTAAATCTGTCATGGCATCACCTCCTCAAAGCACTCCTATTTTTAATATCGGCCATTCATGACTGCTTCGATACGTTCATGTCGTCGCACATTACCCGCAGCAGCTCGCCGAGCGATACGGCGCTCAGGACGTCTCCGTTCGGGAGATACGGCATCATGCCGTCGAAATACTCCGCTACGCCGCCGAGGCAGCCCCTGCGAAGGTGAGAGGAGAACGGGCGCACGAACGACCAGCCTATCTCGCGCGAATCGGGGTTATAGCGCATGTACGCCGTGATGAACTGGCACAGCAGCCACGGCCACGCCATGCCGCGCAATCTCGCCTTTTCCCTCTGATCGGGGCGTCCCTCCGCCCTTCCCTTGAATTTCTCGTGATGCGGATCAAGTGTGCGGAGCCCGTATGTCGTGTACAATTCGTTCCAACACGTCGCTAAGACAACGCGCCCCTTCTCGTCCGACAGCACCGGATGGGGCAGGGATATCGAGAGTATCGCGTTCGGCCTTATCGAGTCGTCCTTCGTACCGTCCTCCGGATCGACCCAGTCGAAGAGATATTTCTTCCCGCCGTTCCAGAAAACCCTCTCGAAGGACTCGCGGCACTCGCGCGCCGTATTCTCATAGGAGGACGAAGCCTCGGAGTCTCCGGCGGCGGCCGCCGCTTCCCTCATAAAGCAGAGCGCGTTGTACCAGAGAGAATTAACCTCGGCAAGATAGCCGCTGCGATAGACCAGCGGCTCGCCGGCAACGTCCCCGGACATCCAGTGGCAGGTCTCGGTCTTGTTGAAGTATTTGAGCAACTTACTTCCCTCGTCGCATACCGCGCCAAGTTCCTTCGGACCGGCGAAGTACAGATCAAGCAAGGTCTTCATGTCCTTGTATCTGTTCACCGCGTAGTCTATGCCGCACTTCGCCGAGTATTTGTCAACGGCGTATAGGAACCACAACCCCGCGTCGATATCCCCGAAGATCGGCTTGCCCTCGCTGTCCTGCGCGTATGGCATCAGCCCGTTCGATTTTGCCGCTGCGGCAAGCCAGTCGTCGAGTATTCCGCGAGCCGCCTCAGTCCTCTCGGTGGCGAGCGTCAAACCGGGCAGCGATATAAACGTTTCGCGCGCGCGCCGCGCCGCCGAAGGGAAGCCTGAGAATATCGTCGGGGCGTCTCCCCTCTGCGACTCGACTAAATGTCCCGACGCCTGCAGCATGTCCCGTATCAAATGATGGTTGGTATCTATCGAAACGTGCTTCACAAAATCGGCCAGCTTGTCGGCGGCCTCTTTTTCGAAAGCCTCCATCTCCTCGACCGTGTAAGTCGTCGGTTCCGCGGACAGAAGAACGTAGACCACATCCCCCTCCTCCATCGTAACCGAGCCGAAGCCCGGCGACCAGAGTGAATCCGTCAGCGGAGCGTCAGACGAACCGTTCTTTTCGTAAACGATATTGTCGAACCACAGAGGTTTATCCGTCCATCGCGCGGAGCCATCCTTTTTCGAGATCGATACGTGGCTTATGATGCCGCGTCCTTTGACGCTGACAACCCCGTCCTGCGGAGACGACGACTCGAATTTCGCCTTGTCCGCCGGAACGGATTTGTTGTCCCTGTGCGCGGCGAGCGGCCTTACATCGAGGCACACCGATTCCGGCGACGCCAGAAGCTCGTATTTGATTATCGTGCCGCTGCCGCTCTGCGGCATAAAGATTGATTTTTTCAGAAAAACGCTGTGAATAACGAAGAGAACGCTTGGAAACGGCCTGCCCTGATACTCCTGCACATATCTGTAGCCGTCGGGGTAGATTATATCCTTGTAGCGGTTGGTGGAGAGCTGGTACTTCTTGTCGCGCGTGTGCAGAGTCTCCTCGACCTTGCCGATCAGTACGATGTGCTGCGCCGTTCCCCGCTCCCTCGATACGAGAAGCCCGTGCTCCTTCCTCGTGTTGGAACCCGCGACCGTCGACGATCCGTAGTCTCCGGTCCCGTTCGATATTAAAAATTCACGTTCCACACCTTTATCATAAGTGTTCACGTCCGCCTTACC
>BOCB01000094.1 GCA_026002695.1 Synergistales bacterium
AAACGCGATTGTAAAATTTCCATCGTGCCTGTGTCATTGCCGAATTATCCCGATGAACCGCTGAACCTTGTTATTTGCCGCGGTTTTGGGAAAGAGCCCTTGTTGCTCCTGACGAACCTTACAAGCGACGACAAACGGCTTTGTGTAACGGTCGTCAAAGTGTACCTCATGCGGTGGCGCATTGAAGAATACTACAAATTCAAGAAGCAAGGCTTCGGATTCGAGAGGTTTCTTGTGCGTTCATTGAAGTCTATCAGAAACCTTGATTTGCTGCTATCCGTCACCATCGGATACATCGGAGCTCTGAGCGAAAAAATAGACGAGAGCCTTGAGGTTCTCCAAATTATTGAAGTCTCCAAACGTTTGTACGGCTTGTCAAAATTCACATTTTACGCAATCGCCGCCGGCTTGGCTGAAATATTCGGCAAATTGTACACCGGAATGTCATCATTTTTTGACAGACCGCCGCGCTCAAATCAGCGTTGCCTTTGGAGGTGAGCTTGAAAAATGGGGAAACTCAAAGTTTGTACGGCTTGTCAAAATTCACATTTTACGCAATTGCCGCCGGCTTGGCTGAAATATTTGGCAAATTATATACCGGAATGTCATCATTTTTTGACAGACCGCCGCGCTCAAATCAGCGTTGCCTTTGGAGGTGAGCTTGAAAAATGGGGAAACTCAAAATACGTGAGTTCATCGTGTGTAAAACCTATCTCCGAAAGCCACTTTAATTGGTCGTTAGCATCGAGGAATGGCAAGGAATCTTGAGCATACCGTATAGCGTCAATAACGAAGTTATCATCTGTTGCGCACTCTTCAACAATATTTTGGTCTTCAAATGAGTTCTCATCATTTTCTGGTTTCTTTGTAAAGCGTTCACTTCTATACGTGTGAACGCCATTATTTATCGCTTCAACCAACTTGAATCTGCGAGTTTCTTGCACGGTCATCATACAACGCCTACCTTATAAAAATATTTTTGTTATGATAATCTATAAATTCTTTGCTTGGTAAAAACTTATCAGGCAATTGAATTTTGCACCCAGCATATTTCAACAGATATTTTGCTGACTCATTCGCGATTATGGATGGAGAAATAACAACTCGATATTCGTTGTCAATCGAAATATAGCCACTATCAAATGCGCTGTCATGTAACGTGTTCAACAAAAGACCGTTTCGAGGATTTGTTTTTTCATTAACATCATTAGAACATACCCAAGGTTTAATGTGGGAGGCTCTGAGCAATTTAGGCAAATTCAATCCCGTTATACAGCAACATCCGTTGTACGCAGACAAAAGCGCGTTCCTGAAAAACGTCTGTCCAACGCGAACCTTCTGCACAACCATTGTATCGTGTCCATTGAAATACTTCTCGCCTTCAACCAATGCGAACTTAACCTTTAATTCCTCGGCTTCAACTATCAGCGAATCAGAGTTGTTTAGAAAATCATTAACAATCTCTCTGTCAAGTTTACTACCATGTGCCAATCCTACGCGACCATTTCCAATGTATGAAGGGTCGTAGCTTTTGAAATTCTGCAACTTTAACTTGACGCTATTCGCTGTTCTATCCAAAACACGCGCTAACTCAATAATCTGCGAATTATGTACTGTAACCTTTCCGCTGGGAATTGTGCAGTATAATTCAAACGCCAATAGCGTTTCTTCCCGCGTCCACACGTTGCGTTCACTCATATTGACACCTCCCCGAGAATCTCGTAGCCGAATCCGTGACCTTTTGCTTCGTGTCGTGCACGGTGGCGGCGAAGTGTTTCGACGTAAACATCGGAAAGATAGTAGCGTGTTGAAATCGGAGCGTCCTCCACAATATCTCTAATCCGTTTTGTATCATCGGTAGGTTTTGGGAACTTAAAAGCTGTACTGTCTATATCATCGCGGAACGCAACTATGTAAATGCGCTCCCGGTTTTGCGGAACACCAAAATCCTTGCTGTTCAAAATCTGTTCGTGAACAACATAGCCGAGTTCCTGTAATGTTCCCTTTATTATGTCGAATGTGCGACCCTTATCGTGAATGGTAAGTCCTTTTACGTTCTCACAGAAAATGACTTTGGGCTTATGCTTGTCACATATTCGTGCTACATCTAAAAAAAGCGTGCCACGCGCCTTGCCTTTGAAATTATCTTCAAAGCCTTTGCGTTGCCCTGCCAAGCTAAACGCTTGACACGGAAACCCTGCAAGGCAGATGTCAAACTCCGGCACATCAGATTCGGAAATCTTTGTAACGTCACCGGCAACATCAAAATTATCGTCAAAATTTGCACGGTAAGTCTGTTGTGCAGCCTCGTCCCATTCACTGACAAACACTGTCTTTAATGACCGTCCGAACGCCTGTTCAAATCCGAGCCGAATGCCGCCTATCCCGGCAAATAAATCTATCGAACTCAACTGTTTCATAGCATTTCTCCTTGTGCGTTTTGAGTGGCTTCGAGTTGCATAATATCGCCCGGCTCAACAGACAGAGCGGTGCAAATCTTAACAAGCACTTCGGTTGTGACGGTTTCTCCCTTTGTAAGTTTCGCCATAGACGATGAACTAATCCGTGCCGCCCGTTGCAAGTCACCTTTCTTCATACGCTTGTCTATCAGCAACTTCCATAGCTTGTTATAGCTGATTCCCATTTGCTACCCTCCAAACGCATATCCTAATCTCTACTATGATAACACAATCAAGCAAGAAAGTCAAACATTAATTTTGACGGAGCGAAAAATTATTTTGACGGTCGGAACATATTCACATCGTATTGCTGTGGGCGAGAACCATTGATTTGTAGATAATTTTTCCCCGCTGATGAAAAAGTCCTTGACATTTGGCGGCAGGAGCCATGACACGAAAGATTATCCACGTCGATATGGATGCTTTTTACGCTTCCATTGAGCAGCGGGATTGCCCCGAATACAGGGGTAGGCCGCTTGCCGTCGGTCATACCGCTGAACGGGGCGTTGTCGCGGCGGCGAGCTACGAGGCGAGGAAGTGTGGCGTTCGCTCCGCGATGTCTCCCTGCAGATACGCAGAATTTTCCTCGAATACACCGATTTGGTCGAACCTCTTTCTTTGGACGAGGCATATTTGGACGTTACGGAGAACAAACGAGGTATCTCACAATGTTTTGCGCTATTTCGCAAATCTTATTATCGCTCCAATAATAATAAGCGAAATAATCCAATGATTTTTAACGAACCACCAAATTGAACCGAACAATCCACGCTTATCTGCTGCTTTTGAAGCCTCTTGAAGCTGCTTGAAAGCTACTGTACCCATCAATTTGTCGTTCTCTCCGGCAGCTTCTATCGCTATTCCCCCGTAGTTGTTTTTTGCTTGTGCGTCCGCTCCGTTTTTGAGCAGGAACGAGACAACTTCCGGGTTGGGATTATTTACAACGGCATACATCAAAGCTGTCCTGCCGTCATAGTTGGCTTTTGCGTTTATATCCGCACCACCTTTGAGCAGGAGCTCGAGAACTTTCGGGTTGGGATTATTTGAGGCGGCCCACATCAAAGCTGTCATGTCGTGCTCACCTTTTGCGTTTATATCCGCACCTCCTTTAAGCAAGAGTGCTATAACTTCCAGGTTGCTATTAGCCATAGCAGCACCTATCAAAGCTGTCCTGCCGTCGTTGTCTTTTGCGTTTACATCCGCGCCCATTTTGAGTAGGAGCGCGGTAACTTCCGGGTTGGGATTATAGTGCTTTAATTTAAGAATAATTAATACCGAAATATCTATGTATGGCGGT
Organism: Synergistales bacterium; assembly: GCA_026002695.1. GTDB lineage: Bacteria > Synergistota > Synergistia > Synergistales > Synergistaceae > BOCB01. Next base: position 3,757 of record BOCB01000094.1, read on the forward strand.
TTCGAGATTTTCAGAATCGGGCAAGATGTCAGCCAAAGCACGTTTCATATTTGCCCATCTTTTTTCAATCGGATTGAAATCCGGTGAA
>BOCB01000095.1 GCA_026002695.1 Synergistales bacterium
ACGCCGTCCGCAGCCGGAACTTTCAACTTCACCGTAAAGGCGGCGAACAGCGCCGGAAACAATACGAAGGCGTTGAGCATAGTGATCGCTCAGGCTCCGCTAACACCTCCAACGATCACAACAGCCTCACTTCCCGGCGGCACTGTGGGGTCAGCCTACAGCCAAACGCTGACCGCGGCAGGAGCCCCGACAATCACGTGGACTCATGAAGAAGGAACCTTGCCCGTCGGCTTGGCGCTGAATAGCTCGGGAACTATAAGCGGTACGCCGTCCGCAGCCGGAACTTTCAACTTCACCGTAAAGGCGACTAACAACGTCGGAAGCGTCACGAAGCAGTTGAGCATAGTCATAGCTTCGGCATCTCCTGCGCCTGTCACGCCTCCTGCGCCTGACATTCCTCCTACGCCCGTCACGCCTCCTGTGCCTCCTACGCCTGCCCCTGTCGGTCCAACGGCAACAATTGACGGCGCGACGGTAATAAATGTCAGCTCCAACGGGAATACACTTACGGTGACGTTTTCTGATAACACGACAAAAACTTACAATTTGTCGCAGACTAACGTAAATGTCGCCTACAACGACTTAAGCAAATTCACTGTGCTTAAAAATGACGACAATATCTTCTTTACGGCTAATTCTCCTCTGATACCGGATGGTGAAGTGATCAGAGTAGCGATGAAGGGGAAGGATTCGGCATCCGCATTCGAGTTTAATGTCACTGTGGCGACTGTGGCAAATAAGACACAGTTTTACATTCCGTGGGCTGCTCTGCCCGATGGGACGTATGACATCACGTTCGCGAGTCCGTCCGGCAGCAATCCCTATTACAGCGGAGTGCTGGCGAAAGACTATGTGAACAAGAACTCGGGAGTTAATCCTAATCCCGTAGATCCGGGCAATGAGCAAACACCAAGCGGTGGTGGCAGTGGCGGCGGCTGTGACGCTGGCTTCGGCGCGTTTGCCTCGGTCCTCGCGAGCGGCGCGGCAATGGCTCTCCGCAAGAAGAAATAACAAAGGGTGGGGCGGGTTCGGTCGCCCCTCGTATCCATAACGAACCGTATTTCGCGGAGAGACGCCCAATTTGGGGCGTCTCTCCGCTTTACATGACCTCCGAGAGGCTTCTCAGGAATGACCCGGCGGGAAAGCCGGCTATCTTGCCGGCCGTCAGGAAAACGCCGTCCATATAAATGTCGCTCGTATAATCCTGAACCTCAACGCGAATAATTTCGTCCTTCCTCGCGAGCGTTATTTCGTGTCCCGAGTACGGCCCCGGCCACGGAAGGCGCTGCGAAAACACCTGCACGCCGTGAATTTTTCCGCCCAACACGCCGGGATAGGTCTCCCTGCTCGTCACCTCGCCGAGCGGCGCTCCCGACGCCGCCTGTGCCAGCGCGCCCGCCGTCCCGCTCGGCGCGTTGCACATCTCATTCGGGTGCTGATCGGTGATCGTCACGAAAGGGTAGTATTTGCGGGCTGACTTTATAAATTCGGAGACGAGAGTTATGCCCAGACCGTAGTTCGGTATGACAGCCCAGCGAAGCCCTTTAGCGGCAACCTCTTTCTTGAAGGGTTCGAGCTGCTCGTCGGTAAGCCCCGTAGTGCCGATGACCGCGTTGAGCCCGGCGTTGAGATATGCCTTCATGTTGCCCTCAAGAAGCGGAGTCGCGGAAAAATCAATCACAACATCGGGTTTAGATGCCGAAAGGCCTTCGCCGAGCCCCGAGGCTGCTTTGATACCAAGAGGCTCGATACCCGCAAGCGTTCCCAGATCCTCTCCGGTTTCCCTGCACCAGCCGCCGGCCAGTTTGAAGCCCTCGGTCGTTTGAATCGTCCGAATGATCGCGCCGCCTACGTTTCCCGACGCGCCTGTAAGAAATACGTTAATCATTAAGTCCCCTCCTGACAATAAATTAGTATTTCCGTAATTATAACTGAATTTTACCAAAACAATTTGACGTAAAAATATGACGGTTACGGCTGAAACCGCCCCTGTCTTTATTGTTATGATATAATTCGTAATTATTCAGCCGAACATTGAATGGGCGCAAAGGTGAAAATAAAGTCTTTTCCGTGAGGTATACAATATGCACAGCAGCGTCAGAAGGAAAAACATACCGGCATCGGAATTTAAGGATCCGTTCCGTCCTACCACGGGCAAAACCGCCCTCGCTCTGTTTAACATACTCGGCGTGTCGGTTGGTGTGCGCGGGGCAAGGTTTCTTGATCTATTCTCTGGCAGCGGCCGGATAGCGATAATGGCCGCCGAGCAGGGCGCCGCTTCGGTCGTGGCCGTCGAGTCCGACAGGGAGAGGGCATCTCGCATAGGTTCGCGTTTTGAGAAAATCAGCGGCACGGAAACTAAGTGCCTCTGTTCGGACGTAAAGCGAGCCCTCTTAACTTTCGCGCGCGGCGGACAGCTCTTTGATATAATATTCGCCGATCCTCCGTACAGCGCGGGGTGGAGCAAAACTTTGCCCGCGCTCGTGGCGGAGAGCGGAGCTCTTGCGCGGGGAGGCTGCTTCATACTCGAACACGCCGCTCGGGACGAGCGGGCATCGTTTGCGTCCGGGATCGGACTCCGCGGCGAGAAGAGATACGGCGACACCGTCCTGTCGATATACGAGCGCACCGACACCGGAGAGGCGAGAGAAAATTGAGCAGGGCGGTATACCCGGGGTCGTTCGACCCCTTTACCAACGGACACTTGGACATAACCGAGAGGGGCGCGAGTATATTCGACGAGCTTATCGTAGCCGTGCTCGTGAACGACAGCAAGCGGGCGATGTTCAGCGTGAACGAGCGCTGCATGATGGCGCGCGAAGCCGCGGTTCACCTCCCCAACGTAAAGGTGATGTCGTTCGAAGGGCTGCTGGTCGACTTCATGAGGCAGGAGCAGAGCCGCGTAATCCTGCGGGGCTTGCGCGCCATATCCGACTTCGAGTACGAGTTCCAACTCGCCCAGATGAACAAACAGCTCGCGCCCGAAACCGAGACCTTCTTCCTTGTTACGGACGCAAAATATTCTTATCTCTCAAGCCGCAGCGTAAAGGAAGTGTTCAAATTCGGCGGCTCAATAAAGGACTTCGTTCCCCCCGGCGTCTTCCGCAGAATGAGGGAGCGCATCCCGCAGCGTCAGTAGTGAATCGCCCCGAGTTTTGTGTAGAGTTTTAGAGCTTTGTTTTTGAAGATTTCCGAATATCCATTCCGGTACTATACCACACCTCCTCGATTTCTGATGGTGTTCTATAGCCGTTTCGCTCGCTTATCCCGGAATTGTTGTACCAATACACCCGCTCGGCGGTTCTCAGATTTAGACTCTCACAATTCTCAAAGGGGCCGGAGCGTTACATTCGCGTTTCACCAAATCCTCGGCAAAGTCAGCGTTCCTGTCCGCAATGGCCGTGCGTTTCATTTTGCCGCGCACTACTCCTCGCAGACCGTTCCTCCGCATCAGGCGCTCCGCCGTACAGCGCGCGGCCGTCTCTCCCTCATTCAGCAGAGCGTGCCATATCTTGCAGACGCCGTAACAATTGTAGTTTGCCGCGTAAACAGCCGCAATCTTTGTGCTCAGGCGTTCATCCTCGACCTCGCGGGCGGATTTGCCGCGCTTCCCGAATGCGTGATAACACGACGGGGACATCTTGTTTTTGAGTTTCCCCAAAATCCAACACTCAACCGCCCCTAAACCCTTATGCTGACAGCATTTGTAGCTCATTGAGCTTTGAAAACAAGGCAAAAAAACAATGCAAAACCTTCCGGATTTTGATATAAT
>BOCB01000096.1 GCA_026002695.1 Synergistales bacterium
TGCCCTTTAGGCTCCTGACAAAAAAATTATAGAAATATAATATAAGTGAGGATGATTATTTTATGAAGCTTTATGAAAAATTAGCGCTTATCGCTGATACGCTGGATGCGAACCCGGCCTCCGTCAAAGCGGAGACGGAGCTTAAATCTTTGGACGAGTGGGATTCGATGGGTGATTATCCGTCATGGCGATGCTCAGCTCAAAGTTCGGCAAGGAGACAAACGGCAAAAGGCTGACCGAATGTAATACTGTGGCGGATATTCTGTCGGATATGGATTGAAACCCCGATGGGCGACAAAGAATTTATCGTGCCGGAACTGCTTCCCCCTCGAGAGGATGGCGTGTTCAAAACTTTGCTCACGCACCCCGAAGCGGGGCCGGTGTTGCGCGACGTAATCTCCGCCGCGCTCGAAATTCCCATCCGAGCGGCGAAGGTGAGAAACGCCGAGCTTCCTATCAGCGACATATCGGAGAAGCAAGAACGCTTCGACGTCAACTGTCTTACTGACAGCGGCGAACAGGTGGACGTCGAAATGCAGGCGTCCGAAATGGAGAACGACACTCTCGCCGGAGGGCATCGCAACATAAAGAACCGGGCGATATATAATCTCTGCGATCTGCACTCTGCACAGCAAGGCAAAGGAGTGGAATACGAAAATCTGCTTCGCAGCTTTCAGATAACCTTCTGCGGTTACACGGTATTCCGGCGGAAGAAGTTCGTAAACAGATTCAGCTTCCGGAACGAAGACGGCGACGTGCTTCAAGACACAGTGGGTATTGTGTTCATTGAGCTGTCGAAACTAAGCGGGTTGCTCTCGAAAGCACCGCACGATATGTCGCCTCTCGAAATGTGGAGCGTCTTTCTGGCTTTCGCTGACAAGCCGGAGCGCTGCGAGATCGTGAATGGTGTTATCTCAGCGAAGGAGGAGATAAAATTGGCGAGCGAGCTTCTTCTGAACATCAGCCAGGACGAGAACGAACGGGCACACTTCCGCTCAAGGCGCATGTTACAAATGGATCACGAGCACGATATGATAGCGAGATACAATAAAGGTCAATCGGATATGGCTCGAAACCTGCTCAAAGCAGGAGTGTCGCCAGAGATTATTGCGAGCAGTTCAGGACTTTCGATAAACGAAATCCTCGCCCTTAGGGATTGACGGATGAGACGGGGTAATTATTTATGAGCCTTAATGGTGGGGTATACCTTGTCACGTGGGCGTCCTCCGGTATTGGGGGAGCTTGTGCCAAAGGGATCGCGGCGGGAAATTCGCGTTGAACGGGCGCGACAAAAACGCGCTATCGATTGTAGCACAACTCTTTCCAACAAAATCACGATTTTGATATATAATACCTTATAATGCGCATATAGGGGTGAGAAGAAATGGCCGCAGCGGCATTGGAGCGGAGAGAGTCTTGGCAGTTTCGCGCAATCGCATTGACAAGCCCTCGGATTTTATGATAACGTACTCAAGGTAAAGAGACACAGCTATAATTTTCGAGGGGAGCAAAACGAATGTTCGATAAAATCATACAAAAAAATCCAAAAAATCGAATATTTGAGAAAAAACCCTTGACAAACCCGCAAAAGTTGGTAGACTTGTCTGTCTGTCTGTCTGTCTGTCTGTCTGTCTGTCTGTCTGTCTGTCCTCTAACAGCGCTTCGCTCTCGCTCTTCTAAAACTTACCCAAACTCAAACATAACAATCGATATTTCAGCTCCTTTAAGCCCGGTATGCGGCTCAGGGGAGCTGTTATGAACGTTTTGATTTTGAGCGCAGGCAGACGGGTGGAGCTTATAAAAGCCTTCAAGTCCGCCAGGGACGCTTTAGGCTTTAACGGAAAGGTTATAGCCGCAGATATATCCGATACCGCGCCGGCTTTATATTTTGCCGACGAAAAGGTTATCGTAAAACCTATAAAAGATGGCGGTTTTATAATTGATATAATTGATGTCTGCAAAAAATACGATATTGATTTGATTGTTCCGACCATAGATACCGAGTTGCCGATTTTAGCGGCCAACAAGGCGCTTATCGAAAAAGAAACAAAAGCGATTGTGCTTATAAGCTCGCCCGAAGTGGTTGCGGTTTGTTACGACAAACACAAGACCGCCGATTTTTTTGCCGCAAATAATTTATCCGCTCCGCATACCTTGACCGAAGACGAAATTGGCGATGTGCCGGAATTTCCGTTGTTCATAAAACCAAGCAGCGGCAGCAGCAGTATTAACGCGTTTGTCGTAAACAGCAAAAAAGAGTTAACCTTTTTCAAGGCTTATATAGATGAGCATATTGTGCAGCAAAGGCTGTTGGGTACGGAATATACAATAGATATACTGTGCGACTTTAATTCCTTGCCTATAACAATCGTTCCGAGGATAAGGCTTGCCACACGCGGCGGCGAGGTTCTAAAGGGGCAAATAGCTAAAAACGAATTTATCGTTTCCGAATGTAAGCGGCTTATAGAGTGCTTGAAACCGATAGGTCCCATAACGGTGCAAGGTTTTTTGACACAAGCGCATCAATTTTACTTTGTGGAAATCAATCCGCGCTTCGGCGGCGGCGCGCCTATGAGCATAAAGGCGGGCGCGGATTCGTGCGCAAATCTCTATCGTCTGCTTTCGGGTGAAACGCTGTCCTACAATGAAGATTATCAGGACGGCTTAATTTTTTCAAGGTTCGACGATAGTATAGCCGTGGGTAAAGCATTGTGACGCGCGCCGTAATTTTTGATTTAGACGATACCTTGTACCCTGAGCTTGGCTATATCAAGAGCGGCTTTCGCGCGGCGGCGGAATACTTGGGGAAAGGCAATATTTTTGATGAGCTTATGTATTTGTTCGGCGAGGATAGGCTGAATGTGTTTGACCGATTAATAGAAAAAAAAGGACTGAAGGTAACGGCGCAAGAATTGCACAGCGTTTATGTTGCGCATACGCCCGAAATCGAGTTGTTTCCCGATGTCAAAGATTGTTTGGAAAACCTAAAAAGCAAACACATAAAACTCGGAATAATAACTGACGGCAGACCTATTCAGCAAAATAATAAAGTAAATGCCTTGAGCATAAGGCAATATTTTGATACATTGGTCATAACGGATGAATTAGGTATAGAGTTCCGCAAACCGCACCGCAGAGCGTTTGACATCGTTTCGGAGCTTGTCGGAGCGGCGTTTGACGAAATGTGTTATATCGGCGATAACCCGCGCAAGGACTTTGCGGTAAAAGCCGAAATACCTATACATACGGTGCAGATTATTCGTAACGGGCTTTACGGCAAAGCGGAATATCTTAACGCAATTTTGCCCGATAAAAAAATCGGCACATTAGAGGGCTTCGAGTTCTAATAAAATTACCATTTAGTTCCGTTCGATTCGGATATTTTTACGTTATATTTCATACTTCCGTCTTAATGCCGACAGAGAATCCTTCGCGGAAAGCACACGGCCTTCGGATATTTCAATCTCAGCTTCTTTAAGTTTTGTGTGAACTGAACTGCCCCGGGTTCAGTGGAATCATAACGACAAAGGCTCTCAATATACCGCCAGGGACTTCGTCAAACTGCCGGAGCTTTATGGTGTGCGCGCGTCGATTGGCAGCGTCGGCGATTCATATGACAACGCGCTTGCAGAAAGCGTCAGCGGAGCTTACAAGGCAGAAACGGTCAGCATGCTCGGCCAATTTGAGAATTGTGAGAGTCTAAATCTGCGAACCGCCGAGTGGGTGTATTGGTACAACAATTCCGGGATAAGCGAGCGAAACGGCTAT
>BOCB01000097.1 GCA_026002695.1 Synergistales bacterium
AGCTCCGCGACCTCGACAAGTTCTGGGACGCCAACGGCAAGTTCATGCTCGACGACCCGAAGACGCTCCAGTTGGTCCAGGGCGACGGCACGAAGACCAGCGTCACCCTCTACTCCACCGACACATTAGAGAACGTCCGCAAGAAGCTGAACGACGCCATAGCGTTCGACCTCGGCCAGAGTCAGTACGTGGGCAACAACACCAACAGCTTCGCCTCGTTCGTCGAGGACGACGGCAAGGCCAACGGCAAGAGTCCGACTCCGGACACGTCCGAGGCGGTAGCCGGCACGTTCGTCGTCCGCAGCCTCATCCCCGGCGCGTCGGGCAGGCTCAGCCTCTCCGGCGACGAGGACATCATCAAGGCCTTCTCCCTCAACGTCATTCAGGACGCCAAGGAGAACGAGTTCAGGGTATCCGTCACCGACGCGCACAGCGGCAACGCAGTCGCGCTCGGCGTCAAGATAACGGGCAACATCCTGTACGGAATCGTGAACCCCAACGTCGACGTCAAGTTCGACCAGATGGCGGACATCAAGGTCTCCTGGAACGACGATATGAAGCGCTTCGACCTCAAGGCCGACAAGGAGAACGAGTACTTCACCGTAGTCCACCTCGCGGACAACACGACGGTCTTCCAGATCGGCGCGAACGAGGGCGAGGACATGGGCATCAACATCGGCAACATGTCGTCCGAGGCGCTCGGTGTGGCTAACGTCCTCGTTACGGACAGGGTATCGGCGGCGCGCAGCATCACGCTTATCGACAACGCGATCAACAAGGTGTCGAGCCAGCGCGCGAAACTCGGCGCGTACCAGAACAGGCTGGAGCACACCATCAACAACCTGACCACGGCGTCGACGAACCTGAAGAGCTCCGAGAGCCGCATCCGCGACACCGACATGGCGAAGGAAATGATGAACTTCACGAGGCTCAACATCCTCAGCCAGGCCGGCAACTCGATGCTCGCGCAGGCGAACCAGCTCCCGCAGGCGGTCCTGTCCTTATTGAGGTAAACACGGCATAATCGGTTCGGCGGGGAATAATCATCATAACGCGGGGACGCTGCGCACAATGTCTCCGCCTCCCCGCCGCCGATCCGTCAGCGCAATCGCAGGGGTAAACCCATATTTAAGGAGGCGATGCTCGGCCGGGGAAGGCTCATATTTATCTTAAATTACGCATCAATAGGTGCGGCCATAGGCCGCCTGATCCGCGAGTTATTGTTTTTATACCGGTCTTTACGACAAGGAGGTCGTATGCAATGCGCAGCCAGGGACGGCTAAAGTGTTCAGACAAGCGCGCAGTTGGGGAGGATAACCATCCTCATGAGGCTCGGATGCCTCGCAAAATCAATCTCGTAGCGAGATCGCGCATATCTGTGCCTGAATCGAAGGCTTTCTCCCTCAGTCCTTAACCCTTTCTCGTAATGAAGGGCGGGCGCGCGGGGGATCGGTTCTTTCGGTCAGGACATGTGATACGCGGTTATCGCGGCAAAACGACAGGGAGGTCGTACTAATATGCGTATCAATACCAATATTCCCGCGTTGACATCTTACAACGCTCTCACAGCCACAAACTCACTGCTTCAGAAGTCCATAGCGAAGCTCTCCACCGGCCTGCGCATCAACAGCGCGGCGGACGACGCGGCGGGACTCGCCATCTCCGAGAAGATGCGCGCGCAGTATCGCGGCTTAGATCAGGCTTCCTCCAACGCGCAAGACGGAATAAGCATGATTCAGACCGCCGAGGGAGCTCTCTCCGAGACGCACTCCATCCTCCAGAGGATGAGGGAGCTCTCCGTGCAGGCGGCGAACGACACTCTGACGCAAGAGGATCGCGGCTACATACAGCTCGAGGTCGACCAGCTCAAAGAGGAGATAACCCGTATCTCCAACACGACCCAGTTCAACAAGAAGCAGCTCCTCGACGGCTCGGCGGCGGTGCTCTGGTCAAGCGACAACCTCAAGACGAAGGCCGTCGTAAACGGCGGTCTCCGCGAGATAGACCAGTTCGGCCAGAAGAAGGCCGTTGAGGGCAACTACAAGATCGCCATCGAGGCGAACCCCGGCCAGGCCGAGGTGAAGAAGAGCGACATCTTCAAGATCAAGCACCCGAACGTCATCATGAACGTTACGACGCGCAAGGATCTGGGCGTCGAGTCCGTCCGCGTCGACGGCCTGCCGGCGGGCAAGTACAACGTGCTGCTGGGCGCCTCGACGGCTGCTCTTGGCGGTGTCACTAATTCTCGCGGCTACATACAAAATACCGCCGCTAATTTGACTAACCTGTTTGTGGGCGGCGTAGCCGGCGCCATCGGCGCTTTTGCTGCCGATCACGCCCTTCTGCATAAGACGGGCGTCGCCGATGCCGCCGCGAACTTCAACATCCTGTTCGAAATCGTAGCCAAGAACGAGACGAGCGGATCCAGCTCGATAACCCTCCGCGCTCAGTCGTTCGTGCTCGAGACCGACGGCACTATGCACAGCTACAGCGATACGATCACCGTCACCACGGCGAACGGCCTCGGCACCGCGTATAAGGGGCTCGGCTTGACTATGACCGCAGTCGGCGCCACCAACGCCAGAAATGCACTGATGCTACAGGCATCCGCGGCAAAGAACGCCACAGTCGGCGACAAGTTCGTACTGAACAAGGTAGCCAGCGCCAACAAAGACGGCTTCATAGCGATAAGCGGCAAGGTTAACACCGACTGGGAGTACGCGTGGGCTTCGAGCGCGGGTTCAAAGTCCGGCGCGAAGCTTCAGAACGGGGTTTACGCTTTGTCCGCCGCCGCCGTAGCGGGCAAAGAGATCCACTTCAGGCAGTTCTACCTCAACACGGCAAACGGCGCGTCCTACGCCGGCGACATAGTGGTAAACTTCAACACCGCCTACAGGGCCGGCATAATTGCTGCTAATACTAAGGTTGCGGGCGCGACGTTCGAGGCGGCGTATATCGGTCAGGTTGCGAAGGGCGACGTGCAGCTCCGCGACCTCGACAAGTTCTGGGACGCCAACGGCAAGTTCATGCTCGACGACCCCAAGACGCTCCAGTTGGTCCAGGGCGACGGCACGAAGACCAGCGTCACCCTCTACTCCACCGACACGCTGGAGAACGTCCGCAAGAAGCTGAACGACGCCATCGCGTTCGACCTCGGCCAGGGCCAGTACGTGGGCAACAACACCAACAGCTTCGTCTCGTTCGTCGAGGACGACGGCAAGGCCAACGGCAAGAACCCGACCGCGGACACGTCCGAGGCGGTGCCGGGCACGTTCGTCGTCCGCAGCCTCATCCCAGGCGCGTCGGGCAAACTCAGCCTCTCCGGCGACGAGGACATCATCAAGGCGTTCTCCCTCAACGTGATTCAGGCGGCCAAGGAGAACGAGTTCACGGTATCCGTCACCGACGCGCACAGCGGCAACGCGGTCGCGCTCGGCGTCAAGATAACGGGCAACGTCCTGTACGGAGTCGTCAACCCCAACGTCGACGTCAAGTTCGACCAGATGGCGGACATCAAGGTCAAATGGAACGACGATATGAAGCGCTTCGACCTCAAGGCCGACAAGGAGAACGAGTACTTCACCATAGTCCACCTCGCGGACAATACGACGGTCTTCCAGATCGGCGCGAACGAGGGCGAGGACATGGGCGTCAACATCGGCAACATGTCGTCCGAGGCGCTCGGCGTGGCTAACGTGCTCGTTACGGACAGGGTATCGGCCGCCCGCAGCA
>BOCB01000098.1 GCA_026002695.1 Synergistales bacterium
CGCGCTGAAGAGCCTCAACGACGGCGACGCGTGGCAGGTGAGTGAAAAGCGCAGGGGAGATAAGCAAGCGCTGATTAATTAGCCAAAATAGAACAGAGACGTTGCATGCAACGTCTCTGCCACGAGAAGGATTCTGCCGCCGCCGCGTCCTGCCGTCAAGGACGCGGCGATTTTGGAATTTTGGATTTACTTTTTTTCCTTCATCATCTTGTAGCCTTCGTCGAAGGCTTCGCCGTTAAGTTCCTCCGTGCCCTTAGGTACGTTCATGAGGACGGCCTTCCTCAGTGAGTCCGGGCGCATGAGGCTCTTAACCTCCAACACCCTCGCCACCGTGCCGAGGGCGACCATATTTGTGACCATCTCGCGGCCGAGCTCGCGCGCCTTGCTGACTATCGGCAGTATAAATACCTCGGCCTCAGTCTTCGGCGGTTCTGTTACGAAGAAGTCGTCGAGAATGATTATGCCGCCCTTAGTGGTGTCCTTCGCGTACTCGTCGCTCGCCTTCTGCGTGAGAGACACTAAAAGGTCGGGATGCGTCGCCTTCGGGTAGTCTATCTCGCCGCGCGCGAGCACGACCTCGGCCTTCGACGCGCCGCCCCTTGCCTCCGGGCCGTAAGCCTGAGTCTGTACGGCGTTGAGGTCCTTCTCCATTAGGGCGGCCGCCTGACCTATTATTATCGCGGCAAGTATGGCGCCCTGTCCGCCGGAACCGGCCACTCTGATTTCATAGCGTTCGCTCATCGCGCTCACCCGCTTACCTTATCTATGATTTGCCCGTACCGGGCGGTGTATTCCATCTCCCCGTCCTTTTGGAAGAGCTCGCCGATCACTATCTTGCCCTTCAATTCCTCGGGGGACATCGAATCAGCCTTCGCCTTCATCACGCTGTTGTCCTTGAAGAAGTTGTAGTTTTCGATCGGCTCCTTGCGTTTGTTCTTGCGCCCGAACTGCGTGTGGCAGTGGGTTACTATCTCTATGACGGAAAATCCGTCGTGCTGTATGCCCTTCTTTATGAGGTTCTCGCACATTGTCGGCTGCGCTATGGTAGCGCGCGCGACGAAGGTCGCTCCCGCTCCGATGGCGAGGTGACAGACATCGAAGGGCGGGTCTATCGCGCCGTAGGGCGCGGTCGTAGCGAACGCGCCGGGAGGCGTCGTCGGGGACGCCTGTCCGCCTGTCATGCCGTAGATGTTGTTGTTCATTACTATCGCGCATATGCCGATGTTCCTGCGGCAGGCGTGGATGAAGTGGTTGCCGCCTATTGCGGTGCAGTCGCCGTCGCCCATGACGTCTACGACGGTGAGTTCCGGGTCCGCGAGCTTGACGCCCGTGGCGAACGCGAGCGAGCGCCCGTGCGCCGTGTGCAGCGTGCAGGTATCGACATAGCCGGGCAGGCGGCTCGAGCAGCCTATGCCGGACGATATAACCGTCTTGTCGGGATCCTTGTCAAGGGCGCAGAGAGCGCGAAGCAGCGCGTGCATGATCACGCCGTGTCCGCAGCCCGGACACCAGATATGAGGCATATACTGCGAGCGCAGCCATTTCATTACATCCTCGCGTGGCATGGTCAGGCCACCTCCTTTATATAAGCCGCGATCTGCGCGGGCTTGAACAGCTCGCCGTTCAGCAGCGTGCGGCTCACGACGTCGGCCTTGCCGTGAATCGCCCTGTCTATTTCGAGGAACATCTGTCCCATATTCAGCTCAGGCACTATTACGCGCTTTATCTTGTAATCGGCCACGATTTTTTCGAGCTCGGCATCGGCAAACGGCCAGAGCGTTATCGGGCGGAAGTGCCCGACCTTGACGCCCTCTTTGCGCAGCTCGCGCACGGCGCGAAGCGCGGAGCGCGAGACGCATCCGTAGGATACGACGAGAACCTCGGCGTCCTCGTAACTTTCAGCCTCGTACTCAACTATATCGCTGCGATAACGATCGACTTTGCGCAAGAGGCGAGTTATTTTCTTGTCTATATCATGGGAGTCGTTCGTCGGAAAGCCCCAATCGTTCGTCGTGAGACCCGTAACGTGCCAGTGGTAACCGTCGCCGAACGCCGCCATCGGGGGGATGTCATCGCTCTCGTCCGCGAGGTACGGCACGAAGTCCTTAGGAGCGCACGTCGGCTTCTTGCGATCCACTACCTTGATCGACGACCGGTCGGGTGTTTCTATGCGCTCCCTCATGTGTCCGATTACCTCGTCGGCCATCATCAGGACGGGCTGACGGAATCTCTCCGCCATGTTGAACGCCTTCACGGTCAGGTTGTAGCACTCCTGCACCGAAGAGGGCGCGTACGCTATTGTCGCGTGGTCGCCGTGAGTGCCCCAGCGCGCCTGAAACACATCACCCTGAGAGACTTTCGTCGGAAGGCCCGTCGACGGGCCGCCGCGCTGTACGTCAACGCAGACGAGCGGGATTTCCGCCATATACGCGAAGCCGAGCAGCTCCTGTTTCAGTGAAAAGCCGGGTCCCGACGTACCGGTCATAACCTTCTTACCCGCTATGGACGCGCCTATGACGGCGGCGATGCCGCCTATCTCGTCCTCCATCTGGATGAACTTCCCGCCCAATTTCGGGAGTTCCTCCGCCATTACCTCGGCTACTTCGGTGGAAGGCGTAATCGGATAGCCGCCGAAGAAACGGCAGCCCGCCGCGATACCGCCCATCGCAATAGCCTTATTTCCCTGCCAGAATTCCGCTTTAGGCATCTTATCCACGCTCCTTCACTGTGATAGCAAAGTCCGGACAGATGTTGTCGCACTGATGACACCCAATACAATCATCCTGCCTCGCCGCCTCGGATTTTACATGCGAGCTTATCTCGAGCACCTTCTTCGGACAGACGCCTACGCAAAGGCCGCACCCCTTGCACCATAGTTTATTGATGATCACCTCAAACTGTTTCGCCAAAAAGACCACACCTTCCTTTAGTATCTATGCAACAACAGCAACAATCACACGCCTTGTTCTATTAAATCAGCTCTTATTTAACTGTACCACAAAAAGCGCGATTAAGAAACCTCTTTGAAAGAACGGGCGGCCAAGGGTAGCTGCGCCTACGTCGCATATTTGCTTAATATAAAAAGGGCGAACACATAGGCCCGCCCCCGCTGTTTACGTGATGTTCGGCTCGATTATCAGCTCGCCGCGCTCGAAGCGCTTGTAGTCGAGTATCGAGAAGTCGAAGTCCGGCTTTGTGTCTGTAATCTGCTGCGCCAGCAATCTTCCCGCTATCGGACCGAGCATGAAGCCGTGGCCTGAGTAGCCCGTCGAGTGATAGAAGTTCTTGACGTCGGTCTCCCCCACTATCGGCGAGCCGTCCGGAGTCATGTCGTAGAGCCCCGACCAGTGCCTGACCACCCTTATGCCCTTCACGGCGGGCAGGAGCTTCGCGAGAACCGTGCTCATATGAGTGACGAACTGCCACGTGGTCTTCACCTGATAGTCCTTCGGGTGTCCCTCCGGGCTCGCGCCGCAGATTATTGAGCCGTGCGGGCGCTGCTGAATGTAGTAGTTGCCGGAGAAGCTCATGAGCATCGGCGGGCATACGCCAGGATCGACCGGCTCTGTGATAAGCGCCTCATGCCGCTCGCCCCAGTTGGGTATCTCCACCCCGGCCATCTTGGCTATGTCCTGAGCCCACGCACCCGCGCAGTTGATAACGACGTCGGCGTCTATGTCGCCCTTCGACGTCTTCACGCCGACGTCGTTATCAACTGCGCGGGTG
>BOCB01000099.1 GCA_026002695.1 Synergistales bacterium
CTCAGGAGCAGCGCACGCGCATCAAGGCCGTATACAAGTTCCTCTACAGCGGGGAAATCGGCCGCAGGGAGGCGATAGCCGCGTTGGAGGAGCGCTTCCCGGGGGACGAGTTCGCCGCCGAGATAGCGCTTTTCGCTCGTTCTCTGAAGAGGGGTCTCACAAGATGGTACCGCGGCCGGGGTGATAAATCCGGCGGCTTGGAGTAACGCGCCTTGATACGGCTCTTCGCGATGGACGTCGACGGCACGCTTACGGACGGCGGCATATACATCGGCTCCTCCGGCGATGAGTTCAAGAAGTTCGACGTGAGGGACGGTTACGCGATAGTCAAACTTATAAAATCCGGCGTTCACGTGGCCTTCATAAGCGGACGCTTCTCGAAGGTTACAGATCGGCGGGCGGCCGAACTGGGCGTCAAATATGTCGTAAACGGCTGCGCGGACAAACTGCCGGAGCTGTCGAGGATAGCGGACGAACTTGGCGTGAGCGCCTCTGAGACGGCATTCATAGGTGACGACCTGCCCGACATCCCTGCTATAAAATGGGCGGGACTGGGGATGGCCGTTCGCAACGCGGAGGACGAGGTAAAACACGCGTCGGACTGGGTTTCTCCGAAGCGCGGAGGCGGAGGGGCGGTTCGCGCGGCAGCAGAGCACATAGCGCGCCTCAACGGAACGGTCATATAATGGGGCAAAGACCGGCGGAGCCGAAAGGGGAAAGGAAATTTCTGCCGATACTCGACAGATTCATTCTGGGGCAGATGGTAGGCCCTTTTTTCTTTGGCATGATGGCCTTCACCGTCATACTCGTCGCCGGCGGCCTGCTTTTCAAACTCGCCGACCTCGTTATTCAGCGCGGCGTTCCTCTCTGGACAGTAACGCGCCTCTTTGTCTACTCCCTCCCCGGCGTGATAGTGCTGACCATACCGATGAGCTGCCTCTTGTCCTCGCTGCTCGGTTTCGGGGGCATGTCGGCCAACTCCGAACTCGTAGCCCTCAAATCCTCCGGCATATCCTTCGGGCGCATAGCGCGCCCCGTCGTCATAGCAAGCATATTTATATCGATGACGGCTTTCATGATAAACGAAACGATCGTCCCCCTGTCCGAGCGCGCGGCCGCAAACGTCCTGAGATACGAGGTATTCAACAACACGCCGCCTCTCTTCAAGGAAAGGGTCTTCGTGCGCGACGAGTCGGAGGGCGTTCTGCGCCGCGTCCTCTACATAGGCAAACTGAGCCCGAATTCGGGCGAGATGAGCGACATACTTTTACAGGAGTTCTCGAACGGAAAGATAAGCAACATCATAAGCGCCCCACGCGCCGAGTGGAGGAACGGAGCGTGGATAATGTACAATGGCCGCGTCTTCGAGGTGAGAGCCGACAACAGCGTCGCGCTCCTCTTCGACTTCGACAAACAGACGCTCAACATCGCCAGCGCGCCCGACGAACTCGACTTAAAATCGAACGACCCGTCCGAGATGAGCCTCTCCGAGCTGCGAGCCACGATCAAAAGCGCGGAGATACAGGGCAACGATACAAACTCCCTTCGTATGACAATGCACCTGCGCATAGCAATCCCTTGGGCGAGCGTGGTTCTCGCGCTTGTCGGCGCTTCCGTCGGCAGCCGTCCGCAGCGCTCAAGCTCCGGTATCGGCCTCGGGCTCTCCGTGATAATAGTCTTTTGCTACTACGTTATCATGTCCATGTTCAAAGCGTTCGGCGAAGCCGCTTACATCCCCGTAACCACCGCCGCCTGGGCGCCCAACGCGATATTCCTCGTAATCGGCGCGATCCTGGCAAAACGCGCCAACAGATTGGGGTAAAAAAACGCAAAGCCGAATTTCATATAGTCAAAAGAATAATTCAGGTGTATACTATAAGAGTAATTGAGGAGTGGAAAGAATGGCGCGAATGTCAAAGTATGATTTTGGCCACTCGAAAGGGAGGATTGCTGAATGCGTAGGTTAACATACTGTTCTTTATTGTCATTAGTTGTCGCTATGCTTTTTAGCGTTACGGTATTTGCCGCGTCTGAAATAACGGCAGAAAAGGCGAAGGAAATCGCCCTTTCAAAAGTCGGCGGCGGCACGGTAGTTGAGTGCAAACTTGATTACGAACACGGCAAACAGGTTTATGAAATAGAAATTAGGTACAATGGCCGAAAATACGAGGTAGATGTTGACGTTGCGACAGGTAATATCGTTAAGTACGAAATAGACGATTAAGGACGCCGGAACGGATCATATTATGGATTTATTGCTGGCAGTCAATAAGGGAGCCGGCGTAACCAATATCTACGCCGGATTGGAAAAGGAAGGGTCTTTGCGTATCGGCAGCGGCTGCGTTCCTCTTGCATAACGACTGAATAGTTACTTGCAGATTATGTCATTTTCCAAAGGATTGAAGGAGTACGCGAAGGAAGCGTGGGAGGCCGGATACGGCCATCCGTTCGTTCAGGAACTGGGACGCGGGACGCTCGACCGGGAGAAGTTCAAATTCTACCTCCTCCAGGATTATCAGTATCTTTTGGCCTACGCGAAGGTATTCGCGCTCGGTGTCGTGAAGGCCGACTCGAGGGAGGTTATGGCGCGCTTCTCCGCCTCCCAGGACGCGATCTTAAACAGCGAGATGGCGCTCCACCGTGAGTACATGATGTCGTTCGGCGTCACGGTGCGCGATATGGACGAAGCGAAGCCGTCGCTCTTCAACAGGACATACACGGCGAACATGCTGGCTGTTGGGCAGGCGGGCGGGGTCGCCGAGATACTCGCTGCGATACTTCCCTGCGCGTGGACTTACTCCGACTACGCGAAACGCCTCAAAAATGACTTCGTGGACAATCTGTCGGAGAACTTTTACAAATCGTGGATTGACGGCTACGCGAGCGATGAATTTTACGAGTCCTTCGAGTGGTTCTTCAGCGCGCTCGATGAACTGTGCCGCTATAAGTCCGAACAGGAACTCGCCCGAATCAGAGAAATTTTCGCTTCCGGTATGGAATTCGAATACCTCTTTTGGGACATGTCATACAAGCGTCAGATGTCGTATGATAATATTTAGATGGCTCCTCATCGTTCGCTGTATTGCCGGGCGGTTGCCATCAACCTCAAACCACAGCCAATTTAAAAGCAAAACCTCGCTGGACTGTTGCGAGAAATTTCAGCTCGCCGCCGATAGGAAAATTGGAATTGGCAGATGCTTTTCACTTAATAAAAGCCGGTTTGGAAACTGCGACGATTAAACTTGCAATTTCTCCTGTGGTTTGAGGAATCAATCCGCAGCTTGACAATGCCGCATGCTTTATGTTAATTTACTTGCGTTACGATGAGTGATATGCGATGAAAAAATGCGGGCGAAGGAGTGAGAAATTTGCGAAAAATGCTTGACAAGGCGATAATGAATTGGTATATTCGTTCGTTCGTTCGTTCGTTCGTTCGTTCGTTCGTTCGTAGTTATAACTGTCTTCTAAAAGTATCGCTTTTATTAGAATCCTCTGATTCACTTACCGATCGTTTTCACAAAACCCCGCAATTTTTCGTAAAACTCATAAGGTTCAATCATATCCGCCGGTTGCGCGAGGCAAGTCCTTGCGGCTGTTCGTTGGCGCGCCATGCTTGATTTTTTGAAACATTTACACAAACAGGGCTTGCGGAACGCTTTGCGCATGTATTGTGAAGTACGGC
>BOCB01000100.1 GCA_026002695.1 Synergistales bacterium
TGTCGAAGTCCACGGGGCAAATGACCGTCGTGAAAGAAAATTGCAGCGAAACGACGCAGGACGGCAAGCTCTTCGCGGGCAAATCTCGGAACGTATCGTTGCAGGAGGTTCAACGCCCGCTTATGACCCCTGACGAGTGCCGGAGGCTGCCGGGATTAAAGAAGGACTCTAACGGCGACATTACCGACGCGGGCAGTATGCTGATATTTCCTGCCGGATTCTCGGCTATCTTTGGCACCCAAACGCTTTATTTCAAAGACGCCGGCATGGACGAGCGCTCGAAGATTCAGCCGCCGGGGAAGAGCGATAATCTGATTACGAGATAATCTATAATCGTTTAATGCAATAAAAGCGGCAGTGCTCATTCATTGTCGCTTTTTTCGGCAAACTCAGTGTTTAGGAGTATCTACATTATAAGATAAGTTTTGTTAGGTGTTCTAAGTGAGTTGCGGAGCAACAACAGTACAAAATATTTCTTGAGTCAAAGCAAGTAAATCAGACTGACCAATCTCGAATTCGATTTTATTTGAGCCATTTTTACGCTGGTCTGTAAATACTAATTCATCATTTATCATCTCAACACGCGCATGGGAAATTGCATTGCGCAGTCTTCTCAACGAAACACCTTCACTACATGTTGCAATTGACTGTAATTTTGCGTCAATTGCTTTAATAGCCGCGCTTGAGCTATCGAACTTCTCAAATGGAATTACTGCAAACAAATACAAGGCTGTGAGTGTTGCCATAAATAACGGTTTACCTTGATCGCATAGTAGTTGCTTCATTTCCTGCGGTTTATCACTATCGCAAATTAATTGAGGAAACTTACCTAATGCTATCTCGGTAAACCAAAGCAAGGTGTATGCTTCTCTGAGCATTCTCTTTTCATTATCAGTCATAATATTATCCTCCTATTGCACAGAAACGTGCAAATGTTCCATAATGTACTGTTAGACTTCCAACCTAAATTCCCGCCAACATTTTAACCTACAGTTATACTTGCCTTTAACACGCCTCCTTTTAGGTTAAATATAACTTACCCTTAAGAGGGGGCGCTTGTCAAGCCTTCAATCCACTAACAATCTTTTCATTGTTCAGCCTCCTCACTCAAAAAAGCTAACAGTCTCGTTGAGAGGCCTTCTGGAGCTGATAAATTTGTTTATGCCGTTCGTTTCATCAGCGTAACCGACCGCTATGCCGATGGTGATTTTGAGGTTATCCGGAATTTTCAGCTCGCGCCTCAAAATATCGGGATAGAGTGTCATCGTTATCGCCGGAATAGTTGAAAGTCCCTGTTCGAGAGCCGCGAGCATGAAACTCTGGGAGTACGCCCCTATGTCGTAAAGCGACCATTCGGACAAAACTCTGTCCATACAGATATAAACGGCAACCGGTGTGCCAAACATTGTCTGGTTTAGCTCGGCGAATTGCTCCACCGCGTCGCCGCAGGCACGCGCTATATCCGGGCGAAGCTGTTGGATACGTTCTTTCGCTCCCTCCGACCACTCGACGGGGCGGGGCATTTCCGGAACGGCAGGCGCTTTATCCGCGTACTTTTGCCTGTAGCCCTCTTTGATTCGCTTCAACGTATCACCGGTGGCGACAAATATTTCCCAAGGCTGCGTGTTCGCCCAAGAAGGAGTGCGACTGGAAGCGGCAAGAACAGCGTTCAGTTTGTCTTTCTCGACAGGTTTTGGTGAAAACGCCCGGATTGAGCGGCGCTCGTTGATTGCTTCTATAGCATTCATTCGGGAATTCCTCCTCTGTGAATTGTTCAGCATTATTTTACCGCAAAAACCCGATACGCGAGCTGAAGTGTCTATAACCGATAAAAGCGGTATTACAATCCTTTTATAAACTTGGATTTGGAGGGATTATCTTTGACAAAACATTTTATCAGCCTTGCGCTTATAAGCGTCTCGTTTGCAATCGGCCTCGTAGGGCTTTCATCCCTTCAATCCTTATCCGCGCTGATTTTGGCCGTGCCCGTATTATGGACGTTCGCCGGTTCACGCTATACGGCGTTCCTCGTCATGTTCGCCTACAACCTTGCCGCGTCGAGAGGGCTTTTTCACGGCGCGGCGGTGTTTCTGTCGAATAATCATACAGCTGTTGAGGCGGCTTGTCTTTGGGTGGCGTGGGTGTTTGGGCTGTCGCTTCCGTTCGAGATATTTTGGAGCGATAAGAGAAAAAGAAGAGCGATTGCACTCGTTCTCGCGTTT
Source organism: Synergistales bacterium (assembly GCA_026002695.1). GTDB lineage: Bacteria > Synergistota > Synergistia > Synergistales > Synergistaceae > BOCB01. The sequence goes on from BOCB01000100.1 coordinate 2,223, forward strand.
ATGACAACGTATGTCATACCGCCTTTTTCACTCATAGGCATACTGAACCTGCTCGCCGCGTCCGGTTGGATATTCCCGAACTATGGGTTTGGAGGGCTTCTCGCTATGATTGGCCTGTATGCTCTCTGCGTTGCGGACAAGCGATTTGCCGCTGTTATGCTTTGCGTCATTGCCTTAATGCCTTTCGAGGTGGGAGTATCGGATTCAGAGGGTAGTGTGAGCGGGTTTATGAGTATCAACGCATCATTCGGCAAACTCGGAAGCGGGAGCTTTGCGTTCGAGAGCGACTTCGCGCGAGCGTCAATGGTCTTTGCGGACTTGAAGAAGCGCGTTTACGGCACATCGCCTGATGTTATCGTTCTGCCTGAAACAATAGCGGGGAGGTTAAATCAGGCGGGCTTGGAACTGTGGAAAAATGAAATCAGGCAGATAGTAAGCGATGATACGGCTGTCATCTTCGGCGCGGAGCTTCCGGTCAGCGACGGGAGAAAGTACGACAACGCCGCTTTAATGCTGTATAAGGGCAATCTTTCGTCCGTCCGGCAGAGAATACCTGTTCCCTATTCGATGTGGCGGCCATTTTCAGAAACAGGGGCTAACCTGCACATGTTGGATGGTGGGGTACTCGTCCTGCCGGATGGGCGAAGAGCAGCTGTCGTTATCTGCTACGAGTCGTTTCTGACGTGGCCTTGGCTTATATCCATGATACACAAGCCCGACGTGATAATCTCCATTGCCAACCTCTGGTGGTGCAAGGATACGAGTATACCCGTCTCTATGGAGCGCTTCGTTCAGCTTTGGGGCAGACTCTTCGGAGTGTCGGTCGTAATGGTGAGGAATATGTAACAGAGAAAATCTATACGCTATGACATAATACGTTTATTCGCTTCGTAACACGAAGCCTACAATTTTGAGAGGACGTGAATGTGGTATGGCAAAAGCGGAACTGGCAAACAGCGTGGCTGAAGCTGTCGAAGGGCTTACGAAGAAAAAGCGGCTGAGGTGATTGAGGTTCTACTGACATCCATAAAAGAATCTCTCGTAAAAGGCGAGAAAGTTCAAATAGTCGGCTTTGGCAGCTTCGATGTGCGGAAAGGGCTGTGCGTAAGGGTCGCAATCCGCAAGACCCGCAGAAGGTAATCAAAATCCCGGCCAAGAAAGTCCCCTTCTTCCATGCCGGAAAAGCTCTGAAAGAGGCGGTCAGCGCGCGGAAACAATGAACAGCTTTTACGCTCCCCCGATATATTTCAGGGGGAGCGTTTAGGTACAAATATTCGACAACGTTCGCTAACCTTCTTCATTCCTCAAACCTTTGACGAACTTCAACATCGGGTTTTTGTCAGTACCGCCTGTCAGCTCTTCGCGGTTCAGCGTTTCCCCGGTCATAACGTCTATCGGCTCCGGGATATAGTCCCCGAACCCATGTGA
>BOCB01000101.1 GCA_026002695.1 Synergistales bacterium
AGTAAATACAGTAAGGAAGGTGAATGCTATACAATCAAGAAAAAATGAATTTCATAAATTTTACGGATCGCTTCCCAACAGAAAAAGTTTGTCGGGAGCATTTTTTGCGATCAGATGCCCCAATGGTTTAGGAGGATTCAGATGAGCGGTAATTCTGTACAATGGAGGAGCGCGCGCGAGCTGCGCGAGATGTTCCTCTCCTATTTCGAAGGACATGGATGTAAACGCTACCCGAGCTTTTCGCTCGTGCCGGATGACCCGACGCTCATGTTCACCGTGGCCGGCATGGTTCCGTTCAAGCCCTACTTCCTCGGGCTCAAAACCCCCGACATAACGCGCGCCGCCACAGCTCAAAAGTGCGTGCGCACCAATGACATAGAAAACGTCGGACACACCGCGAGACATCACACGTTTTTCGAGATGCTCGGTAACTTCAGCTTCGGCGACTATTTCAAAAAAGAGATAATCCCCTGGGCGTGGGAGTTTATCACGCGGCATATCGGCCTCGACCCCGAACGCCTCTATGCCACCGTATACCTCGACGACGACGAGGCGCACGGCATGTGGCGGAACCTTGTCGGCCTGCCGGAGGAGAGGATATTCCGCCTCGACGAGGACAACTTCTGGGCGGCGGGGGCAACCGGCCCCTGCGGGCCCTGCTCCGAAATACTGTACGATCAGGGAGAGAGCTTCTCGTGCGGCAAACCCGCTTGCGGTGTCGGCTGCGACTGCGACAGATACCTCGAAATATGGAACCTCGTCTTCATGCAGTATGACCGTGACGAAGAGGGCAAGCTCACGCCGCTGCCCAAGAAAAACATAGACACCGGCCTCGGCCTCGAAAGGCTTGCGTCCGTCGTCCAGGGAACGCGGAGCGATTTCGAGACGGACATCTTCAAGCCGATAATCGACAAAGCCTGCGAGATAGGCGGTATAAAATACGGCACCAGCTCGACGATCACGCTGTATGCCAACGACACTATAGGCAACCTCGGCGAAAAACTGAGCAGGGCCATATCCGGCGCGTCCGGAATACTCATGCCCGAGGGCTCCGGCGCGCAGTACGTGTCCGATGGCAAAGACATCTCCGGGGCTGAACTTGAGGACGCCATATTAAAGGGCCTCGCAACAAATTGGCTGTGGGGCGCGGCGAATCGCTTAGACGGTTTATTCGGAACTCTTGATTTGGGAAATATTATGAGCGGACCGGGCGGCGCCGCGGCACAGAAAATCGGTCTGACAGGCACGGGCGGCTCGATGAAAATCGTGATAAGGGACGACGTCGAACCGGCAGCCGCTCTCGGCGGCGGCGGTTGGTCCGCGTCGGGCGGCTTGGTTACGTCGACAAGCGGCGAAATAACCATTGACGAAAGCCAGGCGAGAGATCTGCTCGAAAATAATCCGGAGATGCTCGTTCGTCTGGTAGCGCATGAATTTACACATGTGGTAACTTTCATCAACCCCGGTATCGGCGCTTTCCAGAACGCAAATCCGTGGTTTGGCGAGGGTATCGCCGAGTACGTGGCCGGCGCGAACGACAGGGTGCAGTCGGAAATCAGCCTTGATGGGTCCGGCAATCTAATAGCAACCGGCACAGGTACGACGCTTGCCGACACAGTCGCGGCTTTGTTCAGCGCCGCAACGCCGCCTATTGGCGAACCCGCCGGCTATTCGGCCGCGTATCTCATCGTCCGCTATTTCGACGAAAGAAGCAGAGATGGCAAGAACGTCAATGCGGGCGAAGGAGTTCACGGGCTTCTCTCCGAGCTGTCGAAAGGGTGGGTTAGCGGCGCGGGCGCGGACATTGCTTTTGACCGTGCGAGTTTGGCCGGCGGCGCCGCTACGCATTACAATTCCCTTAACGACTTCAAACTTGACGTTTATAACAGCGCCCTTCCCGGCGGTTTAACGGCTGATTTTATAGCTTTCGTCAACAGTGTTCTCGGTGAGGATTCCACAGTTGACCTTGGCGGGCTCGGCGGCTCATACGCAAGCAACGGAACTGCCATGAACAGCGCCGACATAGTCAAGGGCAACAGCGTGTTCAGCTTGAATCCGATCAGTGCTTTCGGATGGGGTGAGGTCGAGTGGCCGAAGGATTTATCCGCCAACAAGCCGATCGGTTCACTGACCGCCGTAGCAGCTCCCCAAGAGGGGACTCTTCAAGCTGTGAACGGCACGCTGCTTCTGCACTCCAACATCCTCGGAGCGGCCGGAAGGGTGACGTTTGCGGGGGACGAGAACCTCCTCAAGGGGCTCGGCTTCGCTGAAATTCAGTCCGCCGAGGACACCGTGTACCGCATTGACATATCCGACGCGCACACGGGCAACGTACTGAAATCTGACATATCCGTCAGCGGCAGCACGATGTACGGCGAGATACACGAGAATGTCGACGTCCGCTTAACGAATAATTTCGGCATCGACGTCGATACCTCATGGCTGAGGACGAACGAATACGGCACATACGGCTTCAGCGAGAACTCGAGGAACAGCTTGGTCGTCCACATCACCGCCGACTCCGTCGTGCTTCAGATAGGCGCAAACCAGAACGAAACCATGAACCTGAGCTTCGGCGACACGAGCGCGGCGGCTCTCGGCGTGGACGCGGTGAACTTGCGCGACAGAGAGGTCGCGGCGCGGGCGATAACGCTTATAGACAGGGGAATCAACAGGGTTTCGGTCAGGCGGGCAAAGCTCGGAGCGTATCAGAACAGGCTGGAGCACACAATAACAAACCTCGCGACAGCATCCACAAACACGTCCAGCTCGGAAAGCCGCATCCGCGACACTGACATGGCGAAAGAGATGCTGAGTTTCACGAAGCTCAACATACTGAGCCAAGCGGGCAACTCAATGTTAGGTCAAGCCAACCAGATGCCGCAGAGTATCCTGCAGCTCCTGCGGTAAATGCAGGTTAAAGGGTGTTGCGTCGCTCCCACTCCCGCATTTCTGCTTCATTGATAGCATTAACCTAATTATTTCTTTGAACACCCTGTAATTGTCTGTTTTTCCGGAGGGCAAAAATGCGGGTTATCGGAGGCTGACCAAATACTCCCTCAGTTTAACCAGCATGTTATCAAGACTCATTGGCTTGCCGATATGCCCGTTCATGCCGGCTTCAAGACATTTGTCGATGTCCGAGCGGAATACATTCGCAGTCATAGCGATTATGGGTACGCTGCCGCCGTTCTCCAACGCCCGGATGCGGCGTGTAGCCTCGTAGCCGTCCATCACCGGCATCTGCACGTCCATAAAGATCATGTCATATCTCTCCGGCATTGCCGCGTACATCGCGACAGCCTCTGATCCATCCTCCGCGCAATCGATTTCCAGCCCGGTCGGCTCTAAGAGTTCCACCACAATCTCCCTGTTGATATCGATGTCTTCAGCTAACAGAATGCGATGTCCTCTGAAGTCATCAAGGGCGTCCTCTGTCTCATCCTCGCCCGTTTGCCCGATCCCAAGAGATTGGTTGATACAGTCCGCGATGGCAGAGGGAAATGGCGGCTTGGGCAGAAAGCCGCTCACACCCGCAGATCTCGCCTCGCTCTCGACGCTATCCCACTCGGAGACTGACATTATGGCTATGACCGCGGGCCTGCTCTCC
>BOCB01000102.1 GCA_026002695.1 Synergistales bacterium
CATTCGCAGTATGCAGCGCTGCAAATGCCGAAAACTTCTTTCAACTGCTTAAAAGTGTGTCCGCCGTCTTTGAACGCAACCGCATGTGCCCTGAATTTTTCATCGTATGCCATATTCTGTATATCGGCTTATCTTTGATGTTAATTAAGTTGGAGGACTATACGAGCGCATGGCAAGGACAATCTTTGCGTTACCTACGACAACATCGGCAAATGCAGCGTTGCCTCAAAGGAAAGCGGGCAGGAGCGGGAAGCTGTCAGCTATTGAAAAACACCGAGGAGCGTGAATTATAATGGCGAGAAGCGAGGTCAGGACGGGAGACTATTCCTTTCAGGGCATGAACGGCGGCAATAACTACAGGACGAAGGCGTTTGCCGTGTTTTGTCTCTGTATCATTGTTACGTTACAGATAACGGCGCAGTTCATAGCGTATCAGTACGGGAACAACGCGGCGCTTGGTTGGCGAGTTGATATATACGGCTTTCAGATATACCCGTTCTACAGGGCTGTGTACTGGCTCTTCGAGCTGATGAGAGTATACGAGAAAACACGCTCGAACGTCGCCGCGATGAGCGCGTTCGTCTTCGCCTCCGGTTTGCTGATGTCGGCCTTTATAACCCGTGTTGTCCTGTTCAAATCGCGGGCGAAAGCCGTTGAATCCTTACACGGCTCGGCACATTGGGCGACAATCAACGAAATTAAACAGGCGGGTTTGCTCGATTCATACGGAAACCCGTTCCCCGAAGGCGTCGTCGTCGGTGGGATACGTACCGGCAAACACAGCTATGTCAAGATGATGAGGCATAACGGGAAGGAGCATGTGCTCTGCTACGCGCCCACTCGAAGCGGCAAGGGCGTGTCGCTTGTCTTGCCCACATTGCTCGACGGATGGAAGCAGAGCGCGTTCGTCTTCGACATAAAGGGCGAGAATTTTGCTCTGAGCGCCGGTTATCGCAAGAAGGTACTCGGCCATAAAATACTCAAATTGGATTTTACCGACCCGGCCGCTTCTGCGAAAGGCACATCCGCTACGTTCAACCCCTTGGAGGAAGTGCCTCTTGACTATGATTTTCCGAAAGGCTTTATACCGGACATTAACAACCTCGAAAAGATACCCTTCGAGATGGTGCGCTCAGGGACTTATAACGAGACATCAAGCATTCAGCAGATCGTGGCGATAATCATAGATCCGCAGGGCAAGGGCTTGGAAGACCATTGGGGTAAAACGGCTTCCGCTTTACTCCTTGGCGCTGTAACTCATCTGCTGTACAAGTTCAGGATGGAGGGCAGGGGCTGTCCCGGCATCGCGGACGTTCTGTCGGAGCTTTCAACTCCGGGGCAGAAGTGGCAGGAGGTCGTTCAAAACTGGCAGAATTACCCTCACCTCGGAGTGCGCGAGGAATTGGCGGACGGAGCGGCAGTCATGGTATCCGTAACTCATCCGGTCGTGCTCGAAGAGGCACAGACGATTCTGAATAAACCCGAAAAGGAGGCAGGAAGCGTCTTATCTACCGTCGTCTCGAACCTTGCGCTATTCCGCGACCCTATTGTCGCGCATAACACAAGCAGAAGCAGTTTCAAAATACGCGACCTCATGCACAATGCCGCCTCTGTTGACTTGTACCTCGTAGTCAGCCCCGCAGACCAGCTTAGGCTAACGCCGCTGACGAGGCTCGTTATAACTCAGATTATCTTCACGCTCGCCGGTCATATGGAGTTCGCGGGCGGAAGAAGCGTAGAGGGGTACAAACATAGGCTGCTCCTGTTACTGGACGAGTTCCCCTCTCTGGGCAAGCTCGACATCTTCGAGAAGGCGCTGGGCTTCATAGGTGGCTACGGGTTAAAAGCGTTCATAATCGCGCAAGGACTGCCGCAGCTCTTCAAGGCATACAGCAAGGACGGAGCGATCCGCATAGGCTGTCATATTCAGATAGCCTTCGCTCCGAACGACATGAAGACCGCCGAATATCTGTCGAAGTCCACGGGGCAAATGACCGTCGTGAAAGAAAATTGCAGCGAAACGACGCAGGACGGCAAGCTCTTTGCGGTGCTCGTTCTCGCGTTTATGACAGCGTATGTCATGTCGCCGTTTTCGCTCATAGGAATACTGAACCCTCTCGCCGCGTCGGGCTGTATATTCCCTGACTATGGATTTTGGGGATTTCTCGCCATGATTGGCTTGTATGCCCTCTGCGTTGCGGATAGGCGCTTTGCCATTGCCGTGCTTTGCGTCATTGCCTTAATGCCTTTCGAAGTGGGAGTATCAAGCACAGAGAGTAGCGTGAGCGGGTTTATGAGCGTCAACACATCGTTTGGCAAGCTCGGGAGCGGGAGCTTTGCGTTCGAGAGCGATTTTGAACGCGCGTCAATGGTATTTGCGGACCCTCAAACCACAGGTTTCCTTCCTTAACCGCTAAACCCATTAGTGGATCACTCAGAAATGATCCATCAAAGCCGACCTGTATCGTTTTTATGGCTTATATCGCCATTTATCTCCAATATAAGCAAGGCTTCGCCGCATTCAGGAACTTTTTCTTCTCCTGATGCCGCTTCAGAACTATGGCCATCGCCTCCTCTAATGTCATACTACACACGGCAAAAGCCTATCGAGTCTCGATAATGCGTAAATCAGCAGTTTAGCGCCGTTGTCCTGTGAACATACTTTCAGCACTGTTTGTCTCGCGTGCCGCACTAACTTACCAACCAGTGTATAAAATTTATTCCTTAGCGCCTTCATTCGGCAGCTTGCAAAACCTTCAGGAAGGAAAAAACGTTTCAGAATATTATTCACGTTCATCGAAAGCACCGCTATATTCCACCACGCCGCGTTCACTCCGAACAGATGAGACGGAACATGGCTCCCGCCAAAGTCGTTTTTCAGAATGTCGTGTGCTTGCTCGGACTTGCCGCTCCTGCCGTGGTGCCGGAGTATGATTTCGTCCCCGGGTTTATCTGTGATATTGCTTGCTATGCCGAAAACCTTGTATATCTTCCCGGACATTGTCGTCAGGTGAAGGCTTTTAATACTTTCGCTCATGGATTCAAGCTCATTGATAATCTCTTCAGGGAATAATTCCCTTTGTTTCGTATCTTTATTGTATCGCGCGTTACGGTGAAAAACTTCACGTGTCGCAAAAAAACGTATCTCGGGGTCCTTCTTTGATTTGTTAAGCGACTCAGGAGCATATACCACCTCAGCCCATTCTTGGGTGTACGTGAGTTCACCTTTACGGCGGAGAGGACGCCATTCGCTCTCCGGAACACGCCTTGCCGCATCCTTGAACTCCTTGCCTACATTGCACGATATACCAAAGTCTATAACACCGAAGCGTTCATCTTCCCCTGACGCGCAATATTTCATAAGTTCTGTCTGATAACCGGCGCTGTCGCTGCGAAGACGAACTTTCTGTACGCCTTCGGGCAACAACGTCAAAACCCTTTTCAGTTCCTCACACTGCTTGAATCCGGGGGTGACATTACCGTCACTGTAGCGTGTGCCCACCATCATGTCATACTCCGGACAGTATGTGTTGAACGCTTCGTAACTCCTTTCA
>BOCB01000103.1 GCA_026002695.1 Synergistales bacterium
CTTCAATATTTGCAAATCTTTCTTTTATATTCAACTTTTTCACCTCAATAATATTTTTTTGCTTTCTGTATATTATCAAGGTTTTATGTGTTTTTGTTAAGACTGAAAATTTTATGAAACGGCCGTGGCCCGTTATGGGCTTGTGCGGAAAATTTGAACCTGTGGTTTGAGGTTTCTCCCGCCCCATTTACAAATTCCAATTAAATGATAATATTAATTTCAATTTCAATTTCAGATATGAAGATGTGTGTTTATCATTGCGTTGACGGGAGGGGGAGCGGAATGCTGCGGATTCGGGCGAAATTGCGAAAATTAATCAGCCAATTTTGCAAAAACCCCTTGACAAGCTCGTCAAATCTGCTATGCTCATTCATTCATTCATTCATTCATTCATTCATTCATTCATTCATTCATTCATTCTAAATGGCCTTGTAAGTGTATCTCTTCGTTCTCAATTCACGTTCATCCGCGTCCGCGATACGCGCTTCCGGGGCGTTATGCCGTGTTTCGTATCTCACGTTTCGTATCTCACCTTGCTTCGCAATCATTTAATCATCTTACAAATTTAAGAGGAGTGTTGCCGATATGACCGCGCCGCGCAAATTTCACTGCTTCCTGATTCTGATTTTCCTCGCGATGTGCCACGCGGTTTTCGCGCCCCGCGCGACGGCGGCGACCGTTGTTTCGGTGGACGTAAATATTTTGAATGCCGGCGGTTGGACTTTACCTGCTGGTTTTGCGAATAATGACGTGATAGCTGTCACAGGCACGGGGGCGTTGACTGATAGCAGTGCCGGTACGCTTAACGGATGGGACACGTTAAAGGCGCTGACCGGCACGTATTTCGGGCTTATACTGAACAATACCGGACAGACCGATATACCGGACTACGCGATGAACAACCCATACCTGACATCCTTAGAGGCACAGAATGTCTCAACTGTGGGGGATTTGGCGTTCTTTAATTGCGACTCCCTAGCGAGCGTAAACCTCCCGTTAGCGACGAGCATAGGGGTTTGGGCGTTCGCTGGTTGCGACTCCCTAGCGAGCGTAAGCCTCCCGTCCGCGACGAGCATAGGGGATAGCGCGTTCGCTGATTGCGACTCCCTAGCGAGCGTAAGCCTCCCGTTAGCGACGAGCATAGGGGAAGGCGCGTTCTTTGATTGCGACTCCTTGGCGAGCGTAAGCCTCCCGTCCGCGACGAGCATAGGGGATTTGGCGTTCTACTCATGCGACTCCCTAGCGAGCGTAAGCCTCCCGTCCGCGACGAGCATAGGGGATTTGGCGTTCTACTCATGCTCCCTAGCGAGCGTAAACCTCCCGTTAGCGACGAGCATAGGGGATTGGGCGTTCGCTCATTGCTACTCCCTAGCGAGCGTAAGCCTCCCGTTAGCGACGAGCATAGGGGGTTTGGCGTTCTACTCATGCGACTCCCTAGCGAGCGTAAACCTCCCGTTGGTGACGAGCATAGGGGATTACGCGTTCGCTTTTTGCGTTGCCCTGACAACCCTGAGCCTTCCGTCCGCGACGCTCATAAGTGATGATGTGTTCAATAATTCCCCCAACCTTGCCGAGGTCGCCATGCCTCCGACTCCGTCCGCGTTCGGAACACAAACCCTTGATCCGCCGGCAGGCGCGGTTTTCATCGTGCCTAAGACCGCTGCTTACGAGGCTTGGGCTGTTCCCGCCGGTACGTCGTGGGTGAAAGAATACATAGCGCCCTCGGGAACGACAAGCGTCGCGATAGGCGGGAATATCAATCTGTCGTGCCAAACTATAACGACCACGACGGGCATGACGTATCAGTGGCAAAAAAATGTGTCGGGAACATGGACGGACATACCCGGCGAGACGGGTGTCGCCTACGCGATAAGCGGCGCGGCTCTCACCGACAGCGGAGAGTACAGGGTGCATATTGATTATAAAGGCACAATATTTGATACGGATCCGATAGCGGTAACGGTCGGCGCGGCGCCCACGCCGACCCCGACGCCCATTGAGGTGATGAAGCTGTGGATTCCGTTCGTGATTTACGACGGCTCGCCGCACGCGCCGGAATACGCGCTGCTCGACCCGATGGACAGGAAAACGTTATTCCCGGGGACGGATTACGACGTAACCGGCGGCGAAGCGCGGACGGAAGGCGGGAGCTATTCCCTTACGGTAACGGGCAGAGGCGCGTACTCCGGTACAACGACCTCCTACTTCTTCATAGCAAAGCGCCCTGAAAACGTGAGCGCCCCGTCTTCGGCGTCGGCGCTGGCGAGCGCGGTAAACTCCGGGTCATTCGGACTTCACGCCGCCGCGAACGGCGGAGTAGTTACGATAACGAACGGCGGCGGGGAAGCGCCTCGCGCCGTATCGCCGCCGGGCGGCGAGCTGAATCTCGACACGGTTCCCGGCGTTACGATCCTCTGGGGCGCGAATCTCACGGGCAGCTCACGGGTCCGCCTCGTCTCCGTAAACGGCGGCGGCAATATTAAGATAATATCCGGCGGCTCGATAATCAACGGGGCTGACGGGGGAACCGCGCTCTACTCCGAGGGCGGCGTGTCGGTGGAGGGCGGGCTTGTTTCCTCGAACGGAAGGGGAGGAACGGCGGTTTTCTCCTTCGGCGACGTTACGATGACCGGAGGCCGCGTCTTGGCAAACGGTTACGCGGGTTCGGCGGCTGACGCTTACGGCAGATTTGAGTTCTCCGGCGGCGTAATAACGGCAGGCGGCGAATACGGCACAGGGATATTCGCCGCGCGCGGAGCGGTTCTCTCCGGCGGCGCGGTCTCCGCCGGGCAAAGCGGCGCGGCGGCGCTCTCTTTAACTGAGAGCGGCATAAAGTTCGAGGGCGGCATAATGACGGACGGAGCGAGAGGCGAGGCAAGAGGCGGCGCGCTTCTCACCGAGGACTATGAAGTGCTGCCCGCCGCCGCTCTTTACATTCCGAGCGGAGCCGTGGTAACAAACAAGGCCGTGATGACCGTGAACGGCGCAATAATAATAGAGCGCGGCGGCAAATTAGAGAACTACGGCAAAATAACGGGAATCGGGAGCATCGAAAACAACGGCGAACTGAACAACCACGGCGGCGCGTCGGTAAACGTATCGGTAAGCGGCGGCGGCGCGGGTAATGAAGCGTCAAACGGCGGCGGCGGCTGTGACACGGGCGCCGTTGGACTGTTGGGCGCGGCGGCTCTGGCAATGATAATCCGCAAAAAACGGTAATCGTAGGGGCACGGCGTACCGTGCCCTCCCCGCATCGCCCGTGTGTCTCAACAACGCCGCCCGTTGTTTATATGTCCCCCGCCCCGTGTTCGTTGGGCTGGTTGTGTAGGGGCGGCATCCTGCCGCCCGTCGGTTTTGATTTACGGTTTTGATTTTTCGGCGGGGTGATACGGTAAGGCGGAACGGGGGCGCCAAAAAAACGGGCGGCAAAATGCCGCCCCTGCAAGCGCGTTTGTAACGTAAAAAAATTTTCCGGGAAGGATTGATGGTATTGAAGAAATTTGTTACGTTTTTATTATTTTTAACAATCTCTCTGTTTTTTGC
>BOCB01000104.1 GCA_026002695.1 Synergistales bacterium
GGGTAAGCAAACCCTCAACCCGCGCTAAAAGAGGTTTTACCCTCACAGAACTGATCGTCGGAACTATTATAGGGCTCGTCGTCGTCGCGGTCGCGGGTATCGGCTTGCAGGCGGCTGTGCGTTTCATAGGCGAGAGCCGCGCGTACTCCGTAGCGTCGCGTTCGGCGAACAACTCGTTTGAATTTATGCCGTGGAAGGATATAGAGAAGGCCTCCGCGGTAGAGATACTTCCCCCGGATCATGACATAGATACAGGTCTGAATGAAGGCTGGATTTACATAAGCCTCGACAATAACCCCACTGAACCGGAAAGGGGCAGCTATGTCACCGTTATACGCAGCGAGGACAGAAGAGTTATAGAACCCGTTCCCGGCTCCGAACATATCAACTCACTCTCATTCACCGGCGGAGTATTTCGCAGTGATATGACTGAGGCAAAGAGCAACGACCCGATAAACAAAAACCTCACCGGCGCTCGCGTGCTGCTCATGCATATAGGGGCAACAGGAAATGTGGATAAGGCCAAATCAAGGATCGTCTCGCGCGACCGCTCGCTTCCCATAAGGAAGGCGTCCGCCGGGGTAACGCTTGAAAACGGCGTGGAACTCGAAAAAAGCGACAGCGGGCAGAGGCCTCTTCTGAGGTACAAGATGGGCGGGGAAGAGGTCGAAGATCCGACCTTGGAGATTTACGGGGCAGATGGGAGTAATGTTTTTACAAACCCAACGACTTGGGATTCTATTGATCCATTCGATATGTATACGCTTATTGACGCGAAGCTGGAGCTTCCGCCATCTGTCCGGAAGTCATTGGATCCGGCTTATTCTCCGGTATTCACCCTGATCGCGTGCGAGCAAACAACCTTCCTGAGCAGTCTCCCCAGATATGGGATCGATCCGCAAGTCGGCAGGGTACAGCCCCGTGATAACGAGGCGCTGAAGGATTGGAATGATAATTTGCTGCAACTCTTGTTGGCTGAGGATCGCATACCCAAAGGAACAGCACGGGGACAAATGCAACATACCGAGAAGTTCGAAGAAGTAATTGGAAATCTTAATCTTGGGACAAGTAAGTTCAACATTCTGCGTGTCATCTTGAGCGATGAGACATCTTCGGGCAGCGGCATATATGAGTTTAGAGAAAAATTCCAATTTGGCATTGGACTGGCTAAGGTCTTCCCTGCCTATAATGGCGCCTACTTGGTCGTGCTTGCCCATTATAAAAAACAAGGCAGTACCGAATGGGATATGGTGCCCGCCTACGCGCAGCTTGGCAGGTATGAGGCGGATCGATTGTTTATAAGAATGCAAGAGCAAATTGAAGACTCTGTGGGTAAGACTGCTCTCGTGCTTAAAGATGAAGCAAACGGTACATGGTATAACAACTCAGATGCGTTAGGTGAGATGGATTCTGAGAGGAATACAAACGGCGGAAGAGGATCATTTACAGTACGAGGGCCGAAAGGGAATGATGCCGGCGGCGTTTCCCCGAAGATCATGCTTGAGCTCCGATCAGACGACTTCAAGCACATGAGACCGACAAGATCGGGTTTGCCCGACCTTTACGGGCCTACAAATTACGCCCTCTACGTTGATGCCCAAATGAACGTCACCGATAAGGCAACAGGGTACGGCGTGTTCCTGAACGGGTCGACAGTCCAGTTGACCACCAACGGTGGGCAGCAATACAATACCGCCGGATACGTCTTCCAGTATGACCCGAACGCGGAAGGTTTCCCCATCCGCTTTTTCGGCTACAATGGCGGTGCATATGGTGAGAGCGCCGGCGGCGGTGAAGGTTCTTGGGGAGTGCGCCCCATGTATTTTTACGACGCCGCTAAACCTCCCTATATCGCTGGAGGAGTGACCACCAATTATTGGGCACCGAAATCAATCATAACGAGTGTTGCGGCATCGCCGGAGAATTTCAACGATAACGCGGGGGCGACAGCCGGCCAAAACATTAATTACCGGTTGCCGTTCTACACGACGACTAATAATTATTGGGGGGCTCCCCTCACAACTTTCTACGGTACCAATTACGCAACCAATTACGCAACCAACAGCGCCACAATCAACAATCGAGCTCGTATGTGGCGGCAGAATGCCTATGGGATGTCGCCTTCAACCTACTCCGTATACTTCCCCAAGCTGATGCAGTCCTGGCATAAGCCCAAAAATACATTGCCGACCGCTGTAACCGAAGCCACTTTGAACGGTACCGCCCTGAAAGGCTATCGCTGGAACGGGGCATGGAGCGTTGTGGCGGATAGATGGAAGGAGCGGCACATCCTCAAGCTGACAATACTGGAGGTTACGAGGGACATAATGAAGACCGAGGTCATACCGGAGTGGCAGGGTGAAATTCACCATACCGAAGGAACCGGAGGAACCAACGGGAGAGCTAGCGGCAACTACGCAAAGGACATCATCCACGAGCGCGGGGATATGTTCGTCCGCGCCGAGCTGATCCAACTCAAAAACGGCGTGCCAAAGACGGAGGACGCGTATCTCGAATCCATGAACTACGTATACTCCAAGCCCATTTGGTACGGCAAGTTCAAGGGCGACGCGTGGAGCGGCAGTGAGCCGTCGCCCTTCAAGAAGATGGGCAACACTATGGTGAACACCGTAGCGCCTGAGGAACAAAAAAATGGAGACCAGCAGTCATACCGCCGCAGGGGAATGCATGTGCGCTCGTGGAAGGATGAATACGCAGGCTGGGATTTTACGAAGGATCCCGACGCCACGGATTGGTTTCCTAAGAAGGTGAAGTCGGACGACGAATTCCCCCCTGATTTATTATATCCAAACAAAGACGTTTGGACGCCGCCGATAGCGATCAATCTGAACGCCGGAGTTGCTACCCAAAACGGGGGCAACAATGCCAACTCGTTCGGTCAGTATCAAACCGCCGGCCAAACTATAGGCGGGGCTGGAACTAACGCTAATCCCTATAATGGAACCTACGGAAATCAGGTCTATGGGCGGTTGAGCCTGCTCCGAAATCAGGGCGACGCAAATCCGCTCTACGGACTCTACGCCATGCGGGGATGGGATTTCGGCACGAGCGCGAGTACTGTAACATGGGATGCTGCCAATACCGCCAAGCGATTTTTGTCGGTGGTGCAGGGTTTGCGTCTGCCGCACTTGCCCTCTACCGTCGACAGCAGCACCAATCTAAATCGCCCGATGACCGGGCCCGATCCCGATCTCTATCCCTATCCGAACCCTGCGAATCCGACGACAAAGGGGGTTCGCGACCGTATTATAGCGTACCGCTTCTGGGGCGATCCGTCTAGAATGTACGATACGTGGATTGGCGAGGGATTTTCCCCGAAGGAAGTGCGGGATATACTGGGGATCGCGGCGACCGGTAACTATACTGACATTAAACTTGACGCAACCCCACAGCCGATAACTGATTTTTACGGCGTTGCGGGCTATTACAGCGATACG
>BOCB01000105.1 GCA_026002695.1 Synergistales bacterium
TCCGATTGAAAAAAGATGGGCAAATATGAAACGTGCTTTGGCTGACATCTTGCCCGATTCTGAAAATCTCGAAACCGCCATACATAGATATTTCGGTATTAATTATTCTTAAGTTAAAGCACTATATCACTCTTGGTTCGAGGGGACAATGATATTTCATTCATTGCTAGTGCTTCTTTCATGAAGTACAGCAAGGTATTGTTCAAAAACTTCCGTATTTTCATCAGTATAATTTCTTATCATGCGAGAACTGGCTGCAAAACTATATATTTTTTGCCAGTAAAGAGGATCTCTCTTCTTAAAATATCCTCCAAGCTCAGCCAATACATCATTTTTAATTTTTAAAAACATTGACAATGCACCCAACGTTCTTATATCGGGTGCATATTCCGAGTCATTCTCAATACGCTCCACATCGTTCACATCAATATCGCATTTTTCCGCGAAATCTTCAGCCGTAAGTTTCATATATATTCTTGCATTCCAAACAAGAGCACCGAGTGGAGACATTTCCTCCAATTCGCTTGCACTGTTACAAACTATTGGGCTATCTTCTTCCATTTTGCCTATTTCCGACAAAAAATCAATATTCATAGGTTTCATCGACTAAACCCCCTCAAGAATTTCTGAGCATTCTGCGCCGAAAGCTCAAGATACGGTAGTGGGCTATCGCTTCTCTCATTTTTAACGGGAATCATTCCATATTTAATATAGAACCCCATACTTTGTGGAAGAGTTTCCAACGCTATTCGCCCATTATATCCAAGTTCGTCACTATACTGCACAGCGGCCATTAAAAGCATAGAACCTACAGATTTATAATAGCCAACTGATTCATCTTTAAAATAATTCCACGGAGCCACTTCTAAAAAGCTGATATATATATTTCGCTCGCCTAAATCTTTACCAAAATAAGAAATTTTCTGCTCTGTCCACATAATCCCCTGTGTGATAGAATCATAATCAATCCAAAAAAAAGAATCATCATTACCATTGAATAATGTTTTAGTGACTTTTGCCAGCCAATTCCAATGCGAATGTTCTGGCTTTTTCCTTCCCTGATGGACATAGTTTTCCATCAATGGTTTCCACTTATTTCTCCAACTCTCAAGAAATTTCTCGGGAAAACCCTTGTACAAGTCAGCCATTACTTCCGTTATTCCGTTACGATGAATCGGTACTTGCTGGATAAACTCCTTCATAATAGCAACAACTCCGCCTTTTCTCCTTTTTCAACATCTTCAGAGAATATTTTTTCGCCATTTGTAATTCGAAGGCTCAATACATAGTAAAGCTTTATTGCTGATTTAAGAACAGCAGTTTTTGAAACGCCCTTTTGCTCCGCCAAGGATTCTAAAAGGCTCATCTCATCTTCAGGCAAATTAAGTGTCAGAGTTTTTTGTTTGACCTTAACCTGATTTTTCATGAATATTATGATATATGCTACACCATATTTGTCAAGCATATTTTAGCTATTTTTTAGCTATCAAATAATTTGCCCGTTCAGAATATGCTTGTTCTTTTGGGTATTTAGTGGATTTTGGGCATATGGGCGAATGGGCATATGGGAATTTATTTGTCTTTTATCAAAAAAAATAATGGGAGGATTATTTTATTCATTCTCCCATTATTGACAGTTTACCCCGCTTTCCTGTACTTGTCTTTCAGCTCTTCTAAATCATATTCGACAGTTAGGGGTGATAGCGTGTCGTTGTCTGTATCGGGAACTCCGATTTTGAAGCGTATTTCTACCTTCTCCCGATGGACGATGACGCTTTCAACGTAGTTTCCGATGAATTCCCTGCACTCTGCAATATTCCGAAGCCTTACGGACTCCTTGGATTTATTTATCAGCCCTATTATCATATCCTCGGAGACTGCGGCGGCGTTGTTCCTCATCTGGATTTCCTGAATACAAGCCTCGATAGTTATTTTACGATCTTCAAGGCGTTTCAGCTCGTCCTTTACCACATTGATGGATATTCCACTGTCCGCAACCAACTGGATTATCCTGTCAACCTTGACCTTTATCTCGGCAAGTTCATTCAAAGCGCCGTCAAGCTCAATTTTCGAGCTGTCTTTCATTCTGACGCTGTACGCGCTCAACATAGCGGCCAATTTCTTCATGGATACTTCCGAGAACAGAGTATTTTGCAATTCGTCGAGGACATAATTCTCTATGCTTTCCTTCCTTACGCCTCGGCTGTCGCAATTCTGCTTGTATCCTTTGGCTGAACACTCATAATTCAAGTATTCCAAGCCATGACGCCCGTCGAAATGACTTTTTCCCCACATCAGGGAACCACATTCACCGCACTTTATCAGGCCGGAGAGCATATACACCCTTCTGGCTTTGAAGTGTCCGGCGTTCCTCTTGTTGTGAGCCATTTTGACTTGCACCTTGTCGAACGTTTCCTTGTCGATAATCGAGGGCATACCTCCCTCAATATATATCCACTCATCTTTCGGCTTGAATTGTCTGACTTTCCGGCGAACCATCGAGGTTTTCAAGCACGGAGCGCAATATCACGCCGTTGATCTTCAGCTTCCTCTTGTAGGTTACGCTGTCGTATCTATCCCTGCTGAACCTGTCCAACTTGTGGATAATTACGTATCGGAATTTGCCTTTTGAGCTGTCGTCGATCATCCGCTGGAATTGTTCCCGTTCTGCGTTTGTGCCTGTCTTGGCTGAATCGGCGTATATATCGATTATTTTCAGCCCGCTGCGCTGTGCGTAATCCTGACAAGCCCTCACCTGTGCCTCTATCGACTCTTCCCGTTGGTTTGAGCTTGAATATCGTGCGTATATTACTGCGGTGTTTTCCGGCGCTGTTAATTTCTTTGCCAATATCATCACTCCTCATCAGTGTCTATGACGCCTCAGAGTAATAATATGTATTTCAAATTACCGATAATTCATTTCGCCCATACGCCCGAATTCTTTTACTTTGGATAGCGGATATACAGCATTTTTAATGGGCGGATTATTTTACCTATCGCCCATGATTTGCCCGAATATTTTTATTCCTCATCCGGTTTGTGTATTTTGAATTTGACCTCTATCTTATCCTCATGGACGATCACGCTCTTGACGTAGCTCCGGATGAAATTACGGCGTTCAGCGGCGTTGCTGTTATAGTGCTTTAATTTAAGAATAATTAATACCGAAATATCTATGTATGGCGGTTTCGAGATTTTCAGAATCGGGCAAGATGTCAGCCAAAGCACGTTTCATATTTGCCCGTCTTTTTTCAATCGGATTGAAATCCGGTGAA
>BOCB01000106.1 GCA_026002695.1 Synergistales bacterium
CCTGCACAGCAGAAAAAGCTACTATGACAAGCGCATAGGTGAAGACCGCGCCGCGTGCGGATTTCTGAAGTTTACGCATAACCCGCGCCTCACACTTTCTCTTGTATCCGCTTGCCGAAAAGGCCTGCGGGCCTGACCAAGAGGACTACAATAAGTACGAAAAAAACGATGGCGTCGGAGAGCTGCGTTGAAATATACGCCTTGGCGAATATCTCAATGACGCCCAGCAGTACGCCGCCTATCATCGCGCCCTGAATGGAGCCTATGCCTCCGAAGACAGCGGCCGTAAAGGCCTTGATGCCCGGCATCGAGCCGGTGGTGGGCATGAGGGTCGGGTAGGCGGAGCAGAGCAGGACTCCCGCTACCGCCGCCAGCGCCGAACCGATGGCAAAGGTCATTGAGATGGTGGCGTTTACGTTGATACCCATCAGCTGAGCGGCGTCTTTGTCCTCGCTGCACGCCCGCATGGCTTTTCCCATCTTGGTTCGTCCGGTGAACCAAGTAAGCGCCGCCATGATGACGAGGCACGCGGCTACTGTGACAATGGCGTTGACGGAGATGGAAAGCCGGCCGTCAAACAGCTTGATTGAGCCATCGCCCACAACCGAGCGGAAAACCTTTGGGTTGGAGGTCCACAGCAGCTGCGCCGAGTTCTGTAAAAAGTAGCTCACCCCGATAGCCGTGATGAGTACCGCCAGCGATGGGGCTGAACGCAAGGGCTTATAGGCCAGGCGCTCAATAAAAACCCCAAGCAGCGTACACACCGCCGCGGCCAGCAGCACGGCGGGAATAGCGGGTACCGCATAGCGCGAAACCGCAAAAAAGCAGACATACGCTCCCACCATAATGACGTCCCCGTGGGCGAAGTTTAACATCTTGGCAATGCCGTATACCATGGTATAACCCAGGGCAATGATGGCATAGATGCTGCCCAGGCTGACGCCGCTTATGAGATGAGACAAAAAAGACATTATATTACGGCTGAACGCTATCCGTTAATTCATACCCACATAAGCGCCGTTTTTGATAACCATACCCTTAGGATCCTTGGAAACCTGGCCGTTCTTGCCCCAAGTCATGTTATCGCCTGTGAGGCCGCTGAATTTCATACCGGTGAATTGTTTGACCAGAATGTCGCAAATTGCGGGAGCTGTCATTTTTGCCGTGACTTTGCCGGCCTTAACGGCCTGGTGAATGGCATAGACGCAGTCATAACCATCCGCCGCGAATTGATTGGGAACCTCGCCGTGCTTGGCTTTGTATTTAGCCACGAAGCCGGCGGTTCGCTTATCCTTAGCGGTGGCGTTGAAGGGGGTAAGCAGCATGACGCCCTCAGCAAGCGCCGTGTTAAAACCTTCCAGCGATAAAATACCGTCCATGCCGTCCACGCCAAAGTATTTCGGGGCGTAACCCGTGGATTTTGCCTGCTGGAAAATCAAGGAAGCGGGAGTATAGTACATGGGCAGAAAGATAAGATCAGCGCCGTTCTTCTTGGCGTCCGCCAGCTGCACGGAGAAATCCTGCTGACTATCCTCTGTAAAAGTTGTGACAGAGACGATCTTAAGCCCTATTTTAGCGGCTCTGACTTTGAATGTCTCAAAGATACCTGAGGAGTATACGTCGTCGTTTTTGTAGATGACGGCAACCTTGGCGCCCAGCTTCTGATCTTTGATATACTGCGCCGAAGCGGAACCCTGGTTGGGGTCGGCGAAGCACATCTGAAATACATTGTTCTTGCCTTCGGTGACCGCAACGGCGGAAGCGGACGGCGTAACGGCGAATATACGATCGGCGTTGTTCTCAACGCTGGTGGCCACAGCGGGGGTGCTGGTAACCGAGCCGAGCGAGACCTGCATACCCCAGTCTTTCAGGGTATTGTACGCGTTCACTGCCTTTTCGGCGTCGTGTTCATCATCCTGATAGTTGAGCGCAAACTGTACACCGCCCAACGCGTTGATTTCCTCGACGGCAAGTTGAGCCCCATTGCGGGCAGCCTGGCCGTAAATAGCCGCGCCGCCTGTCAGCGGACCGGTACCGCCGATCTTGATTACATCAGCCGCCGAAGCGGAACCGGCGCCGCAGACCGTCAAGGCAAGCATCATTATTGCAGCCACTGCGAAAAACACAACACGTTTCATCACACAACCTCCTCAGTAAAGTTAAATATTTTGAAGTGTTTATTATATCGCGCGCGCGCGAAAGAGGCAATACGTACGGCAAAATTCAGCAGGGCAAGGGGGAAAAGTAAACGCCGTTGCCCTGATGCGCCCGTCTTTTCTTTATAGAATAGTCCTCAAACCCTTATGCCGGCGTCATAAGACCAGCGCGGCGCCGTAGGCCACGGTGAACTGCGGCTCGCCCAAGGCGCGCACCTCCGTCATCAGCTCCTCCTCCATCGCGGAGACGAGGCCGCCGTTCTTTGCCGGGCCGCCGTCGATATACACGGCGCCCTCAGGCATCCGTGCGCCGAGAAGCCCGGCGGCCCGCCTCGCGACGGAGGCGTGCAGAGCCCTTACGATGTCCTCTTTCCTCACGCCCCTGGCCAGCAAAGACACTATCTCGCTCTCGGCGAAGACGACGCAGGTGCTGTTGAGCTCTATCTCCTCCCGCGAATCCTCGCTCAAAGGGCCGAAGTCCTCCAAGGGCGTGTCGAGGATGCGGGCGGCCAGCTCGAAGAAACGGCCCGTTCCGGCGGCGCACTTGTCGTTCATCTTAAAATCTATCACGCGGCCGCTGTCGTCCAGGATTATCGTCTTCAAATCCTGACCTCCGATATTGATGACGGCCCTGGCCTCACCGCCGCTCAACTTAAAGATTCCCGCAGCGTTGGCCGCGATCTCGTCCAGGGTTTTGTCGGAGGACGCGAATAATTTTTTGCCATAGCCGGTCGAGGCTATACCGAAGATGTCTCCATCGCGCAGATCGAGAGCGGACAGGCCTTCGCCGATGAGACCCTTCGCCACGTTTTCCTGTCCGGGCGCCGTCGGGCGAAGGCCGCTCCAGACCGGCCTGTCATCAATCGTCATCACCGCCTTGATAGCGGTGCTGCCCAAGTCGAGTCCTATTTTAACCGTCATTGCCATCACTCCTCATCGTATTTCTGAAAGCCTCCGCTCTTGTCAGTAAATTAGAGCTGTCCTCGCTCGCGTAATCCGTCTCAAGGCGTATGAACTTCAGGCCGTGTTCTTTCAAACTCCCCTCAAGTCCGCAGCTCT
>BOCB01000107.1 GCA_026002695.1 Synergistales bacterium
AGCGAATTCAAAGGCGCGCGGGTTTTCATGCTGGAGCAAAATTATCGTTCGACAGCCAACATACTCGGCGCGGCGAACTCCGTAATAAAAAACAACGACGGCAGATACGACAAGAACCTCTGGACGGATTTCAGCGAGGGCGAGGAGGTGCGTGTCCTGCTCTTTCCTGACGACGATTCGGAGAGCGACTTCATAGCCGACGAGATAGAGCGCCTGATATTCGACAGCAAGTACGAATACGGCGAAATGGCGGTTCTCTACAGGGTGAACGCGCTGTCGCGATCCCTGGAGCAGAAACTGCTCGAACGCGGCATACCCTATAAAATGGTGCGCGGCGTGTCGTTTTACGAGCGGCGCGAGATAAAGGACGCGATCTCAATGCTGCGACTCGCCCTCAACCCGAGGGACACCGTATCCTTGGAGCGCGTCGCGAACGTCCCGCCGCGCGGGTTGGGCCAAAAGTACACGGCTGATATCGGGATCGCGCTGATGAGCGCGCCCGGCGCGCCTGAGGAGATATGGGCGGAGATGGAGAAAAATCCCCCCGTCAAGGGCAAGGCCTCGGACGGCGCGAGAAGCCTCGCGTCAATGATGCTCGGCATACTCCGAGCAGGCGCGCTGAGCGGCGCGATAGACTTCATACTGAGCAGCGGTTACGAGGCTTATTTGATGGGGGAGTTCCGCGAGGAGTGGGAGGACAGGGTCGGCAACGTGCGCGAGCTTCTCTCGATTATGCCGGAGGACGGTAATATAGCCGAGGCTCTGGCTCAGGTCGCGCTCTTCACGGATCAGGAGCGCGCCGACGAGGTGGACTCCAAGGTTAATTTACTTACGATGCACGCGGCAAAGGGTCTGGAGTTTCCGGTGGTCTTCCTCGCGGGATTCGAGGAGGGACTTTTCCCGAGTATGCGAGCCGAGCTGGAGGGCGACCGGGGCGGTATAGACGAGGAACGGCGTCTCTGTTACGTCGGCATGACGAGGGCGCGCGAACGCCTCTATATAACCTCAGCCGCGAGCAGACTGCTCTACGGCAGCTATAAGAGGTCGCCGTTCTCGCGTTTTATCCGCGAGATTGACGGCGGCTGCGCCGAATTGGACGACAGAAGAAAGACGGGCGGGGCGAAAAATGCTTACGGCGGCAGTAACAGGCGACGTTGGAGCTGGTAAGAGCACGCTCTCCCGCGTGATGGGTTCCGGCGGCGCTAATGTCATAAGCGCCGACGACATAGCCAAGTCGCAATGGGCAAAGCCGGACATACTCGCCCGCGCCGCCGCGAGGTGGGGCAGTCGCGTGTTGAGGGACGGAGGGGCGGATTTCGCCGTGGTAGCCGGAATAGCGTTCAGTGACGGCGCCGATGATAGTGAGCTGCGCTTCATGAACTCGCTCATACACCCCGGCACGAGGGCCGATATAAAGCGCGCCGTTTCCTCCATGAGAGGACTTGTCGTCATAGAGATCCCGTTATTGTTCGAGAGCGGCGGCTATGAGTGGATCGACTATATAATTTACGCGTCGGCGTCCGCGAACCTGAGGGCGAGCCGTAACGCGGTTCGGGGCTGGGACGCGAACGAACTGTCAAGGCGTGAGCGTTTTATGATGAGCTCCGATGAAAAAATCTCCCTGTCGGATATTGTGCTGACCAACGACGGAGATATGGCGTCGTGGGAGGAAGGAGCCCGCGTCCTCGGAGGGAAGCTGATGGAGATGGCGGGCGTTTACGAGCTGCGGACGCACTGCGGGTCGCTCGAAAACGCCGAGGAAATAGCGCGCGCGCTTCTTGAGGCAAAGCTCGTCGTCTGCGCCAATATGACAGAGGCGGCGAGCTGTTATCGCTGGAAGGGGAACCTCTACGGCGAGAACGAGTGGGAGATGTCCTGCAAGACGACGGAGCGAAATTTGAAAGAGGCCATGAAGCGCATAAGAGAGCTGCACACTTACGAACTCCCCGCGATAACGGCGGCGGAGCTTGCGGGCAGCGACTGGCGGACGCTTGAATGGGTGGTAAACGAAACAAAGTGAAGGTGGTGTTATACATAAATGCTGTTCTCTAACTTCGACCCTGTCGATCTGCTGCTGCGAATACCGGCACTGCTGTGGGCACTGTCGTTTCACGAATTCTGTCACGGATGGGCCGCGTACAAGCTGGGCGACAATACCGCGGCTTATAACGGGCGTCTGTCGCTCAACCCGATCGCTCATCTCGATCTTGTGGGGACGCTGATGCTGCTGTTCTTTCGCTTCGGCTGGGCGAAGCCGGTTCCGATAAACTCGCGCAATTTCAGCAATCCGAGGCGGGACATAACGCTCGTCAGCCTTGCCGGGCCGTGCGGGAATTTTCTTACGGCGCTCGTGTGCGGTCTGCTGATAAATTTATTCCCGTCTCTTTTGCTCGGCTCGTTCGCGATTCGCGGCCTCATGCTCCAAATGCTGTTTATCAACATTGGGCTCGGCGTGTTCAACCTCATACCGATACCCCCGCTCGACGGAGCTAAACCGCTTGCCATGCTGTTGCCCGCGAGCTATATGGACACTTACTTCTTTTTGGAGCGTTACGGGATTATAATCATCCTGGGCTTGTCGTTCACGAATATACTGCCCATGATAATGTATCCGATATCGAATTTTTTGCTGCGCGTGTGCCTGTTTCAGTTTTAGGAAAATATTGCCAAATGGTTTCTGAATACTATAGCAAATCAAAGATAAAACGGTATTTGCGGAATGTATTGCGGATTGCGGACAGGATTATGGATGGCTGATAAAATAGACGTAAGGTAGACTATGGGGGTGTGCGGAGTGAAGATTCTTTTGACGAATGACGACGGCATAATTTCGCAGGGAATACAGATGATGTCGAAACTCCTTGCCGACAGGGGCTGGCTTGCGGCTGCGGTGGCTCCTGACAGGGAGCGCAGCGGCATGGGACACGCGATCACGGTCGGGATTCCGGTCAGGGCGCGTTCATTGGATCCGGGAGTATATCCGTCCGGAGTGCCGGCCTACGCCTGTGACGGGACGCCGACGGACTGCGTTACGATAGGGCTCGGCATACTCTGCCCTCAGGCCGACTTCGTTGTCTCCGGCATCAACCTCGGCCCAAACTTAGCGAACGACGTTACATACTCCGGGACGGTGAGCGCGGCGATGGAGGGCGTGATACTCGGCTGTCCGTCGGTGGCGATCTCTCTCTGCTTCAA
>BOCB01000108.1 GCA_026002695.1 Synergistales bacterium
ATACGGGAGCGCGCCGTATTTGTAGCGCATGAGCTTGTCCAGCGAGCCGGTGTAAATTACGGCGTCCTCGAATCGCTCGCCGTCGAAGGAGAGGACGCCGCCCTCAACGCTGAGCCGCGCGTCATACGACGACGGATACTTCGCGGACAAGTACGAACTGATACCGTCGAACGGCTACACGTCGTTCATGGAAAATATGCTCGCTCACCCGAACATCTCCCTCGAAACCGGCGTGGACGCCGACGCGCGGCTCAGCGTTGAGGGCGGCGTCCTCTCCTTCGACGGCGAGCGATTCGAGGACGCCGTAATTTACACCGGCTCGCTGGACAAGCTCATGCGCTACAAATACGGCGCGCTCCCGTATCGGACGCTCGATTTCGTCACCAAAAAAACAGCGTGGCCGTTTCAGCCCGTCGCCGTCGTCAACTACCCTGATTCGCGTCCCTATACGCGGACAATGGAGAGCGGTCACTTTTATCCGGGAAATGATTACAATTTCAGCCGCGTAACTTACGAGTACCCGCTCGCGTACGAACCCGATTCCGATCGCGAGCCATATTACCCGATCCCGTCGGAACGCGGCGCCGAAATATACAAACTCTACATGAACGACGCGAGCGCCGCGCGTAATTTTTATCCGGCGGGCCGCCTCGGCGGCTACAGGTATATAAATATGGACGCGGCTGTTTTGGACGGCCTCGCGGCGGCGGAAAAGGTAATCTGTAAAAACTAACGAAGGGGAGTATTTCTATGTCAAACGTCAAAATATTGGTCTGCGCCCATAAAAAAGGCGAGTACGTAAGAAGCGACGGCGTCTTCACGCCCGTTCACGGCGGCAGGGCGCTGTCCCAAGCAGACCTCGGCATACAGGGCGACGACACCGGCGACAACATCAGCCGCAAGAACCCGAACTACTGCGAGCTGACCGTCCTGTACTGGGCGTGGAAGAACTTGCGTAACGTTGACTATATCGGCTTGAATCATTACAGGCGTTATTTTTTGTACAAGGATATTCCGGTCAGGAACATGATAACGAGGACGCCGGATGAATATATATATAAGATGAGCGATACGTCGTTCGAGCCGGAAAAACATATGAACGGGTACGATATTATAATGCCGAAACCTTGGTCTTTATCATACAGTCCCGCGGTTCAGTATTGCCTCGTACATTCAAGGACTGATTACGCAGCGCTGAGGACGATTGTCAAGCAGTCAAGCCCGGATTATTATGACGCTTTCATCAATACTATGGAGGGACAGAACAAAATTTCTTATGGTAATATGTTCATAACGCGCCGGGAGATATTCGATGATTACTGTTCATGGATATTCCCTCTCTTGAGCAATTTGGAAATAAAGATCGCCGACAGGGTAAAAGGGTACGATACCTATCAGGCGCGGATCTATGGTTTTTTGTCGGAGAGATTGATGAACGTGTATGTGCTGAAGAATAAATTGAAGGTGAAATATCACCCTGTGGTTTTTCTGTCGAATGACGGGGCGGCGGCGGACAGGCCGCTGTTGAAACTATTGGCTGATCGGGCGAGATACGGCGCGTTGTTTGCGTTGGACGGGCTGATGTTCAAAAAAGGCGGCGTGTTGCATACCGTATGATGACAGAGCGGTTATTCAAGGGAACAGGTGCAGCCGCAAGGGTTGTAGATGGATTGCGAATGGGGTAAAATTAGAGAACAGAGCAACCACAAGGCGGGAACAGGGCAACCACAAGGGTTGCCCCTACGAATCCGTAAACGCGGCAATGTATCAGTAGGGGCAGCCCTTGTGGCTGCCCCCCCAAACGGAACGCTCCCCGATAAGGAATTTAATGAGTTCAAATAAGGAGGTATGTGGTGATGCGATATATTGAGCACCTGAGAAAAACTCTTCCTGCGATAAAGGAACATTTGCTGATGGATTTGGGTAATTCCGGATGGCTGAATCGGCTGCCGAGCCTTAAAACGAATCGCCTTGTATATCGCGTTGGTTTGCACACAATGGGGTTTGTTATGTTCTTGTTGCGTTTGCCAAAGTATATTGTTTATTTGAACCCTTGCGCCCGATGGGTGAAAATTGGAACAGAGGCGGCATCCTGCCGCCCGTTTCCCCAAGGCCTAGGCCGCCCGTTCCATCACATTTGCCCGTTATGGGCTTGCGCGGAAAATTTGAGTTTCTGTGATTTTAATGATATACTCTCACGGTTACGCAAGTAACAAACAACACACTTAACTTTCTGGAGGTACACAGTATGTCTTGCAATTCAACAAAGAGCTTTGCCCGTTTCGTTTCGCTTCTGGTGTTTGCTTTTGTTATGGCCGTATTTGCTCAGGCTGCTTTCGCCGCCGATCAGACTCACACCACAAAGAACGGCGTGTCGTTCAAATATCCGGCAGGGTGGATGGCGAACGAGGTTCAGCAGGGTCAGATAACCAGCGTCAACTTGATCAACCCGTCGGCGCCCACAGCATCCGTCGCGCTCACAGTGACTGAGGGCGTCAAGGAGAAGCTCGTCCCGCAGGACGAGGCTGCGCTGAAGTCGCAGCTTGCCTCCGCCGGACAGAACGTCAAGCTCGTGTCCTTCAAAAAGGTAAAGATAGCCGGCAAAGACGCTACGCTGTACGAGTACAGCATGGAGCCCAACGGCGTTTTTATGCAGACTCGCACTTTGATGTTCCAGGATGGAGCCAGGGTCATAACAGTCGCCTCCGTTTATTCGGACAAGACCAAGATAGCTGAGGGGCAGAAAGCCTCTGCGGCGATCGAGAATTCCATCACGGTAAAATAACAAAGATTTTGGAAAATTGAATATTGTGCGGGGGAACTTCCTGTTTTCACAGCGGAGTTGAGAAGGTAAAACCTGACCCTTTGAACCTGTTGGTTAAGACCAGCGCAGGGAAGCATGTGCGGACAAGACACTGCCTGAACCCGGCGGTGTCTCTTTTTTGGAGGTATTGCGTTTTTTAACGCTTTTAACTTTAAGCATCTGACGTTAAATGCCTTTGGAGGTTAATATTTATGAAAAAAGTATTGAGCATTGCGGGTTCGGATTGCAGCGGAGGGGCGGGGATACAGGCGGATTTGAAGACGTTCTCGGCTCACGGCGTCTTCGGGATGAGCGTCGTCGTCTCCGTGGTCGCCGAGAACACG
>BOCB01000109.1 GCA_026002695.1 Synergistales bacterium
GTAAAGGGCATTACAGTAAAGCCCGGCGCAGACATTACAGTGCAGGTGCTGAAAAACCCGCGCAAGGGCAAGGGGGCGCGAGTGTCGCCGCGCGTGTCGCTCGCCGGACGTTATCTCGTGCTCGTGCCGTCGAACAATGACATAGGCATATCGAAGAAGATAGAGGCCTCGGAGGAGAGGGCGCGTCTGCGCGCCCTGGCGAGGAAGCTGCGCCCCGACGGGTACGGGCTGATAGTCAGGACGGTGGCCGAATATATCGATGAGGAGAACCTGACGAACGACGTAGCGGAGCTGATGAGCGAGTGGGCGGAAGTAGAGCGCAAAGCCGCTAAGAACAGCGCGCCTTGCCTGCTGCACAGGGATATTGGGTTAGTCGAGCGCACAATAAGGGACGAGCTGACCGGCGGCATCGGCGAGATAGTCGTCGACAGGCAGGACGAATATGAAAACATTGAGCAGCTTCTGCAAAAAATGCCTGACGGGAAGCTGCCGGAGCTGTCGCTGCACAAGAGCAGCATGCCGATATTCGAGGTCTACGGGGTTGAGCGGGCGATTGACGAGCTGCACGAGCGCAAAGTGTGGCTGCCGAGCGGCTCGTATCTCGTGATAGACCAGAACGAGGCGCTTACGGTAATAGACGTCAACACGGGCAAGTACATCGGAACGAAGGACTTGCAGGACACGGCCTATAACACGAACACCGAGGCCGCCGAGGAGATAGCGAGGCAGCTGCGGCTGCGCGCGATAGGCGGCATCGTCATAGTGGACTTCATAGATATGAACGGCAAACAGCACAGGGAGAGCTTGGTCGAGCTGATGCAGGAGCTGCTGAAGGGAGACAAGTACAAAGCTCGCGTCTTCGGGCTGACGTCCCTCGGGCTCGTCGAGATAACGCGCAAACGCTCGCGCCTCGACATGCGGAGCATCATGAGCAGGAGCTGCCCCTTCTGCGCCGGCTTGGGCTGGGTCGACAAGGAGGACACGGTCGCGATGAGGCTCAAGAGAGCACTTCGCAAGGCAGTGCTCGGCTCGCTCTCCGAGGCGTTTTTGATAGAGACGCACCCGACTATAGCGAAGTACATAGCCGATACTTATCTGCCGATGTGGGAGGAGGAGTTCGAGCGGAGATTTTACCTGGTCGAGCGCGAGGAATACGCGTGGGGCAAGTTCAAGATAGATTTTCAGGGGACCGTTCTGCGCGTCTCCCACAGGGCGGAGCTGATGGAAAAGCGCGAGGAAATCGTAATTGTACATAGCACGACTCCAGCTTAAAGGTTTCAAAAGTTTCGGAGGCTCGCACGAGCTTCCTCTCTCGCCGGGGATAACGGCGATCGTCGGGCCGAACGGAAGCGGCAAGAGCAATCTTTTGGACGCTCTGCGATGGGTGCTCGGCGATACTCACGCGTCGAAGCTGCGCATATCGCGGCAGAACGACCTGCTCTTTCAGGGGTCGAGCTCGGAGGGACCGGCAAGCGAGGCGGAGGTCGCGATACAGCTCCGCGAGGGAACGAGGCTCTGCGCCATCAAGCGCAGGGTAACCGACAACGGATCTCAGTCGATTGTGGACGGCGTCAAGGTGAACTTGTCGGAGCTCGACGAGGCGAAGCGCCTCTGGCAGATGTGAGGCGACAGGTTCGCCTTCATAGGGCAGGGCGACGTGACGGAGGTAATACAGCAGCGCCCGTCCGCGAGAAGAATGCTGCTCGAATCCCTCTTCGGCATCGACGCGTACCGCAAGAGGCGCGACGAGGCGTCAAAACGTCTCGGCGACGCGAAAGAGGAGTACGCGAGGCTGCGGACGTTCTCCGCCGAACTTTCGGCACGCCGCGACGAGATAGCGCCCGCCGCCGCGAAAGCCGCAGAGGCTCAAAAATTACTCGACTCCCTCGAAGAAGAGCGCAAACTGCTCTACTGGTCGCGCCGCGCAAAAAATGAACAGTCCGTTATTTTACTTCGCGAGGGAATCTCCGAGCTGACAAAAGAACTGAGGTCGCGCGAGGAGTGGAAGCGCCTATGGGAGCGGGCGACAGCGTTCCTTGACGGCAACATGTCGGAGCTGTCGCAGACCAAACAAAACCAGATAAGGGACCTCGACGACGCGAAGAGCTCCCTCTCGTCGCTGACTAAAACGGCATACGGGTACGGCGCGTCGCTCGTGTCGTCGAAACGCCGCGCCGCTCAGATAAACGAGGAACGAACGGCACTCTCCGAAAAAATAGAAAAACTCCGCGCCGAGGCAGACGCCTCGCGCAAAGAAACCTCCGCCATGACAAAAAAATCGGAATCAGTCAAAAAAAAACTCGCCGACGCCGAAGGCGTATATAACGAACACATAGAGAACACGGAGCGCGCACGCGCGGAGCGGGAGCGCCTGAACAACGCGCCTGGACAGATCGAGGGCAGCATGTCCGCGCTGAAAGGGCGCATAAAATCCATGGGCGAGGCGCTTAAAAGTCTGCGCGGGCAAAAAAAGGACACGACCGCCCACGACCAGACTCGCGCGATTAAATCTGAGAGCGAGACGCTCGAAAAACGCCACGAGGAACTGCTGCTCGAACAGGACTCCATAGCCGCGCGGCACAGGGGCGTATACGCGCGGCTCCAGGAAATCTCGGCGGAGCTTCAGCGGAACAGAAGGGAGGCGTCGAAGCTCACGAGCCGCCTCTCCGAGCTTCAGGAGCAGGCGCAGGCCGAGGTATACCCGCGCCCCGTGCAGCACATCCTGTCGGCCGCCAAATTAGGCCGCCTCGACGCGAAGCCCTGCGCCGTAATAGACGCCTTCACATGCCCGACAGAGCTTGCCACGGCAATGGAGGCCTTCCTCGGAGGCCGCCAGTTCTGGGTATTGGTGGACACAATGGACGAAGCCGGGAGATGCATAGATCAGCTCAAAAAAAACAACGCCGGGCGCGCGACGTTCCTCCCGCTCGAACGCGGCAAACCGCGAAACATCGACGAGCGCTACAGGCTGCCGCCGAGCGGCGTCGTGGGCTGGGTGATGAAGCTGATAGAACCGTCCCTAAAATGGCGAACCGCGCTCGAACACATCATGGGCGACCTCCTGGTCGTGGAGGACTACTCGCTCGGCCAGAAGCTCATGCGCGAATCCTTCCGCTGCCCCGTCGTAACGCTC
>BOCB01000110.1 GCA_026002695.1 Synergistales bacterium
TATGTTTTGGTAGTCGTTTATGGAGAGCTTTCGTCCGCCGACCTCAAACCGAGCGATGTCACGCGCCGTCACGCAAAGCGTCTTCAGTTTTTCGAGCTTTTTCGTGTACTCGCTCTCCTTGCTCTCGAACGGGAATCGGGTAATGAAATCCTCGGCGCGCTCAATTATCTTTATTATCGCGTCAAAGGTCTGCGGGTCGGGCTCGACGTAGCCGCGCGGATACGGCGGCTCGAACTTGCCGGCCTCCCAAACGGGGCCGCCGCCCATCTCCGCGCCGCTCTGCTTGGCGTAGAGAACCGTGTCGTGTTTCAGCTCCGCCCATGAAGCGGACGCGGTGAGCAATTTCTTCCACCGCCACGCGGGAGACCTGTAAAAGAACTGCTTTGAGCCGGAGTCCTTGAAGCCCTCCCCCAATAAACCGAGCCACTTTGTGAACGCGGAATCAAAACCCCTGAATTCATCCGTCAGGCTCCTGACGATGCCCGGATACGCCGGGAATTTTCCGTTGCGCGCGCTTACCTCGGCGGCGGCGGCGGAACCGAGCACGGTCATAACGTCCGTTCCCTCGGGCAAAGCGCGTCCCTTGACGGACGGAGTTGTCAGCATGGTGAAGATGTACGCGTCGAAGCTGAATTTCTTGCCTGAGACGCGGAAATTTATACCCGACCCCGCCACGCCGATCCGCGGGGGCGCAATCTTTGTCTTTATCTCCGCGGCGAGCCGCCTGATTTTTTTGTCGTCGGCAAGACCGGAGTAATCGCCAATGACACGCTTTACTATCGGCAGAAGCTCGCTCGGTCCGGGATCGTCCGCGCGCCCGAAGAGAAAGTTCACCGGGGCTTCAAAATCCGTCCAGTCCTTGCCGGCTGAGTCCATTACGAGCGTTATCAGAGCGGCAGTCCTGAGGGATTCGATCGCGGGCTCGCCGGTATCGGAGAGGATATCCCAACCCGCGCCGCCGAGGAAGGCCGCTGCCCTGAAATATCTTTGCAGCTCGGGCGTGAGCGTGTAGTGTCCGCGCGGACGGTACTGCGAGTAGTCCGTGTCCGCGCCGGTTATCAGGGACGGAGCGAAACTATTCGCGTCCATTATCCTTTTTATCTCCTCCAAGCCCTTTGGCGACAGAGACGCCTGCTTGTTCCCCAGCAGGCTCCGAGTTATATCGAACACGTCCCGCGCCGAATCATAAGCGCCCTCCCGCGCGGCAAGCTGACCGCGAGCCTTGCCAAGTTCCTCCGCCGCGCGCGTCATCGCTTTATCCAGCGCCCCTGAGAGATAACCGCTCTCCGCCTTCTGGAGCATCCGGTCGAATATCAGATGCCAGGCGTGGAGGAACATGTCCGTCGTGATGAAGTCCGCAGCGTAGTCGCGAGTGTCGGCGTAAGCGTCTGCCATGTCGTCGACCATTACGTATTCAGAGTACATCGGCGAGGGATTTATCCGGAATCCGTTCGAGGAGAGGGCTTTTTTCATTCCTTCGTCAAGGGTCTCGAAATCTGCGGTGGTTGTTTTATTATCATAGTCGCGTAACATCGAGTTGCGTATTTTTTTAGGCAGCAGCGCCTCGCCGACTTTTGAATTGTCCGGCTCGTAAGACGAAATGGCTTGCATATCCTCAGCGCGCGCCCACGCGTAGCGCACCCCCACTCCCGCGTCCGTATACGCCTCCGACGAACTTCCGAAGCCGAGCAGAAGCCACTTCTTGCCCCCCGCATCGAACTCGCCGTAAGCCGTTACGACTTCGCCCTTGATGAGCTCGTACCCGAACGACGAGAGCAGGTATTTTTTATCCGCTTTGCCCGGCATGAGGGAGAGCTCCGGCGAATCCTTCAGCACAAGGTAATCCTTCGGCGCGTGAATTTTAACAGCGGGGAACTTCTCCAATCCCTTCATCGGAATAAATCCGAGGCTGGTTCCGTCAGTGGGAGAGAACAGCTCCCCCCACGAGACATTGGAATTTTTCGAGGAGATTGGCCGCACAGTAACGCGGTTTCCGTACACGAGCGCGCCTTCAAGGTTCTCGCCGTCCTCGACCCATGTGTTTTCCGGCTTATCTGAGCCCGCGATTTTATATTTCGCGCCCGCCCTGCTCATTATCGGAACAACCGGGTCAACGACGGAATAGGCGATTCCGGCCGGTTTGAGGAGCTTTGGAACCTCGTACAGCACCTCAGCGAACGACGCGGAGGCGAGGAAAATTGAAATGACGAACGAAGCGGCGCACAATGAAAATAACGAACGAACTTTTTTATTCATATTAATACATCATCCAATCTGTAGAATGTTTTAATTGATTATAGCATACAGCAAAAACTGTGCTGTTCAGCGAGCATTCTTCCCCCATGAAAGTCATGAAGGCTGGTTTATTTTATATGAGCTTAAAATTTTGTACGTCGTGTTTTGTACGCCGTATCGAGGACAAGGCGTTTTATTTTGCGTTTCTGTTATAATTATCTTTACAATTCGAGCCTGATTATGGTTCGGGCGTAAAATATGGAGGTGTCGCGTAATGATGAAGAAACGTTTTCCGATGTTTGTGGCAGCTTTGATGGTATCGCTCCTGCTTGCGGGCGGGGCATTTGCGGCTATGGGGCAGCTCGAAGGGTTATCTCTGACGGGCACGGCTAACAAAGACGTCGTCGGCGCCGGAAGCGCTCTCTCCCCCGACGGCAAGGCTGACGCGGAATTCACCGTGAAGGTGAACGGGGAAGCCGGCGCGCTGTCGGGTTTCACGCTGAAAAACCTAACCACCGGACAGGAATGGTCGACCTCAAAAAATGCGCAAAACGTCTTAGGCGTGCTCAACAGCAAAGGGGAGCTCATCAATTCGGCTTTCCCGAAGGTTCCTTTCTTCATGGAGGCGGAGTTCAAGCTCTATGTAAACGACAGAGCCGCTCTCACGGCTGCCGGCGGAGAATTTGAAGCAGCCGTCAGCTTCATAGACCGCTCAACCGCGACAGCGCGCGCTCAAGTTGCGGCTGCCGCGCCGGCGAAGGTCGCTGCCGCAGCAACACAGCAAGCGGCTCCGGCAGCTACTGCCGCCGCGGG
>BOCB01000111.1 GCA_026002695.1 Synergistales bacterium
GTTATAGTTTTCCGACATAATAGATGCACCTCGCCGGTGAAGCTTTTGTTCTTCGCAAACATAGCTTACCACCTGTTCTCGCAACAGGCCAGCGAGGTCTTGGTTTTTTATTGGCTGTGGTTTGAGGTTGTGTGTGAACACGCTTCGGTTCACGGGGCCGAAGTATCTGCTGTCAAAACCCCGTTCGGGGTCGGAGATAAGCCAGTAACTATCCGGCGAGAGGATTATCGGCGTCGGGTACGCGCGGAGTTTGCCGCCGTAGTAGTCAGCGGAGGCTACTGTGATTTTTGTCGCTTTGCCGTTGACGATAAGGCAATTTTGTAACTATTCAGTCGTTATGCAAAATGAGTGAAATTTCCACAGAATATCGCTTTCACAGTATCTGCAACGCTGTCGCCGAACTTTACAACAGTACCTACAAATAGACGACATTTTTGCAAAATCTTCCGCGCCGCTTTCTGTGCGAAACCCGCCTGTGACTTTCTGTTTGACTTTGTTATTGCGAATATCACGTTCGGCCCGGTTATTGTCGAACGGAACGTTAAAATCTTCGGAAAAACGGGTGATTTCAGTTTGGTATTTTAACAAACGTATGAGCAAATTCTCCGCTTTTGATTTTTTTCTTGCGGAACTCGGCTCAATTTCAGCTCTGCCATTTTCTAAAGCTAAATCGTACCGATTTTTGAATTTTTGCTGATAATATCGTGAAAGTTCGGTTCTATCGTCCGATTTATAACTATCAACGACATTTTTCATTGCCGACAACAGCTTTTTCATATCCAAAGCCCAATTTTGTCCCGGCTCAATCAATGCGTTGAGTTCGCGCAGCAAATGGGCACAACAAAGTGCGTGTTTGCATTTATCGAACTCGAAATATGGCTTCCGGCAATCATGAACCGGCGTATGGGTGTATTTTTGCACAACGCCGCCGCTTTCCGTTCCCTCGCTTCCTCGCTTTTTATGTACGGTCACAAGTGTGAATTTTGAATTTGACGCAACGTGAAACCACTGAGTTTGTCCGGAAACCCTCATTCCCGTCTCGTCAACGTGTAAAGTCGGCGATGTAAGTAGATTTTTTTTGATTTCATCTTTAACACACGCGCCGCAATTCGGGCAAACTGTCTCGCCAAGGTCGTATTGTGTCAGTTTAACCGTAAGCCGCACATCATAAACGTACTTCGTGTCAGAGTGCTGCGAGGGTTCTTTCGACAGATCGGCGCCGCAGTCCGGACAAATTGTCGGCGCAATTTTTACAACTTCGTCCGGCTCACGGTCGATCTTCAATCCATGACCCTTGTGCCCGAGCTGTCCTCCGGGTTTCCTTCCGGATTTCCCGCGCAGCGATTTTGTGACCGGTTTCGCTAAACCGTCGGAACTCGGCGGCTTTGAACTGTTTGAGCTGTTTTGGTTAAGTCTGATTTCAAGTTCTGTTATCCCGGCCATTAGCTTATAAACTAAGGCTATCAGTTCTTCTTTGGTTAGTTCTTCTAAGTTATTCATATATACAGTATCGTTCCATTTTCGTAAAACCTTAACACATTTTAGAACTCGACTGAATAGTTACCTACTTTCTTCAGAGAAATACTACTCTCAAAACCTTTCTTCTCCGCAAGTTCCCGCAGTTTCTCACTTGCTCGCATGGCGTCGGGTTCGCGGGCGAAAGGTTGTTTTTGAAGCTCCGCGCTCTGTTGGCAAAGTTCTTTCTGAACTCGTCCGACTGCCTTGTTCAATGACCGTTCTTTGCGCTGTTCCGGATTCGACGAATGTACCGCAACAAAACCGAACGATTTCCCCTCTATCTCGCGAACCGTTTGCCATCCTCTGTAACCGGACGTCCTGTCTGCCGGCTTCTCCGCAAGGGAGCCGGAATCTTCCCTATTTCCATGAATCCAAGCCTCTGTTTTCAATTCTTCCGCCAAATCAAACGTCTCAGGAAAGCGTGAGATGAATTGGATGTTCTGTTCATCCGGTTTCAAAAGACTCTCCGCCGAGACCAACGCGCAGTCCGCCGGAAATATCGTTTTTTCATATCCTTTACCCGTGAGCAATTCCGATAATTCCCGCACTGCTTGAGGGTTCCATACCCGGCCGGATTTGTTCCCGGACAGCAACTCTCCCGGCAACGGAAGTCCCTCTTGCTGTACGAATAGACCCGGCTTGATCTGTTTCAGGCCGGGACGGTGGTCTTTCGAATAGCCATACGTGATGTTAAAAGACTCTTGGTCTTCCTTCCCCGATTTTGCTGTTTATTCCAACGCATACATTCCCTCGACGGAAATCGACGTCGTGCCGCTGTGCGTCAACTTAATCTCTAAATTATGGTGTTACAGCATCGTCAGACAAATCGTTTCAAACAGACGCCGGCAGTCTATCGCCGCCAATTTATCCAACATACGGGCATAAGCGTCGTCATGAAGCTGAGCCGCACTGATACCATCTTCTTTATAAAAGATGTCCGCTGCTTTGTTTTCCCAGAATTGTTCCACTTTATACAGAGGCCGGCAACCACAGAGAAGTGCAGCTGCCGGGCTTTCCGCAAGTATGCCGGGAGAAGCCGATCTGCTGTTTGGACTCCAAGCCGTGAATTGATCGACTGTTTCCCTGATCCCGGCCAACCGTGCAAGCGAAAGAGCTATTGGCGCCGCGCCCGGATGTAAAACGCTTATCGATACAGCTTTATTTCCTTCATTTTCCATAAAAGATATGATAACAGCTTAACCGTATTTTTTCAAAACTATCTCGTGCTATTTCCCCAAACATCAAACGGAGAAAATAATTAACAGAAAATTACAACTGCGAAACGAGGGATACATAGGTTGGGATCACCCCCGCGCGTGCGGGGAACATCAAATACTTTGAGTTTCCCCATTTTTCAAGCTCACCTCCAAAGGCAACGCCGATTTGAGCGCGGCGGTCTGTCAAAAAATGATGACATTCCGGTGTACAATTTGCCGAATATTTCAGCCAAGCCGGCGGCGATTGCGTAAAATGTGAATTTTGACAAGCCGTACAAACGTTTGGAGAC
>BOCB01000112.1 GCA_026002695.1 Synergistales bacterium
GCACGGCGAGGCATATCGGGCAGACGTTCGTGTTCGGGCGTTTGCCGATGTAATCGGTGGAGCAGGAGCAGAATAGTTTCGTCTTCGTGTTTCTGCGGCGTGCAGGGAATGAAGCCGTCCTACGGGCAGGTGAGCAGATACGGCATACTTGCCTACGCGTCGTCGCTCGACCAGGTGAGCCCTCTCGCCCGCTCCGTAGAGGATCTCGCCCTCGCGCTCGAGGCGCTCGCGAGGGCCGACCCGAACGATACGACGTGCGACGCGTATGACAGGCCGAAGTTCACGGACGCGCTTAACTTGGCGGATTTGAAGGGCAAGAGGATAGGCATATTCGAGGGCTTCGAGGCGAGCCAGATGGACGCCGAGCTGTACGGCGCGCTCCGCAAAGCCGCCGAGCTCTGCAAGGAGGCCGGAGCCGTCGTCGAGCCTATGGATATGCCGATAGCGGTCAAATACGGCGTCGCCACGTATTACGTTACGGCGCTCGCCGACGCGAGCTCGAAGCTCGCCTGCTATGACGGCATGAGGTACGGGGCGCACATCGACGGCAAGACGCTGAACGAGATGTACGTCAACACCCGCACGGAGTGCTTCGGCGAGGAAGTGCGCCGCCGGATAATCCTCGGCACGTGCCTCCTGACCGAGGGCTTCTATCAGAACTATTACGGCCCCGCGCTCAAAGTGCGCCGGCGCATGGTGGACGAGTTCGACGAGCTCTTCAAAAGGTTCGACGCCTACATACTGCCGACGTCGCCCTCGCTGCCCTACATGCTCGGCATGAAGGAGACCGACCCGAACAGGCTGTACCTCGGCGACATATTCACCGTGCCGATAAGCCTCGGAGGATTGCCCGGCATAAACGTCAGCATGGGGTTGAACGACGCCGGTCTGCCCCTCTCGGTTCAGCTCGTCGGGCAGAGATACTTCGACGCGGAGTTGCTCGGCATAGCCGCCGTGCTCGAAAGAACGGTCGGACGTCCCGGAGTGGCGGCGCCGCTCGGAAAGGAGTCGGCATAAAATGGCACGCCCAATAGTAATAGGACTTGAAGTACACTTGCAGCTCAACACGAAGACGAAACTATTCTGCTCCTGCTCCACCGATTACATCGGCAAACGCCCGAACACGAACGTCTGCCCGATATGCCTCGCCGTGCCGGGGAATCTGCCCTTAATCAACGACGCCGCCGTCGCGAGAGCCTCCCGCATGGGTCTCGGCCTCCGCTGCACGATACAGAACTACTCAAACTTCCACAGGAAGAACTACTTTTACGCCGACCTGGCGAAGGCATACCAGATAACGCAGTACGAGCTGCCGATAGCCACGCGCGGTTGGCTCGACATCGAATCGGACGGCAAACCGAAGAGAATCCGCATACATCATTTGCACCTCGAGGAGGACGCCGGAAAGCTCGTTCACCCGACGACGGACGGACGGCTTCACGGCGCGGCCTACTCCCTCGTCGATTACAACCGGGGCGGCGTGCCGCTCACGGAGGTGGTCTCCGAACCCGATATGTCCTCGCCCGCCGAGGCGCGGGATTACGTTACCCGTCTGCGTCAGCTCGCCCGCTACCTCGAAATATCAGACGGCGAGATGGAATCCGGATCGCTGCGCGTGGACGCGAATATATCGCTCTCCAATCCGGACGGTTCGTTCGGTACGCGCGTCGAGATAAAGAACATGAACTCGTTCAGATCCATCGAACACGCCCTCGAGTACGAGATAGTCCGCCAGAACAAGGTCCTTGACGCCGGAGACCGCATAATACAGGAGACGCGCCTCTGGGACGACGCCGGCGGCGTGACGCGCTCCATGCGCAACAAGGAAACGGCGTCCGACTACCGCTACTACCCCGAGATGGACCTCGCGCCCATAATCCTGGACGACAGCGAGATAGACGGCTACAAGGCCTCCATGCCCGAACTTCCGTGGGAGAAGCGCGGCCGCTTTGCCGCGTCCTTCGGCCTTTCAGCCGAGGAGATAGCCATACTTACCGAACAGAAGGAGCTCGCCGCGTACTACGAGGAAACGGTTGAAGCGGGAGCTCCGCCCGCGCGGGCGGCGAACTGGGTGCGCATGGAGGTGCTGCGCGTCCTGAACGAACTCGGCGGCGACATAACGACCTTCAGAGTAAAGCCGGCCTCCCTCGCCGAACTCGTCCTCAAAGTCGACGCGAAGGACATTTCGAGTACAGTCGGCAAGGAGATACTCGATCTCTTAGCTCGAGAGGACATATCCTTCACGGAGGCGCTGAAGCGCGTCGGCGCGTCCGCCGGACGCCTGACGGGCGGGGCGCTGTCGGAGATAATCGGCAGAATAGTGTCCGAACAGGCTGAGGTGGCCGATATTATAAAGAGCGGCCAGGACAAAAAAGGCGGCAAGCTGAAATTCCTGAGCGGCCTTGTAATGAAGGAAGCGAGAGGGCAGGCCGACCCCAAAGAAGCCTCGGATATACTGGCAAAGCTGCTTGGGCTGTAAAAACTGACTTTATTGTCGGGGATCTAAAGTTAGGGGGCGCTCGCCCCCTCAAATCAGAGAGGAGTATTATAGAATGAGCGAAAGCAAAACGGCAAATCCCGGACCTTTGGGTCTACTTGGCTTTGGCATGACCACCGTACTGTTGAACCTGCATAACTCGGATATCATTCAGATGTCCGCCGTCATTACGGCGATGGGTTTTGCTATGGGGGGACTGGCGCAAATCATCGCGGGCCTTAAGGAGTTTTCGAGAAACAACCTGTTCGGCGCGACGGCGTTTACGGCTTACGGCTGCTTCTGGTGGTCGCTCGTACTCATCTGGAACCCGTCAATCTTCGGCGGCGGACCGGCTGACGCGCTTTCAATGGGCTTTTATCTCTTACTTTGGGGAATCTTCACCGTTTTCATGGCAATCGGCACGCTGAAACACGCCGTAGCTATGAGAGTAGTTTTCTTCACAACCGCGGCTTTGTTTCTGCTTCTGTCGGCAGCCAATTTCACGGGG
>BOCB01000113.1 GCA_026002695.1 Synergistales bacterium
AACCTCCGTTTTTATTGATATGACTGTGTTTTCGTCGACATCAATTATATCAAAATCCGGAAGGTTTTGCATTGTTTTTTTTGCCTTGTTTTCAAAGCTCAATGAGCTACAAATGCCGTCAGTATAAGGGTTTAAGGGCGGTTGAGTGTTGGATTTTGGGGAAACTCAAATTTTCCGAGACCTGAGCAAGTACATTGCCGGGCAAATCGGAGTTTATCCCGCTTATAAGCAGTCCGGGGATTACCGTTCCCGCCTTCAGCTCATATGGGAACTGTCTGTATGACGTTCGGAACGCCAAAGTGCGCCTGTGAAGCTATGAGCGCTATCAGCACGAAGAGCCCGGCTATGCTGTAAGCGATAATTCTCTTGCTGTAACCCTTAGCTTTCCGAGTATCACGCTCAACCTGAACGCCATTATTGTGGTTCTCGTTTTGCCCGATATTTTTCTCAGTCATGTCATTTACCCCTCAGCCGGGTTATGACAACCCTGTCCTGAAGCGAGCCTGTGCCGGCGATGAGTGCTCCCTTGTCAAAAACGCGGTCAACGATGTACATATCCTCGGCGGCTCTGTAATTAACAAGAACCTCTTTTTTATGCTCGAACACCACGAGAACGGGAGCCTCGACGCTCTTTCTCACACTTCCCTTTGAAAACCGGATGTAGGTTTTCACGCCGTCGTCCCAGACGCGAATCGGTTTCCACCGCAGCGAATCCTTGCCGCGAACCTCGTAGTCGAGGTGCAAATCCTCCGGTTTCACCGAGTAGCCGGAGGCGATGGTAAGATTGCCTTCGTTATTCTTTTGCCTGTCGGCAATGAACGTATCCCACGCTTTGAGCGTGTCGGCGGGATAGCTGAACGAGACAGAGGGCATGAACTTAGCCGCCTGTGCCATGAGGTCGAGCTGATACGTCCTCCTGTCCGTATTTATCACCAGATTGGTGGAAATGTCAGCCATAAGCGGCTTTATAAGCACATGGAGCTGTTCGTTATCATTGCTCCCGGAACGGCCGGGGACAAACGTCCGGCGCACTGCGTCTCCGGGATGTACGCCGGTTATCTTCTCTCCGGGCTGGAGTATGACATCCGTAACGTACATCGGGCGACAGACTATTTTGGGCGTGTAGCTCGAGTAAACTATCACGACCGAACCGGCAGCGCCGCTTGAAGGAGGAACCGCGCCCTTCGCCTCGCTGAACTCCTTTACGAGTTCGAGAGCCTTACTGTCAATGTCGCGCACAGTCAAATCCTCCACGATGTTCGTCCATTGACGCGCTCTCTTTTCATCCTCGTACTGACGCGCGGTTATCTCCTGAGTGTTAGACGCTTGAGGCTGATTATTTAAGCTCTCTGAGGCACCCACCCATTCATCATCCTTGAGAGCTACAACCTCACTACCCGCTCCATAAACAGGAGCCTCCGCGAGCTGCTTTGAGTATTTCGCCGGGTCATTCAGCTCGGTCTGAATATCGCCGTCCGCGCCGGAGGTGAGGATAATATCTGCCATATCAACGGATATTATCTTTCCGCCGTACTCTATCTCCACAATTTCAGCGGACACAGCAGGAGAGACCAACGAGAGCGCGAATACCATAACCATTACGAACAAAAGTATTTTCTTCATTATATATACCTCCATTATTATCAAAATAATTCAGATAGGTTGAAATCGGTTATGAATATGCCTAGAGGGTTCACGAGGACTTCGCGCATTTCAGTGGGCGAAGCAACCGCCGTTACGAAGATGCCGCGATAGTTCTTCGCGGAGAGCTTCGCGCCCGTGAGCGTATAACGCTCCTCCGTCCACTCGGCCTGCCAGGATTCTTCACTCAACGGCAGAACGCTGTTTACCGTTATCCGGGTCGTCTCCGTCTCGCCTGTGACTGTCGGGTTGTTCCCGGCGTAGAACTCCTTGTACTTCTTTTCAGCCGACGTATTCACCGGCGTGGAATTGTAGACGAAGTTCATTATGTGAAGCTGCGCCTCCGGGTCGGCAAAGACGGTTCGCAACGAGTAAATGTATCTGCCGACGTGGGCGACCATAAGGCGGGAATCCACCTTCGACGGGGCTACCGGCTCAACCGCAATTTCGTAGCCGTGCTCGTCCACCTGAACGATGTACGGCACGACCGTAACCCGGCTTGCCACAAAGACCGCCGACACCACACAGACGAGACAGCAGAACAGCAGGCCGGTGGATATGTTGCGCCACTGCGCGGCGTTTTTGGCAAGGTGTCCGTAGCGTTCAGCCGCCTCAGTCCGTCCGGCGAGGAAGGGGTTGTTTGCCAACTCCCTCGCCTCTTCATTGCGTTTGCCTGTCATTTGTTACCATCCTTTCTGTC
Organism: Synergistales bacterium; assembly: GCA_026002695.1. Taxonomy (GTDB): domain Bacteria; phylum Synergistota; class Synergistia; order Synergistales; family Synergistaceae; genus BOCB01. Next base: position 2,342 of record BOCB01000113.1, read on the forward strand.
GGAAGCGTAAGCTCCCCATGAATCCGTCTGCGAGCTTTTCGCGTTCTCAGCGGAAGGCGTTGAAGCGGAAGAACCCTGAACGCCCGATATGCTCGCGGTGTTTGCGAACTGCTCGTATATCCTCGAAGCAGAGAGTGTTTCAGCCGTCTTGCCCGGAGCCGCGTAAGTACCGGCAGAGCTGACAGCCTCCTTGGAGGACATGACTTCTTTGAAAGTTTGGGGTGTTGGCGACTGCGCCGCAGTGTTTGAGTTGTTGTATGCTGTGTTGGCATTTGTTGTAGCGCCCACACCATTGTTTGAGCTTTGGGAACCGGATATGACAGGAGAAGGTGCCACAGAGCCCGAAGCAACCTGCGAGGACACGTTAGTGTTGCTCACGGACGCCGGAGAAGACAAGTTGTTTTGACCTCCATACTGAGCATCGCTCCGTATCTGCTCTGCGTTGGCTCTCGAAGCGTGGGCGGCTGAAACGGAGGGTGCTCCGGTCATCGCAACCTTGAACGCCTCCTGCGCTCCGCCTGACCTTGCCTCACTCTGCGTTGCGCCCGCGTTCGACATTGCCTGAGAGGTCTGCTGATATGCCTGCGACGCCTGCGATACTGTTGACGCGCCGCCTATCATCTTCTGCGCTCCCGTGCGG
>BOCB01000114.1 GCA_026002695.1 Synergistales bacterium
AAATTCTATCTTGATTCTGTTATAGTTTTCCGACATAATAGATGCACCTCGCCGGTGAAGCTTTTGTTCTTCGCAAACATAGCTTACCACCTGTTCTCGCAACAGGCCAGCGAGGTCTTGGTTTTTTTATTGGCTGTGGTTTGAGGTCAAACAGGCTCATTTGTTATCTCCTCTAATCTCACCCACATCGCGGGTCTCACGCCGCACCACGCGCAATCTACACGGTAGCCATGCGAGCTGATTTCCCCGTCTTTGCCGACAAACGCGGCGTGGTTTTTGATTCCAATATCGCGTAACCACCAAGCCCACAGCTCATTTAGATAATACGCAATCCGCGCGTCGCTGTCTGTAAAGTAGCGGATTGCTTCCTTGACGCTGAGCAAAAATCGCTTCTCGCACAAGTAGGCTTTTAATGCGCTGTCCTCCCAAGCAGAGCAGAAACGGTCGTCGTTGTACGAGTGCTTTTCGATGATGTCCTTAGTGATTAAGAGCGTTTCACCGTCCTGCTCGTCAATAGCAATCCATTCCCGGTTCGATTATCAGTTTGTTTGGCACGTCCCATTTCTCGGCTTTTGCACGGTCGAACAGACCGCCGGGCTTGAGGTGTACGATGATATTATGCTTTGCGCCGACTAACCGAGCGCACTCAGCCGCTTCTTTCAAGCCCATATTGAACTTTCCGTCGCCGCAGAATATGGCGTAATCAAGCTCACGAGCGGCAAATTCGGACATTTGCTCCGTTTTCGATGTATCGCTGGAACAATAGATTTTCAGTCCGTCGAACGACAAGATGAAACCGACGCAATGTTTTGGATTGTGCATAAGATTCTTAGCAACAACTGCTTCTACGCCTATACCGTCTATGTCAAAGGTGTTGTGTTTACCTCCCGCAAGTACGTACTCGTGGGTAATAACACGGTAATTCAGCTTTTGCGCGACAAGCTGAATCTGATTGTGGTCGCCGTGGTCGTGCGTGACAAGAATCAGGTCGGCGGGCAGGTCGTAACCGTCGCCCGCGTAGGGGTCGAAGTAGATAACACGGTTATCGTTCAGCGTGAAACGATAACTTCCGTGTCCCTGATAGTACAGTTTAGCCATTATCCTCACCTCGCCTTTCGTAGATTGCCGTATAGGTCAGCCTGCCACCGATAAGCTCCGATTTCATCAGTTCAAACGCGCTGATGGTTTCGCCGAATGGTTCAATTTTGCTGAGAGCATAATCCGTATCGATTTCGCGCCCAAGCGTAATATGCGGGTTGTACTTGCGCCCGTCCATCTCAAAGCCGCACAGCGCGAGCTTGTGTGTGATTTCTCTTTGCAGGAGCATCAGCGGCTTGTCTTCCCTCAGACCTGCCCACCAGAGCGTCCCGCGCGAGAATGTTCCGAGCCTGTCAATCGTTGCCTCAAACGGGTCGAATGTGACCGTATCCATAATCGCTTCAATCTTTTCGATTTTCTTTGGACTGCACTCTCCGATAAAGGCGAGCGTGAGATGCAGATTCTCATCGCGGGAGAAGCGTCCGCTCAGCGAGTGCAGCCGCAGTTCATCACGCAGGGCGATGAGCCGCTCACGGGTTTCGGTGCTGAAGTTTATGGCAATAAATAGACGCATAATTGCATTACCACCTGTGTATGACTTTTGGGCGCTTTTCCCACTCGTCGAGTTCCGGTTTCCAATATCCCGCCCACTGCTTTGTTTCGGCATATTCTTCGTGATTTGTGTTCAGCATAATCTCTCGGAAAATACAGAACCCGCCAACACCGCCGACATCTTCGGGCGGAGCTTGTCCAACTGCTTCAAGCAAATACGGCGATTCCTCATTGTGTTCGTCAATTATACGCACAAGTTCGATTGAGTGTTCCCAGTTATCGCCCATATCGTAGGTGTACAGAAGATTCTTATATTGCGGAAAATACTCTGACAGCCTGTGACCGGACTCAAGAATCGCGTGTTCGTCATACTCTAAATCTTCTTTGTTAGGCACGAGTCTCAAGCCTGCACCACTGTCCGTTTTGTCAAATACAGTGAAGTCGTGCAGATGATAATTCTTCCAATGAAACACATCTTGCAAAATATCGTGCAGCTTAGCAAGTTCAATATCCGCCGGTACTATCAATCTTCGCGTTGCCTGATAAATATCTAAATCGAGAGTAACGAGAATCTCAAAGGCGCAGTATTTATAGACCGGTTTTCCTGTGAGTTCGGCAAGAGTTGAGAACATCGCCGTTCTCGGCTCAAAGCCATCATCATTGCTGTTGCTATAACCGACAGTGTGATGATTTATGGATGCGCCAACTGTATCGCTGAACATTTTCGCAACACCATTGTAATTGCGCCCCACGCTGAACGCGCACTCTGTTCCAGCTTTGTTCACCCACGCTGTAGCTTTTCTGTCGCTATTAGCCGTAAACTCGACAGCGCCCGCCAGTCGCATATACTTGTCAACGATTTCAGGGTTAAGATTCAGCGCAAGTAAAGTATTCTTGATTGCAGAGGTCATCATTTCCGCAACATTTTTCAAGTCTTTGCGCTTAACCTGATAGACGGCGACGGTAAAACGATTGGCGTTATTGATAAGCACAAGCATATCTTCAGTTCGGCGATTGTCCCACACTTTCGTCCAGTTCGCAGTCCAAGTAAACAGCGGAGCAATGACTTCGCGAATAGGTGATGGTTTTATCTCCATAGCCGCTGCGAGCTTCTTTGTCAACGCGATTTGCATTTCGTAGGTTCCTCCTATTATTTTAATCACCATATCACCGTAGTCTTCTATGCTTAGAACGTGTGGTAATTATCGCGAGGCTATTCTCCTGCCTTAAAATTGTAAGTAGGTCGTATCCGCTCAATTATTTCAGCGGTAGGCGTTATGTTCTTGACTATTTCGTCAATGGGCTTATAAGCCATCGGCGATTCATCAAGCGTATAGCGGGTGACTGAGGT
>BOCB01000115.1 GCA_026002695.1 Synergistales bacterium
GTTATCACCCTTGACCCTTATTCAAAAGCCTTTTCTTATACCTTTATCCTTGCGACGCCGCTCTTGCGGGCGGCTTCCGCTACTGCCTTTGCCACAGCGTTCCTCACGCGCGGGTCGAACGCTGCCGGGATGATGTAATCCGGTTTCAGCTCGCTCGGAGAAATGAGCTCCGCGAGGGCGTAGGAAGCCGCTATCTTCATCTCGTCGTTTATGTCGCTCGCCCTTACGTCGAACGTCCCGCGGAACACGCCGGGGAACGCCAGAACGTTGTTTATCTGGTTGGGGAAGTCGCTGCGGCCCGTGCCTATTATAGCGTCCGGAGCCGCTTCGCGCGCCGGATCGGGCATTATCTCAGGCGTCGGGTTCGACATCGGGAAGAGAATCGGCTTCTTGGCCATGCTCCTCACCATATCCTGAGTGACGAGACCGGGACCCGATACGCCGATGAAGACGTCCGCGCCCTTTATTACCTCTTCGAGCGATCCCTTCCTCTTCTGCTTGTTTGATATGCGGGCCATCTCGTCCTTGGAGCCGTTCATGTTTTCCTTGCGGCCCTCGTAAATCGCGCCGCTGCGATCGCAGAGAACTACGTCCTCAAGCCCCATAACCATCAGAAGTTTGATGATGGCTACTCCGGCGGCCCCTGCTCCGCTCGTTACCACGCTGATCTTCTTGAGGTCTTTGCCGGCTATCTTCAGGGCATTGAACATCGCGGCCAGTGTGATGATGGCGGTTCCGTGTTGGTCGTCGTGGAATATCGGAATGTCGCATATTTCCTTGAGCTTGCGCTCTATCTCGAAACACCGCGGAGCCGATATGTCCTCTAAGTTGATGCCGCCGAAACTGCCCGCTATCAAGGCGACGGTATCGACTATCTTGTCGACTTCCTTTGAGCGGACGCAGATAGGAACGGCGTCCACGCCGCCGAATGCCTTGAAGAGGACGCACTTGCCCTCCATGACGGGCATACCGGCCTCAGGCCCTATGTCGCCGAGCCCCAGCACAGCCGTTCCGTCAGTTACGACGGCGACAGTGTTCCAGCGCCCGGTCAGCTCGTAGCTTTTGCTGATGTCCTTCTGTATCTCAAGGCAGGGCTGTGCGACTCCCGGCGTGTAGGCCAGAGACAGGTCTTCTTTCGAGCCCACTTTCATCTTCGGGACGGTCTCTAACTTGCCCCTCCATTCATAGTGCAGTCTGAGCGATTCTTTCGCGTAATCCATAACCAAACACCTCTTTTCTGTTCCAATATGGAATTTATGGAATCTAAGGAAAGACTGAACGGGCGGCCAATGACGGTAGCCCGTTCTTCAGCGCTTTCCTAAATTATGGGGCTGTTCGCCCCGCACCGCCGAATAACTTAGTAAATGCTGATTTATTATTGTTAGAAGCCTAAAGGGTAAAGATAAAAAACTCACCGGCTCTACATCTCAAAACGGCTAAATCCCATTTTGGCTAATTAATCAGCGCTTACCTTACTCTTCTTCGGGGTTGGGCTTTTCATCCTTGTCTGAGCGGGTGGAGAGCCAAGCTCCCCAGTCGACGCCGAGCGGGCCGCTCGCTATATATATCGATATGAGCGTAAGAGGCGATTTTTCATGTAATACCGCAACGCAAGACAAGACTATGAGCATCAGCAGCGCGACTTTCGTCCTGTTGACGCATCCTCTGCGGAGCAGCTTGAGGTTGCCGTAGCGCACGCTCGAAACCATCAGGCAGGCTAAACCGGTCATTATGGCAAGAGCGAAGTAAGGCGGGAGAGGTATATCGGCTATCACTACCGAAGCAAGAGCCATACCCGCCGCCGGAATCGGGATCCCCTGAAACGCCCCGGCGATATGCGTAACGTTGAACCGCGCCAGACGGAGCGCGCCGCACAGCGCGAAAAACGCCGCGCCGAGAACGCAGAGGAAACCGCCTACCTCGTCCATGTACTTCGCGTACATGAGAAACGCCGGAGCCGCGCCGAACGAAATCACATCGGCAAGGCTGTCCAGCTCCTCGCCGAATGCGCTGCTGCCTCCGAGACTGCGGGCAACCTTGCCGTCCATGTAGTCAAAAAATACCGCCATAATCAAAATAAAAGCCGATGGAAGAAAATGCCCCTTGTAGGTCAATAGCAGCGAGAACATACCGCAGAGCACACTGCCGCTCGTTATCATGTTGGGAACGATCTTGTTGAAAGGAATTGTCTGCTTTCGCATTCCCTTTTTTTTCACCTTTTTATCACCCCTATCACAGTCTCTCCGGCGCGTACCGTGTCGCCTATCTTAACTGTAGGTTCTATTCCGTCCGGCAAATAAAGGTCAACCTTCGAACCCAGTTTAATCATACCATATCGTTCGCCCCGCGCAAGTGCCGCGCCGATATTCGTATGGCAGGCTATACGCCTCGCGAGGATCCCCGCTATCTGGACAAGCGTCGTCCGCCCCGCTTCCGTCCTTATGCCGACGTAAAGGCGCTCGTTGAGTTCGGACGCTTTGGGCGCGAAAGCCAGCCATTTTTTCCCCGGAACGTACCTCATAACCTCGACCGTCCCGTTAGCGGGGCAACGGTTCACGTGTACGTCGAAGCCGTTCATGAATATGCCTATCTTGGTGGTCCTTCCGGCGTATTCGTCCAACGCGCCCTCTATTATCTCCACTACCTTGCCGTCAGCCGGGCTGACTCACGCGTCTCCTTCGGGGGGAACGCGGTCGGGATCCCTGTAGAACCAGACCGCGAATACGACCGGCACGAGCATTACGCATCCGGCTGTCCTCGAAACTACAAACGCGCATATTGCCGTGAGAGTGAGCGCGCATATCGTCGGCAGCCCGTCTTTGGCGAGGCGCATATCACTCGGCCTTTGGGTCCGGCGTATCC
>BOCB01000116.1 GCA_026002695.1 Synergistales bacterium
GGGCGGCCGTTGACCGCCCCTACCGGAATCAGACCTTACGATAAAACTCGCCTATCGCGTTCACCACGGTCTCCTGTTCCTCAGGTCTCAGCTCGGGGAACATCGGCAGGGCGAGCACTTCATCGCACAGCGATTCGGATACGGGCATATCGCCTTTTTTATAACCGGCAGACGCGAAGCAGGGCTGCAAGTGGAGCGGCAGCGGGTAATAAATCCTCGTGGTTATCCCTTTGCCCTCCAAGAATTTATGCAAATCATCCCTCCCGCGCGCTTTAACGACATACTGATGATACGTGTGCCTGTTGCCGTCGGTCTCGAGGGGGGGCGTTATATCGCCGAACAGTCCCTTTTCGGCGAACAGCAGCTCGTACAGCCTCGCGGCCTCGCGGCGTTCCTCCGTCCACGTCTCGATGTGGCGAAGCCGCACGCGCAGTATGGCCGCCTGTATCGTGTCGAGACGGCTGTTCACGCCGACCGTCTCGTGTGTATAGCTTGACGACGAGCCATGCAGGTGCAGGCCGGCTAACTTCTTTGCGTCAGTCTCGTCAAAGCACGTTACCATGCCGGCGTCGCCGTAAGCTCCGAGGTTCTTCGTGGGGAAGAACGAGAAACCCCCAAAGCCTCCCCAGCCGCCCGAGCGGACGATGCGGCCTCCATACATCCTGTGAGCTCCGAACGACTGAGCGCAGTCCTCGACGAGGGTAATGCCCTTATCGAGGAGCGTATCCTTTATCTCCTCAATCTTGCAGAGCTGGCCGAAGATATGGACGGGGATGAAAGCCTTAGTGCGCGAGGTTATCGCGTCCTTCACCCGAGCCATCGATATATTGTACGAATCCGGCTCGACATCGGCAAAGACCAATTTCGCGCCGAGCCGCGTGATGCAGCTCGCTGTCGCGAAGAAGCTGAAGGGCGTGGTTATCACTTCATCGCCCGGACCTACGCCGGCGGCCATAAGCGCGAGAAGCAGCGAGTCGGAGCCGGAGGCTACGCCGACGGCGTAGGGCGTCTCCAAATACAATGCAGCCTCCTTCTCAAACGCGGCGACGTCAGGTCCCATTATAAATTGCTGCGACGCGAGCACACGAGACAGAGCCTCTTCTATCTCCCCCGATACCCGCGCGTAATTGCGTTTCAAGTCAAACGACGGTATGCTCATAATACGTAACGCCCTCTTTCGTAAAACAATTTTCGCATATATCGCCTCATAGTCAAGTAAAGGCCGATTTATTCAATACACTAACGACGCTATCGTGCTGCCGTGTTTCAGCCTCAGGTGCTGGGTGTCGTTCAGCAGCAGCAGGGAGGCCGTTTCGTTCCATACGTCTACGATCGTTATCGAGCAGTTCTCGAGCCTCATACGCCACATCAGGTTCATATCATCGAAGTTCAGCATCGCGGCGATGAGCGCGCGGAGTATGCCGCCGTGCGACACGACGAGTATTTTTTCGTAATCGTCGCGCCGCTTCAATTCGTCCGCGAAGGAAGTTACGCGAGACCGTATCTCATCATAGGTCTCACCTCCGTCGGGGTGATTCGAGAAAGGAGCGGCGAGCCATCTCTCAAAGCCCTCCTTCTCTGTCTCCCTTATATGAGGAATGGACTGTCCCTCCCATGAGCCGAACCCCATTTCGCGGAGCTCGTCCCTGTTCTTTATCGGCTTGCCCGACAGACTGCCCTCCATTATTATCTCGGCGGTACGGCGCGCGCGCGAGAGCGGGCTGGAATAGACATGGTCGAACACCGCTCCGAAGAACCGCCAGCCGGCTAACCGCGCCTGCGCCTCGCCCTCTCCGTTAAGAGGCGTGTCGCTGTGTCCCTGACATTTGAGCTCGTGATTCCAGTCCGTCTTGCCGTGCCTCACGAGGAAAATTCTCCTGTACGGTTTGTCCTTCTCGCTCTTCGTTGTCATTCACACAACCTCGCTATCTTTACGTTTCTTAATTTTGATCGGTCGTCCGTGCGGTTGTCCCTACATGCCCTCATTATGTTATAATCTCAATTATAAACGAATATAGAGTTTTAGTTACCCTATATAAGCCGCGAACAATAAATCAGCCTTAAGACGGTGTTCCGTTTTATAAAATTAACCGAACAAGGAGAGATATAAATGGCGGACATAACGAAAAAGAAGATGATCTACGAGGGTAAGGCCAAGCGGCTTTACGAAACGGATGACGCCGGGCAGACCGTCATCGAGTACAAGGACAGCTTCACGGCGTTCAACGGCGAGAAGCGCGCCGAGATGTCCGGCAAGGGACGGCTCAACAACCTCATAAGCTCCGAGATATTTGAATACCTTCAGAAGAACGGCATACCCCTGCACTTCGTCAGGCGCGTCGACGAGCTGAACCAGCTCGCCCTCAAAGTGAAGATACTCCCTCTTGAGGTGGTCGTGCGGAATATCACGACCGGTTCGATCTGCAAACGCCTCGGCATCGAGGAGGGCAAGAGGCTCCCGCGCCCGCTGATAGAATTTTATTACAAGGACGACGCCCTCGGCGACCCGATTGTAACGGAGGATCACGCGCTTCTGTTCGGATGGGCGGCGCGGGAGGACATTGACGAGATAAAGCGAATAACCTTGAAGGTGAATGACTTGCTGGCGGAACTTTTTAAGGAGCTCGGCGTCGTGCTCGTGGACTTCAAGTTAGAGTTCGGCAAGGACAAAGACGGAAGGCTGCTCTTGGCGGACGAGATTTCGCCGGATACATGCCGCTTCTGGGACGCGTCCACCGGCGACAGGCTCGACAAGGATCGCTTCCGCAAGGATCTCGGCAATGTGCTCGGCGCGTATG
>BOCB01000117.1 GCA_026002695.1 Synergistales bacterium
CGCTCCCACGCTGACGCCTTAAACGCCTTTGCCAGCCCACTCACAACACGAGAAGCGCATCAGGTGGCCAAGAGCGTTGCCAAGTGGACGTGGACCAACATCACGCCAACCGCTTTTTCAAAAATACAGGCAGAAAGAGGAAGCCAGAACGGAGCGAATAAAAAAATCGCTGCGATGGATTTCACCGCTGAAATTGTGAGGTATGCCCGATGATGCCCGTTCGCCAAAAACGAAAAAAAACCGCCAAGGAAGTCGCCAAACATTTTGGCGTATCGGAACGCACTGTCCGCAACCACATGGCGGAGGAACGGGACACCTACGAAGCCCGAGCAGACTACCGGCGCAATCTGGCCGGGACCATGCGAGCGCAAGGGAAATCATGGGCTGAAATCGCCGCGGCGGTTGGGGGCAGCGAATGGTCTGCCCGTGCGTTGGTGAGGCGCTATCGCACCTCACTGGCGGAGCCTACCGGCCCCGCCCCATCCCCCACCCCTTGCGGGGCGGGGTTGTGATGGGAGGGGAAGGGGAAAGGCCCTGACGGGCCACCCTCCGGGCTTTGAGCATGGTTACGAGGTCCACCATCACCCTGCGGAACCGGTCAACAACCACACCACGGGCCTGCATGGCGAACGCCTTCGGCCCTTGATGTTGGGTCGGTTCGCGGTCGATGCCTTGGGCCTTCAACGAGCGGTGGTCAATGCGTGCTGGTGAGTTGGCCAAGGTCAACGCATGGTTGGCATAGCGTGCCCATTCGGCTCGCCAATGGTCTAGGTATTGCTTGTCATTCCAGTCGCGGTTTTTATTTTTGAACCCGTCCTGGTCAATGTCTCGCATCGTGGTCATCAGGTGGAAATGGGGGTTGTCTCCACCGATGTGATGGAAAGCAATCGTTGCACACATGCCCCGGTCAACGAACTCTTTTTGGACGAACGCACGGGCCAGCGTGGCACACTGCTGGGGGGTCAGTTCGCGGGGCAGGGCAATGTCGAACTCGCGGCAAAGTTGAGCGTCTTTGCGCTTCTCGATGGTCTCCACATTGGCCCACAACTGAGCCGGGTCCGATGCCCAAGCCGGAGCGTTGTCGGGGGCAAGCGTCAGCGAGCCAGACACGCCACCCTTGCGGCTGAAATCATGGCGCAGGCCGGTGCGAGGATCTTCCAACGCAACGCCAAGGCGATAGGCAGCAGCAGCAACGGACGAACGTCCTTCGCTGCGCTTTATCACCTGTGCGTGGAGGTGGAAGATTGCCATGTTTTGCTGTTGCTCCTGTTGTGGTTTTTGCTTTGCTCTTAGCCCCGCAGGGCGCACACATCGCGAAGCGATGTATAAGTGCGCTATTGCTGGTGCTTCGCTTCGCTCTGCGCAATAGATTTTGGGCTGCTCGCTTCGCTCGCTTGCGCCCCTCTTTCATTCAAGCAGGCTTTGCGATTTCGTCAATGCAGTCTTGCCAGCGTCGGATTTTTTGTTACTCGTTAGGGAACATCACAACGAGGAAAAAAATCCATGACGACTAAAACACCAAGCCAACGCATTGCCCTGCTCGAAGCGAAGTTAGCGAGAGCCAAGGCCGACGAACGCAAGCAACGAACACGGCGGCTCATCGAAGTGGGCGCAATGCTGGAACCACTCGGCGAACGGGTAGCCGCTCTGACCGCTGAGCAACGGAAATATTTCATCAGTCGAGTGCTGGCCAACTGGGAAGCCTTGATGGGAACCAAGGGGAACAATCAGCACCAGGGCGATGCGTAAGCAGTGCCCTAGTGCGTCCTGCAGCCGCCATTTTTCGTGATGCGCCCGATTTTGGTTTGCCTACACCCAAAAGCGGGTATGGCTTTCCTCAACCCCGGAAAAGCCCCCTTCGGGGCTGGGGGAGGGGGTAAGGTTTTCCCTACACCGGGGGACCCCCAAGAGCGCTCTATACCGGATATGGTTCAATGCCTACTTGACAACCTGAACGGATGAGTTAGGTTGGGAGAAGGCCAAAAAAAACCCCGCAACGCTGGCAGGCGTCCGGGGCTATGGCGTCACCTGTTAGAGAGGTTCCGCATGTCACCACCCTACCAACCCGCCCTGTTTGAGTCCAGCCTTCCAAAATGGCTGGCCTGCACCGATGAACTGGCTGCCGGCATCCAGCACCACCCACGCCAGAAGGCCCTCAAACGTGCCTACATCGACCCCAACCCCTCGGCGCTGGTTTGGGCCATGGTGTTCGACGTGGACCGCCCAGAGGCCGCTACAGCGTGGCAGGATGCCCCTACGGAGTGCCCTCGGCCCAACTGGGTCACCCAGAACCCCCGGAACGGTCATGCGCATCTGGGCTACGTGCTGGCCTCTCCGGTGTCCAGGACACTGAAAGCACGGGCGACCCCTCAACGGTTCTTGGCTCGCATTCAGCACGGCCTGACCATGGCCCTCGATGCGGACAGGGCCTACACCCACCGGCTGACCAAGACCCCCGACCATCCCACCTGGCGCACATTTTGGGAGCGCCCTGACCCCTACGAGCTGGGGGAGTTACGTGACTACCTTGGCGACCGTCTGCCGCTGCGTATCGCACGACTGGAAGCGGTGGGGGAGGGGAGGAACGTCACGCTGTTCGATGGCCTGCGGAAGTGGGCATATCGAGCACGGTTGGGCTACTCGGATTGGCACCTGTGGGAGCGTGCTTGTCGCTCCCACGCTGACGCCTTAAACGCCTTTGCCAGCCCACTCACAACACGAGAAGCGCATCAGGTGGCCAAGAGCGTTGCCAAGTGGACGTGGACCAACATCACGCCAACCGCTTTTTCAAAAATAC
>BOCB01000118.1 GCA_026002695.1 Synergistales bacterium
GAGTTGCTGAATAAGCCGGTTGCCGTCCTGCTCGGCATACCGCCTGAAAGCATAACGGAGTTTACGGTAATCAACCCTGAGATTCCGCCTGAATCGCTCGGCGAAAAATTCTGCCGGCTCGACGTCAACATGACTGTAAACGGCCGGCGGGTTGACTTGGAGGTGCAGGTTGGCGGCGAGGGCGATTATCCCGAACGGTCGCTGTACTATTGGGCGCGTGATTTCTCGTCCGCGCTCGGCGCGGGCGGGAAATATTCGGCTCTGCCGCGCACGATTGTGGTAAGCATCGTCGGGTTCGATTTATTCGAGGACTGCGAGGATTTCAGCTCGGAGTATGAGGCGCTGGAGGTCCGCCGCCACACGCGCTTAACCGATAAGATGAGTCTGCTTTATTTTGAGCTTACGAAACTGCCGAAAGATATTCGCGCGGAGGACAAACTGGAGCTTTGGCTCTCGCTGTTCGCCGCCAAAACCGAAGAGGATTTAGCCAAAATAGAAGCGTTGGAGGTGCCTGAGATGTCGCAAACAATCGGAGCATACCGCAGCGTAATCGTTACGAATGAGTTCAAGGAAGCGGAGCGTCTGCGTTCGCTTGCCCGGCACAACGAAGCGTCCGCGCTCGCTAATGCCGAGAAGCGGGGCGAGCAGCGCGAACGCGCTAAATGGGAGAGCGTCGTTGCCGACAAGGACGCCGAAATCGCGGAACAAGCGGCTGAACTTGCGCGTTTACGCGCTGTGTACGGCGATGGCAAATAGCGGGGACGGCGCCTGAGATTAGGTATTATAAAGTAAGGGCGGGGGAGTTTATAAAATCCCCCGTTCTTTTTTTGTGCGGCGAAAATATGTTTTGTCGTCACGGGGGCGGCCATTGGCCGCCCCCGTGCGATTTTGCCGAGTAATGATTCATTCGAGTAATGATTCATTGTTTTGTTGTTTCCCTCAGCGCCTTCCTTGCCTCGCGGATGCCCTTGATTATGTCTCGCGGAGGGGTGCCGGTGCAGAGCAGGGAGAGGACGCTGCCGATGTGGCCCCATATGCGGGCGGGCAGGCGAAATTTTCTGCCGTAGCGCTCGAACTCCTTCCTTATCAGCGCGTGGTTGTAGAAAGCGGCGGCGACTTTCCTCCAGCCGGCGCTGCGGTTGCCCGCAGGCGCGGAGTGGTGGATGGCGTAGCCGCCGTGCGCGACCATCAGAGGCTGCTTGTATTCGAGCGCGACCTTGTGAGACAGCTCAACGTCCTCGCCGATCGCGTAGCCTCCGAATCTTTCGAGGCGCTCGTCGAAACTCAAAGCGCCGAATATCGATTTGCGGAGCGCCATCGTACAGCCCGACAGCCAATCAGCCGAGCCCGCCATATCCTTTACGGGGAGCGACAACGCTCCGGAGCCTGAGATTATTCTCTTGAACCTCATGTTCTTCGCGCCGAAGAGGACGACGGCGAGGTTCTTGATGAACGAGTTGCCGGCCGCCGGGTTTTTGTTCAGCAGGGGAGGGGACGCCCCCATCAGCCAGGGGAAGCTCGCGAAGCACGAGCGGAGCGCCGATATCGTGTCGATTGATATTTCCGTGTCGTCGTCGATGAAATAGACTATGCCGCCCGCAGCCTCCCTCACCGCGTCGTTGCGCTGGGAGGACGAGCCCGCGCGCGGGGCTTTGAAGTACCTCAGAGGCGCGCCCTTTTTCTCGAAGAGAGGGGACAGCTCATCGCAGACGCGCTTCGATTCGCCGCCCTCGCTCGCATCCCAGACTATCGTCTCGAAGTCAGCCCTGTCCTGACGCAGCAGCGACGGCAGCGAAACCGAGCGCAAAGCCTCGGCCCTGTTCAAGGTAGCTATTATCACTGAAATCATGGTATCCTCCTTAATGGTTTCAACGGTTCTCAACTTTAGGTCTCTAACGTTAAATAGAATTTTCTGAAATCATGGTATCCTCCGTATGGTTTTAACGGTTCTCAGCTTTGTGCCTCTAACGTTAAATACGTTAAATGGATTTTCTGAAATCACGCTCACGCCTCCCCCGCGGCAGGGGCGGCCACGGTATATTTTTATGCGGTACAGTAAAATATTTTATCACAGGGAATCCGATACGCGGGGAATTCGCCGCAAAATCGCCCTTTCCAAGCAAATGCCGCCCGCCGAATAACATATCTCAAAAATCAATTCATACGTTATAATATTTTTGTGATAAAATAAAATAATGAGCAGGTCATTACGACAATCGGCGTTTTGTTTTAAGCGCGATTGCAGAGGGAGTGTTGTGCGCTGAAGTCCGAGTCTGCCTTTAATTCTTTGCATGGTAATTATGAGTGGCTAAAGGTTTTCGAGGGGCTTTCCTCTGACGACAAACCCAGGTCGAATTTTATCGAATGCGCGGATATGTTCATCAAGATACTGACCGACGCGCCGATTGGCATAATGCTCATTGATTCTCACTGCAACATAAAGATGATAAACAACGCGGCGAAGGAAATGATAGGTTTTGACGACCTGCGGGAGAACGAGAGAAATTGGCTTGACGTGCGGGCGTGCAGGGAGATAAGCACCCATCAGGACATTCCCCTCGCGGAGGAGCTTGACCCTGTGTGTGTCGCTCTGCGCGAAAAGAGACGGCACTCCGCCACGATCCTTATCAAGAACAGTGATTTCAACTGCGAAACGTGGGCGGCTCTCGACTCGTTCCCCCTATGCGGCGCAAGCGGCGACGTATCGATGACCTTGACATTTCTGAAGGACATAACAGACATGGTGGACTTGCAGGAGATAATGCATCACCACACCGTACACGATCAGACGA
>BOCB01000119.1 GCA_026002695.1 Synergistales bacterium
GACCTCATGGCCTTCATGGACGAGGCCACCAGAAAAGGTGAAGCCAAGGGCATTGCTAAGGGAACAGCCAAAGGCATTGCCAAAGGCATTGTCAAAGGCATTGTCAAAGGCAAAGCCGAAACCGCAGCTAATCTTTTGCGTATGGGCGTTGACAAAAACATCATAGCCCAAGCGACAGGTCTCTCCACGGAGGAAATAGAAAAATTATGAACGTAGGGGCGAACTGAATCGCCCCGAGTTTTGTGTAGAGTTTTAGAGCTTTGTTTTTGAAGATTTCCGGATATCCATTCCGGTACTATACCACACCTCCTCGATTTTTGATGGTGTTCTATAGCCGTTTCGCTCGCTTATCCCGGAATTGTTGTACCAATACACCAAGGGGCCGAGCATGATGTGCCGCTTTTGGATGACATGATTGCGCTACTTTTTCTTCTCCCGGAAGATCAGGTTGCGCCTGATTATAAAATTCCCCGCGAAACCCGTGATCGCGCCCCAGAATTTTGCCCAGAAGGAACTCATCGTGATTCCGATAAGCCCGAGCGTTACCTCGTAATCTATAAAGCACATGACCATCACGGAGACAATGTATACAACGAACTCGCTCATCGCGCTGAATCTCGCCTTGTGTCTGAAGAGTATCGCGATGCAAAGGAAGTAGTTGAAAACAGCCCCGATGAAAAAAGCCGCTATTATCGACGCGCTCGGCACGAATCCCGAGCTTAACAGCGCTGAGAAAGCCGACATATTGACCGCCATCGAAAGAAAGCCTATGAGCAGATAAAGGAGAATCTGCATGGGGAGCGGCGCAGTCGGCGCACTGTAGTGCAATATACAGTAGAGGGCGTGGAGACCGTCCTTCCAGCCTATTTTCTTGCCCTCCTCGTATGAGCGCGGGTTGTACGAGATCGCGCACTCGTATACCTTACAGCCCGACTGCGCCACTTTCGCGGTCACCTCCGGCTCGAAGCCGAAGCGCTCCTCGCGCAGAGTCGGCGCGATCTCCTGTATCACCTCGCGCCTGAAGAGCTTATAGCACGTCTCCATGTCCGTTATGTCGAGGTTCGTGAACATGTTCGACGCGAAGGTGAGAGTCTTGTTCATCCATGTGTGCCAGAAGTAAAGCACCTTTCGCGTCTCGGGGCGCAGGTAGCGCGAGCCGAACACGACGTCCGCCCTCCCGTCGAGGCATGGTTCGAGCATTGGAATGTACTCCCTCGGATCGTACTCGGCGTCGGCGTCCTGTATCCCTACGAAGTCCCCGGTCGCGTGTATGAGGCCGGTTCTGATGGCCGCGCCCTTGCCCTTGTTGCGCTCGTGCTTCAGAACTGTTATCTCGGGATATTTTACCGACAGCTCGCCGAGTACGGCAAGGCTGGCGTCGGACGACGCGTCATCGACGACGATGATTTCGAGCCGCAATCCGTCCGAAGCTATATCTCTTACCCTGCTCACGCAGTCCGCTATGGTGCGCTCTTCGTTATAGCACGGTATTATCAATGAAAGGGTGCGGTTCACGATTCGATGACGCCTTTCAGGTGTCTGATGGTGGCTTGCAGGCCGTCTATCAAGGCTATGGAGGGATTCCATTTCAGCAGTTCGGCCGCTAAAGAGATATCCGGCTTCCGGCGCGCGGGATCGTCCTGCGGCAGGTCGCGGAACTCTATCTTCGACTTCGAGCCCGTCATCTCGATTACGAGGTTCGCAAGTTCGAGTATCGTGAACTCAGTCGGGTTGCCGAGGTTCATAGGCCCGATAAAACCGTCGTCCGTCTTATCCATCAACGCTATGAGCCCGTCGATCGTGTCGTCCACGTAGCAGAACGACCTCGTCTGTGAGCCGTCGCCGTAGACGGTGAGGTTTTTACCGGTCAACGCCTGAATTATAAAGTTCGACACGACCCTACCGTCGTTCGGGTGCATTCGCGGGCCGTAGCTGTTGAACAGCCTCGCTATCTTTACGCGCAGTCCATGCTGCCGGTGATAATCGGCAAAGAGGCACTCGGCGGCGCGCTTTCCCTCGTCATAGCACGAGCGTATGCCTATCGGATTGACGTTGCCCCAGTAATTCTCCCTCTGAGGGTGAACGGCGGGGTCGCCGTAGACCTCCGATGTTGATGTCTGCAAGATTTTAGCCCTCACGCGCTTAGCGAGCCCAAGCATATTGATTGCTCCGTGTACCGAGGTCTTGAGCGTCTGCACCGGATCCCTCTGATAATGTACCGGAGACGCCGGGCAGGCTAAGTTATATATCTCGTCGACCTCGACGTACAGCGGGAACGTAACGTCATGGCGGATGACTTCGAATCGAGGGCTGCCGTACAAATGAATAATATTGTTCTTGTTCCCGCAGAAAAAATTATCGGCGCACAGAACTTCATGCCCCTTGGAGAGCAGCTTCTCGCACAAATGCGAACCCAAAAAACCGCCGCCCCCCGTAACCAAAATACGCTTCACGGACAACATAAATATCATACCCCCTCATACAAGAGCGTGAATATTATATATCATGAAGGTTATATGGCAAACGCGCAATATGTGAAAATTGTAAGTCCAATCGCGCAGCGCCTATGTAAATGCTGATTTATTGTTAGGAGCCTAAAGGGTAACGATAAAAACCCTGACCGGCTCCGCATCCCAAAACGGCTAAATTCCGTTTTGGCTGATTAATCAGCGCTTGCCTATCTCTGCATTAGTCTGTATTACGGCTTGTCCGCCGCCCTGCTTCTCGGCCTGTAACCCTTGCCGATGTTCCCCGGCTCGCGCATTTCGAGGTTGTCCAATATATTCATCCC
>BOCB01000120.1 GCA_026002695.1 Synergistales bacterium
TGTCGAGCGATAACCCTATCGACATCGTTCTCTACGCGGCGAAGTTCGCCATAGGTAAGAATGAGGAACGCCGGAAGTTCAACTTTCTCCGCAAATCTGTTGAGCTTCTGAACGAGCGAGGTTGGAGCGCAGAGGACAAGCGAGACCTTCTGCTCTTCACTACAACCATAGTCAATATGAAAGACGAGGAGCTCTTGACGGAATACAAGAAAATTCTGCGGCAATATGCTAAGGAGGGAAAAGCTATGTACATATCGTTGCTCACCAAAGACGAGGCCACCGAGGCTGAACAGCGCGGCATGGAAAAAGGCAAGCTCGAACTTGCCAGAAATCTGCTGGCTAACGGAGTGCCGTTGGATCTCATAGCCAAGAGTTCTGAACTGCCTCTGGACAAAATCCAATCCTTGGCGAACTGACACCACGCTCTTCACAGAACAAAGGAGCCTCCCCTGTACTCCGGTGACGGATACAGGGGATTTTTCAATATTCAGCTCCTGAACTATTGAGTACAGCAATCGCTGAAATCCCTCTTACTCAAAATACGGGAACGGAAAGACGACATCCTGTTGGACGAAAATACCCACTTTTTTGCCGGGGCGTACCGTAATCGTCGGCTGAATGTCGCTCGCCTTGTTCATAAGGCGAGTACCCATTTCAAGTATGGAGCGCGCGGTACTCTCTGCGGCCACGTCGCTTGGGCTTTTGTTCTCGCTGTTCTGCTGGCTGTCCTTGTCGTATATCATTTCGGCTCCGGCTATGAAAACCGAGGCAAAGAGCGCCGCGCCGAGCATTTTACCGAGGTGCTCGTTCACCCTGCCCGAAATACCCGAATAACCCGCCCGGTCAATGCCGGGGCTTCCAGCTATGTTGAGCGACGTGCCGTTCGGGAGAACAAGCCTGTTCCGGAGGAGCAGAACACGCCGCTGCCCGTAACCCACCTCGCTGTCGTAAACACCTATGATTTTCGTTCCTTTGGGTATAAGAACATGCTTACCTGTCGCGGTATCCCAGACGTTTTCAGAGACCTGAGCGAGAATGTTGCCGGGCAAATCGGAGTTTATCCCGCTTATAAGCAGTCCGGGGATTACCGTCCCCGCCTTCAGCTCATAGGGAAACTGCTGAGGCAGAGGGACATTCTGCGAGTAATCCTGCGGTATGAACGCCGCCCCGCCGTTATCTCCGCGAAGAAACTCCTGTTTTTTCGCCTGCCCGTTCGGG
The DNA here is from genome assembly GCA_026002695.1 of Synergistales bacterium. GTDB lineage: Bacteria > Synergistota > Synergistia > Synergistales > Synergistaceae > BOCB01. The sequence continues at coordinate 1,219 of BOCB01000120.1, forward strand.
TCAGCCTGCCCTTGCGCGAGAGCGGCCATAGTGCCGCTGTCAAGTACGCGTCCGTTGCTGTCAACACGCATTACAGGAGCCGTTATAGGCTCCTGCTTAATCTCGTTTGATTCAAAGCCCTCGGCAATGGGTTTAGCTGTGAGCGCCTGCACCTTCATAGTCCGTAACTGTCCCGCCGCCTGAGCGTCCTCCTGATTGGACTGATACGGCAAACGGGAACGTGCCTGCAACTCTCGCGTCCGGCTCTTTAACAGGAGATACGGCGGCAACATTTGACGGAGCGGGAACAACAGGGCGGCTTGCCCTGTCGCTCCGTATGGACGCCGCGAGAATGGCAAAGTCAGCCTCTTGGGGAGCGCGAAGTGATTTCTCCTGCGTCTGTATGACGTTCGGAACGCCAAAGTGCGCCTGTGAAGCTATGAGCGCTATCAGCACGAAGAGCCCGGCTATGCTGTAAGCGATAACTCGCTTGCTGTAACCCTTAGCTTTCCGAGTATCACGCTCAACCTGAACGCCGCTTTGGTTCTCGTTTTGCCCGATATTTTTCTCAGCCATGTCATTTGCCCCTCAGCCGGGTTATGACAACCCTGTCCTGAAGCGAGCCTGTGCCGGCGATGAGTGCCCCCTTGTCGAAAACGCGGTCAACGATGTACATATCCTCAGCGGCTCTGTAATTAACGAGAACCTCTTTTTTATGCTCGAAAACTACGAGGACTGGAGCCTCTACGCTCTTTCTCACACTTCCCTTTGAAAACCGGATGTAGGTTTTCACGCCGTCGTCCCAGACGCGAATCGGTTTCCAGCGCAGTGAATCCTTGCCGCGAACCTCGTAGTCGAGGTGCAAATCCTCCGGTTTCACAGAGTAGCCGGAGGCGATGGTAAGATTGCTTTCGTTATTCTTTTGCCTGTCGGCAATGAACGTATCCCACGCTTTGAGCGTGTCGGCAGGATAGATGAACGAGACAGAGGCATGAACTTAGCCGCCTGCGCCATGAGGTCGAGCTGATACGTCCTCCTGTCCGTGTTTATGACAAGATTGGTGGAAATATCAGCCATAAGCGGCTTTATAAGCACATGGAGCTGTTCGTTATCATTGCTCCCGGAACGGCCGGGAACGAACGTCCGGCGCACCGCGTCTCCGGGATGTACGCCGGTTATCTTCTCTCCGGGCTGAAGTATGACATCCGTAACGTACATCGGACGGCAGACTATTTTGGGCGTGTAGCTCGAATAAACTATCACGACCGAACCGGCAGTGCCGCTTGAAGGGGGAACAGCTCCCTTCGCCTCGCTGAACTCCTTTACAAGTTCGAGAGCCTTACTGTCAATATCACGCACCGTCAAATCCTCAATGATGTTCATCCATTGACGCGCTCTCTTTTCATCCTCGTACTGACGCGCGGTTATAGTCATCCAACTTAATTAACATCAAAGATAAGCCGATATACAGAATATGGCATACGATGAAAAATTCAGGGCACATGCGGTTGCGTTCAAAGACGGCGGACACACTTTTAAGCAGTTGAAAGAAGTTTTCGG
>BOCB01000121.1 GCA_026002695.1 Synergistales bacterium
CTCCATAATGGAAGAATTACTGCCGCCTCAGACATCAAAGGGAAAAAAAGACCCGCCGCTCCCTCCTCACAAACGCGTTTCTATCGCGGAAGGGGAGGGGACGCTCTTCATAGGCTCAAGCGCGAAAGGCAACCACTACGTTACGTTCAGGCTCGCCGTAAGCGGCGATATATGGCTGCACGCGCAGGGCGTTCCGGGCGCTCACGTAATACTGCGCGTTACCGGCAAACCCGACGGCGCGTCCCTCAAACGGATGATAGAGATCGCCGCGTCCGCCGCAGCGTACTACAGCCGCGCGCGAGGCAGCGGCAATATCCGTGTCGACTACACCGAACGCCGGCACGTCAGGGCGATAACGGGAGCCGGGCCGGCTCAGGTTACATATCACGAGTTCTCGTCGATATCCGCGAACTCCGATGAGTACGCCGGTTAATTTTCTGCGGTAACGCATAAGGTTACGATTATGGTACAATAACTAAATCAGTAATGTGAAAGATGTGGTGTATTGACAATGAAAATTCTCGTAACCGGAGCCGGTGGGTTCATCGGTTCGCACTTGGCCGAGCATTTGACCGAGCTCGGGCACGATGTGCGGGCGTTCGTCAGGTATAACTCGTCGTCGTCGTGGGGCTGGCTCGATAAGTGCGCGTACAAGAATCAAATAGAGATAATATCCGGCGACATCCGCGACATGGACAGCGTCTCCCGCGCGGTTCAAGGCACAGCCTGCGTATTTCACCTGGCGGCGCTCATCGGAATACCATACTCTTACGTCTCGCCCCTCGCCTATATCAAGACAAACGCCGAGGGAACGTACAATGTGCTTGAATCGGCGCGCGCCCATTCCGCAGGGCGCGTTGTGTGCGCGTCAACCAGCGAGGTCTACGGCACGGCTCAGTATGTCCCTATGGATGAAGCTCACCCAATCAACCCGCAGTCGCCGTACGCCGCGACGAAATCAGCCGCCGACTATATGGCTTTGGCCTATCACAAGTCATTTGGCCTGCCCGTGTCCGTAGTGAGGCCGTTCAACACCTACGGCCCGCGCCAGTCCGCCCGCGCCATAATCCCTACGATAGCGAGCCAGTTAATAGCCGGCAAGGGCGAAATAGCCCTCGGCTCGCTCACCCCCACGAGGGACATGAACTTCGTTACCGACACGGCGCGCGGCTTCGCCGAAGTGGGGCTTCACGATAAATCAATCGGGAGAGTGACTAACCTCGGAACAGGCTCCGACATATCCATCGGCGAACTCGCCGCGATGATAGCAGGCGCGTTAGGCGTGAAGGCGAACATCGTCCGCGACGAGGCGCGTGTGCGCCCCTCCGGCAGCGAGGTGGAGCGCCTCTGCTCCAACGCGGGGGCCGCGAACGAAATGGGCTGGCATCCGCTGATTTCCCTGCGCGAAGGCATAGAAAAAACTGTAGCGTGGATACGCGGCAACGCCGACCTTTTCAGAACGGACAGGTATGCGGTATGAACGCCGGTAACGATAAAATTCCGCAGGGGCGACCGGAGGCGGTCGCCCCTGCATGCTCACGAACAGAATGAAAATATTTGATTCTTCTCAGATCACAAAAATAAAATCGTCCGAGACCCTGCGTTTTGTTCTCTTGCTCTTTCCCCCGTTCCTTGCCATTCACTGCGTCGAGCAGATATATTTCGTGTACGGCAACGTGCTGGAGGATTTCGGCGTTTCGCTCGAGGCGACGGGTTGGATTCTCAGCGCGTACTTCCTCGGGGTCATGCTCGTGAGGCCGTTCGGCGGCTGGATGGTCGAGAACCTCGGCGTGCGCGGGACGCTGACGTGGGGGAGCGCGCTTGCCTTCGTCGGGTGCGCGATGCTGCTCTTCACGCGGGATCCGGTTCTTTCGTTCGCGGGAAGGGCTGTCTCGGGCGCGGGTTTCGGCGTCTATACGAACGGATTATTCTCCTACCAGGCGATTATTGTGCCCCCTGAGTCGCGCACGGCTATCTTCGCCGTCGTGACGAGCAGCGGCATACTTCCGACCGGCATCATAACGCCGATCGGCGAGTGGCTCATATCGCGCTCATTCATCATGCCCTATCTCGCGATAGGCCCTATCCTCGCGCTGTCGTGCTGGTACTTCGGCGTCAAGGCGACCGGCGGTACCGCTGTGAAGCAAAAGGAACAAGAGGTCTGGGGGGCGTACAGGGATCTTTTCGCGTCGCGCAAATTTGTCTTCACTGTTTTGACCGGAACGCTCATGGCCTGCGTCGACTCGACTACGATAATAATGTCGATCCTGGCCTCTGCCAATGACACCTTCGCGTCATACTTCTTTATGTCGTTCGCGGCTGCGGCCTGCGTGGTGCGCATACCGTGCTCGAAGCTGCTCGGGCGTCTTCCGCGCGAGAAGTGCGTCGCGCTCAGCGGGCTGATGATGTCGCTGTCGGTGCTCGGCATAGCTCTGTGGCCGTCGAGCGAATCGTTTTTGGTCGGCGGGGTGTTCTTCGGCATAGGGATAGGCTCCGGCTGGCCGATATTTCACTCGATGATCAGCGCCGCTCTGCCAGTCAGCCTCAGACCGAAGGGGATAGCCACGGCTCTTTTGATGTACGACCTCGGCTGGTTCATAACGCCGATAATAGTCGGCCGGCTGATGGTCAGCTTCGACATCTCGGCGGCGTTCATAGCCCTATCGCTCGCGATAGGAACCGCACAGCTCGCGCTGCAAATATTCTTCTGGCTGCCGGAGAGCAGGAAAGGTGATCACTGTGGAGC
>BOCB01000122.1 GCA_026002695.1 Synergistales bacterium
CCTCTGCGTGAAGTACGGCGTCCGTCTTGTGATAGGGACTCACCCTCATGTCCTCCAGCCGATAGAAACACCGAACACCCCGGGCGGCCGTGCCGCCGTCGCCTACTCGCTCGGCAACTTCGTATCGTATCAGCGCACTCTCCCGAGGGAGCGCGGCGTCGTCCTCGCCGTTGACATCGAGAGGAAAGGCAAGAAATCGGCCGATATATCGCGCGTATCCGTAGCGCCGATAATCACCACCGTAACGCCGAAAGCCGGGGGTAAGCTCATCGAGGTAATGTACGCCGGAGAGAGCGGCAGGTTCAACAACTACGGTCTCGGTCAAAATAAAATATCCCACGCGCGGGAGGCGGGCAGAGCCGTGCTGGACTTCCTCGGAGCGAGGACATCGCACAATGGCGACGGCTTTTATACGATATGGGACAAAAACGAACCCGACGTTACGCCCAGGAGCGGGAGACCATCGCCGAAATAACGGGTGTGCGCTGTGAGCTCGAAATTCGCGTCATGCGGCGAGGCTACGCCGAACGTGACATTATCGTTTATCCCTGCGAAACGCGCAATCCCTCAAATGGTCGTTCACCAAGCCAACCGCCTGCATAAACGAATATACTATCGTCGAGCCGACGAATTTGAAGCCGAGCTTGCGCAAATCCTTGCTGATGGCGTCGGACAGCTCGGTTTTCGCCGGAAGTTCCGAAAAATTCGCCCAATCGTTCACAATCGGTTTGCCGCCCACATATGCCCACAGGAACGCGTCAAACGAGCCGTGCGCCGCGCGTAAGCCGAAGTACGCCTTCGCGTTCGTAATCGCGGCGTTCACTTTGAGCTTGTTGCGGATTATTCCGGGGTTTTGCAGTAACTGCTCCACTTTCGCGTCATTGTAGGCCGCCATGATTTGCGGGTCGAAACCGTCGAAGGCGAGTTCCATCGTGCCCATCTTCTTCAAAATGGTGGACCAGCTCAACCCCGCCTGTTTGCCCTCCAAAATGAGCATCTTGAACAAATGCCGCTCATCGTGGCACGGCACGCCCCATTCGTCATCGTGATACCGCCTCGACAGCGGATCGGCATCCGCCCACGGACAGCGGATAATTTCCTGATTATCAGATTTCAAATATAATCTCCCCCAATGTCGCGGGGACACAGCACGCCGTGCCCCCGCGCAGCATGTCATTTATCGCCGAAAAGTTCTGAATGACTGCCTATACCCATTATCAAATAAAGAACGCTTTCCTCGCCGGTTTTAATCGAGGCGTATACCACAAGTAAATCCGGTTTCAAATGACATTCTCTTAGCCGGTTTTTGCCACCGGATAGCTGATGATCATAATACTTTCTCGGCAGAGGACTTTCTGTTATCAGAGATAATAAAAAATCATCGAATATGGCTTTGAGCTTTTCCCCGTGTGTTTTCAGTTCACGCTTATAATCTCGCTTAAATGACTTAGAAAGTCTGATCGTCGCTGTCGTCATTCAGGTATGCCATCACATCCTCGGCGCTCGAAAACTCGATGCCGCCGCCTGCGCGAAGTTCCTCTATCGACGCCCTCAGTTTAGCGTTAGGGGTTGTTCCGTATTTAGCCTCCAACGCCGCTATTTCAGCGCCGATTGCCTCAAATTCGGCGTCATCTTCCTCGCGCATCCGCTCTATATATCCCGTGATTTTATATATCGCTCTGTCGGGGAGTACGTCGATTAACCTGTGCAGATCCTGTCTTTCCGCGCTGATTGACCCTGCTGTCTGCGCGATCATATTCATCGCCTCCTTGTGTATAAGGGACACAGCGCGCCGTGCCCCATTTGCGCAAATCGCAAGGGGCGGGGCAAGCCCCGCCCCTACATTCAATTATGCCGCGTTACTTTATCTCCGTGTAGTCCATGGCGGCTAAGTGCTGATAGTAGCGCCACTTCATCTTCGTCTCGCGCTCGCGCTCCGCCAAGAGTTCGGCTGCCACTTCGGGGTGGGCGGTCTTCAGAGACTTGTAGCGCACCTCCTCGTAGAGGTAATCCGCGAGCGGCAGGGAGGGTTCCTTGCAGTCTATCGACAGCGGGTTCTTGCCCTCCTTCGCCAAGTCCGGATTGCAGCGCATAAGTATCCAATGTCCGGAGTCGACGGCCTTCTTCTGCTGCTCCAAGCCCTTCGACATATCTATGCCGTGGTTGATGCAGTGGGAGTAGGCGATTATTATCGACGGGCCGTCGTATGCCTCGGCCTCGAGGAAGGTCTTTATGGTGTGCGCGTCATTGGCGCCCATCGCCACGACGCCGACGTACACTTTGCCGTAGGACATGGCGAGGAGCGCGAGGTCCTTCTTCGTGTGGCGCTTGCCGCCGGCCGCGAACTTAGCTATGGCTCCGATCGGCGTCGATTTCGACATCTGTCCGCCCGTGTTGGAGTAGACCTCGGTGTCCATGACGAGTATGTTGACGTTGCGCCCTGACGCGAGCACATGGTCAAGGCCGCCGTAGCCTATGTCGTAGGCCCAGCCGTCGCCGCCTATCGTCCAAACGCTCTTCTTCACTAACGAGTCGGCCAGCGTCTCCAAGTCGCGGGCTTCGTCGCCGTCCAACCACGCCAACTTCTCTCTGAGCAGCTCCACGCGCTCGCGCTGCTCCCTTATCTCCCGCTCCGTCGCCTGCTTCTCGTTCAGTATGGCGGAGGCGAGTTCGGAGCCTACTTCGGGGGCGAGTTTTTCGAGCAGCCT
>BOCB01000123.1 GCA_026002695.1 Synergistales bacterium
ATGACTTATATTAAGGTTTGGTTTCTGACAATAAATCGGCTTTGAAGATTAGCAACCGGGAGATGGATACGCAAATTGGCGGAGAAACTCGACAAAACCCCGAAAGTTAAGTATATAGACGCGATAAAGACGAATTATCAGCAGATGATCTTCGTCGTCGCCGCGTTTGTCCTGCTGACGGTCATAAACTGTCTTTTTGTGGACGACATCGTAACAAAGCAGACGGACATTTACGGCGAAAGCGTCATCTCCTCGTTACAAGCCCTGATACTCACCCGAATGCAGACGAACGAAATTGCGCTTAGGGACGTTTCGTTAGCCATCTTTGACGAAGTAAAAAAAGGCGCGTCGGCGGATGAATTGAAGCGAATTATCATGTTGTGGTCGAAAAGTTTCGAGAACCGGAAGGAGATCAACTCGTCTTTTCTGGGTATTTACGCTTATTTCGACGGGCATTTCCTGAGCGGGGTCGGATGGGTTGCGCCTGCCGATTACGACCCCGTGTCGAGGCCGTGGTATAAGGGAGCCGTCGAGAAAAAGGGAGAAATATATTACACGGAGCCGTATGCGGACGCGATGACCGAAAAAATCATCGGGACGATTTCAAGAACAATATCCGACGAAAACGGGCAAATGCGCGGCGTCATTTGCGTGGACTTTTACTTCACTCCGATCGTTGAAATGGTACGCGCCGTCAATATCAGAGGCGCCGGTTTCGGAATGATGATGGATTCCTCGCTCCGGGTAATTTCGCACCCGAACGCCGATTTTGAGGGGAAAAACCTCGGGGAGCTGGCCGGTTATTCAAAAGTATACGAGAGCCTGACGGCGACGGATTCCGATAGTTTGACAATCCGGTTCGCGGGCGCGCTTTTGCCCGGCGAATCCGGTGAGAGCCTCATCGGTTTTTTCAGCCGTATGTTCAACGGATGGCATGTGGGTACAATCGTCCCGACTCAATACTTTTACAAGGACATCTATACCATGCTTCCCATACTTATTTTGTTCAGCGTTTCCTTCATGCTTGTACTCTGCCTTTTGCTCCTCCGCCTCAACGTGAGCAAGATGAGGTCGGACGAGGCAAATAAATCGAAGTCCGTTTTTTTGGCTCGTATGAGCCACGAGATACGCACACCGATGAACGCCGTGATAGGCATGAGCGAACTTGCTCTGCGCATTGAGGGTATGCCAAGACCAGCGGCGGAATACATAATCGGCATAAAGCAGGCCGGGCAAAACCTACTGTCAATAATCAACGACATCCTCGATTTTTCCAGAATCGAGTCCGACAATCTTGAAATCACGCCGTCCCCATATATGTATTCACCGCGGCTATCTATCAGATGGTGGACAGCGATATTCCTATGGCGGTCGTCGAGGACGCCGCCGAAAAGAACGTACTGCTTTATGACGAACGGTCGTTTTACGCGGAGTCCATCTTCATCACCCTGACGAACCTCGGCGTGCCTGTAACGGTTACGAATGAGCCGGAGGCGTTTTTTTCAAGGTTGGAAAAAGAAAAATTTAAGTTCGCTTTCGCCTCTCGGGACATCGTGATCGAGGCCGCGGCTTTCATAAAAAAAATGAACTTACCCACGTCGCTCGTGTTGCTGTCGAATTTGGGCGAATTGTCATCTTTTCAGGATATTCCGACTATCACCATGCCGGCTTACTCGGTTCCCGTCGCCAACGTACTGAACTACGCGGTTTCCGCGGACGTAAAGAACGTCTCCGGCGCGAGGTTTACTGCCCCGGAGGCGCGGGTGCTGCTGGTTGACGACATCCTGACGAACCTTATTGTCGCCAAGGGGCTTTTAGCCCCATACAGCATGAGGGTGGATACCTGCGAGAGCGGGAAGGAATCCATAGAGCTCGTAAACGCGAACACTTACGACCTCGTGTTCATGGATCATATGATGCCCGGCATGGACGGAATAGAGGCAACAGACATACTGCGCGGTACGGAGAAGGGCCGCGGGCTTCCCATCGTAGCGCTGACCGCGAATGCCGTGACCGGTATGCGCGACCTGTTTATTGCAAGCGGCATGAACGACTTTTTGTCCAAGCCGATTGATCCCGCTAAGTTAGACTCGATTTTGCGCAAATGGATACCAAAGGACAAGCAACTTAGGCATACGGAGGAACGGGGCGAGCCGGAAACCTCCGCGCAATTGCTTAAAATCGACGGCGTGGATACGGCAAGAGGGATAGCGGAGGACATCGACGCGCTCGACGAAATCATGGACAGCCTCCTCGCGAGCGCGCCGAACGGAGAGACGCGCGAAAAACTGACCGGCATTTCTGAGATGGTTCTCATGTCTGAATTTAAGGACGCTCTCACCGCCGCCCGCGAGCTGCTGTAGGGGCGGCCGCCCGTTCCCCATATCAGGAGCTTTTGGAAATGACAAAAAGCGGCCTTAAAGACTCTCGCGCCATCAGAGGTTTAAGCACCGCGAGGGCAATGACAAAGTCCACCATGCTGTGTACGAGGCTGCCAAGGCCGACAAGCAGCAATATGGTGGTCACTGCGGAATAATAAGTGCCGGCCATGCCGCCGTTCAGATAAAAGAAGCTCACAACGGTAACCTCGGCCCAAGCGTGTATTATCCCGATGATAAAAGAAAAAATCTGTGTTTTGAAAAAGGAGGATAAAATATTCGGCCTATACCGCAAATACCAAGCTCCCAGCAAA
>BOCB01000124.1 GCA_026002695.1 Synergistales bacterium
GTTTTATGTGTATGTACCGTCTTGCGAGTATCCGGATAAGGTAATTCCAAACGCGGAGGGGCGCTGTTTCGGTGGAGTGGCAATAGGAATAATACTCTTTGGCGTGGCAGGATATACGTTGCCGCCAGGCAGCGTGGAAAACGCCACATCTTTCAAGTACCCGGTGCACTATAAGGCCATACCGGCGGCCAGCATTGAAAACGTCGTAAAACCGAATCCTAACGATGAGGTTTTAAGACAGGTAATCGATGCCGCCAAAGAGATGGCTGGACAAGGTTGCAGGGCGATCGTCGGCGGATGCGGCTATTTCGCAAATTACCTGCCGCAGATCAAAGAAGAAGTCGACGTTCCTTGTTTCATGTCAAGTCTCATGCAGCTCCCTCTCATCCTGAACTGTATTTCCCCCAAGAAAAAGGTCGCGGTTATCTGCGCAAACGGTGAAGTTCTCCCCAAAGCTAAAGTGCTTGAAAATTGCGGCGTGCCCGGCCAGTCTCGCCTTGTTATAGGCGGCGGAGTCGTCTCTGATATCCCTGAGATGACGAATGAAATTTTGAAGGACAGCGGGGGGTACAATCCCAAGAAGTTGGAGAGAGAAGTTGTAGCCGTTGCGGAGAGCATGGTTAAAAAAGATCCGAGCATAGGCGCTTTCATGCTCGAATGCACCCTGTATCCTCCAGTTTCCTATGCGGTTCAGCGGGCCGTAAAGCTGCCTGTGTTTGATTTCTTAACGCTGATTGATTGGGCTTACAGCGGGGTAGTCAAACAACCATTCTACGGATATATCTAAAAAATATCACAAGGAAACGCTGATTTAACGTTTTGCCGGTTAATCAGCGTTTCCCCGGATATATCGCTGGAGAACTTAATCCGCAGTTCTCATGGCTTTCCTTCGATATGCCTGACATATGGGCATAACGAGCGATGTTCTATATCGAGGGAGGAGAATAAAATCATGCCGGAGAAAGAAAGCAATATAGTAAACAACGCTTCTATGGTAATAAGTATCGCGGTAATAGCGACGGGAGTTTTGTTCAAAGAAGAATTCCTGTTCTACATGAACAAGTTGTTTACATTTTTATCCGGGGAATTCAACTGGGTCTATCTGGTTGTCGTCGCTTCATACGTTTTTTTCCTGCTGTATCTGGCATTGTCGAAATATGGGTCGATCAAGTTGGGACCCGACGACTCTGTTCCCGATTTTTCGATGTATTCCTGGATTGCTATGCTGTTTTCCATTTCACTGGGTGTCGGGATAGTATTTTTCGGAGTATACGAACCGGTCTACCATTTTTACAATCCGCCTATGATGGAACCGGCTACTCCTCAGGCTGCGGCCTGGTCGATGCAGGTTATGTTTTTACACTGGGGGTTTCATCCATGGGCGGTTTACGCTTTTACCGGACTTGGCATGGGATATTTCACTATGCGAAGAGGCAAGCCGCTTCTTGTGAGCTCGACACTGGAATCTCTCATCGACGGTAAAAAATATCAAACAGTTGTCGCGAATGGTGTGGATACATGGGTCGTATTCCTCACCATAATTGGCTTGGCGTCTGCTTTCGGCATGGCTTGCAGCCAGATCACAGCCGGACTGTCGAACGTATTTGGGACACCGAATAATTTCACGATGTACATGGTAATTAACGCGCTCATGACAGTTGTGTATATTTACACCTGTATGTCAGGCGTGGAAAAAGGGATAAAAATTGTCTCTGACGTAAATCTTGGCCTCGCTATTTTCCTGCTGATCTCCATTTTTGTAATGGGTCCGTCCATGAAAATAATCCAAATATTGGTTTCCTCTTTTGGAAATTATATGCAGGATTTTATCAAGAGTTCGTTTTACATGGACCCGTTTGATAAGAAGTTCGGGGATTGGCATCAATGGTGGACCATTTTTTATTGGGCATGGTGGTGTTCATGGGGCGCGTTTTGCGGCAGTTTCATCGCGCGTATATCCAGGGGCAGAACCATCAGACAGTTCGTATTTGGCGCTATCGGCATACCTCCGCTTGTGCTGTTCATTTGGTTTTCAGTATTCGGCGGGACAGGTATAACCTTCCTGCTCGAAAATCCTGATCATCCTCTGCGCCAGATAGTACAGGGCGATAGCTCCATGGCTCATTTTGAATTCCTAAAGTTCATGCCTTTGACAAAGTTCTACAGTATTTTGTCGATAGTTCTCCTTTTCACTTTCATGATAACTTCGGCAAACTCGGGCACATATGTTCTGGGCACTCTTTCCTCCAACGGCAAACTCAATCCGACGAAGAAACGGCTTCTCGTGTGGGGAGTTCTGATGGCCATGACGGCGGCAATAATATACCGTTCCGGAGGAATCAAAGGTTTACAGATGGCTGCGCTTTGCGTGACGTTTCCATACCAGTTCCTCACGATTGGGATGATGATCTCAATAATGATTGCGCTGCGTAAGTATGAACTTCCAAAGCTGCAGTCCGCAAAAAAACAACAATAACAATCAATAACAATATAGAGGAGGAGATTTAGATGGAGCGGTTTAAGTTATTGTCAGATGCCGATATTTTCCGTATAGACCAGGCTTCCAGGTCTTTGCTGATGGATGTTGGCGTTCTGCGCCTCGGCGATGAAGTGCTTCGAGGTGTTCTCCAGCAGCTGCTTCGTCTCCCACAGATCCACCGTCTCCGACGGAACGTCG
>BOCB01000125.1 GCA_026002695.1 Synergistales bacterium
GTCGTTGATCAGGCCGAGCAGATGCTGCGACGAGGTCTCTATCTGGCTGACGCTCGACATCAGCGTAGATACATCCATCGGCAGGGCCGAGAGCCGTTGCTTAACTATGTTCGCCATGCCCATTATCGCGTGCATGGGAGTGCGCAGCTCGTGGCTCATGCGCGCGAGGAAGTCCCCCTTTGCCATATTCGCGTTGTTCGCGGCGATTACAGCCTCACGCAGATCGTTCTGCATGGCTACGCGCTCAGAGACGTCGCGCGCGAAGCCGAGCATGCCCATCAAATTGCCGCCGCGGCCGAATATCGGCGTGCGGACGGTGTCGAGTATTTCGTTGTGCCCGTCGGCGAAGGATACGGCCTCCTCCTGATATGACGCTTCGGACAAGGCCATTGCTTCATCGTCGTTCTTCTGGAATACGCGGGCTTCCTCCGGCTTCATCACGTCATTTGCCGTGAGCCCGACTATGCCCGCCTCCGTCCTGCCCGATATAGAGGCAAAGCGCGGGTTGACCGCGAGATACCTGCCCTCCGTGTCCTTGTACCATATAAGATCCGGTGACGCCGCGAACACGGTGTTGAGAAGCGCGCGCTGTTCCTCGCGCTCCCTTTGCTGCTTGATGATGTCGGTAACGTCTATCGATCTGATGATGTAGCCTATTTTGTTGCCCGCCTTGTCGAGAACGTAATTGGCGCTGCCACTGAGATAATCGTCAGTGTCATGTATGTGCAGTATATCGGCCTCTCTGTCCTCCATAAGAGCCTTTACCGGGTCATATGGTGAATTTTCCGGATAGATACTCTTTTCATAGTAGCGATGCCCGACAATATCCTCCAAATTGCAGCCGTAACGCGCGAGAGCCTGCTCGTTCAGATAGACTAACTTTAGGTCTTTGTCGGTTATGGCGATGGGATATGTGACGCTCGCCACGAGGCCGTCAGCCATGTCGTCGAAGGAGTCGGCCAGAAGACCGAGCTCATCCTTGATGGGCCTGTTGAAGCGGAACTGGCGTTCGCCGGAGCGGAAGCGGGATATGCCCTTTATCATATCGGTTATGCTGTTGGTGAACGCGCCGGCAAGCCATATCGCGATAAATACGACCAGCACTATCATCAGCAAAGCCGAAATGACCAGCTGGTATGTGGTGTCGGCGAGGTTCTCGCGTATTGCCCGCCGCGCGTTGTTGACGTCGTTGGCGAGTTCCTCGTTAACCTTGGCTATAATGGCGTTGAGGGACTTCTCTGTCTCTTTCGCCGGGCGCTGGAAATCGTCGAGCCCCGCGCCTATGGTGACCATCGCGAAGCCGCGCTTCGACTTGCCGTATTGTCCGGTGTAGTAAGGTATCGCCGCCGCCGTCGTCAGCTTCGTGACTCCGCTCCACAGTATCGTGAAGGATCCCGACCCGCCCTCAGACGTGAGGTCATACCAACCCGTACACTGGGGCGCGTTATTGAGATAACGCCCGTCAAGACCGACGAGACCGGCCTTGGTCAGCTCAATAGCCGGTTTCTTGCTCCTCGACTGATCCTTGAACGCGGGATACGTCTTTATGAACTCGGTGTAAGGTTTGCCGCTCTCCTGCCACTCCTCGTATATGCTCTCTTCGAGCCACGGGACCTCCGGCTCTCCCGTCTCGGGGTTGTAGCCGACTATGGAGTGATGTCTCGGGTGCGCGATGTTGCGGCATTGGTAGTCCCATATAAAGGCGTAGTTGCCCTCGTACGCGCTCGGCGTGTTCACGTAGCGCTCGTCCGTCGGCGTGATATGATCCACGAACTCCATTATATGGTCGTGGTCGAGGGCAAGCGTCACGTACCCGACGACGCGTCCCCCCCCGCGTGACGGGCGACGCCCAGCGGACTATGCCCTTGAACCTCTTGCCGAGCGGGTTCTCCCTGCCGGAGTAGGCTTCGTCCTCCGGGCTGAACGCTATCCCGGCTTTCTCGGCGTTCGCCGGCGTGTACATGCCGATGTAACGTGAACCGACGTACGCGCCTATAACGTCCGAGACGTATATCTCGCCCGGCCTCAGTGCCTTAAGCTCCTGGAAGTAGGTCTCGGCGCGGACGTATGTATTCCGGCGGTTCGACACATTCCCGAGCGAACTGTTCATCTGCTTATTGTTCGTTACGACTTTCACTGTCTCGTTGCCGTTCGTGTCAATGAAAGTGGCCTCCAAGTAAGTCGGCCTGTCCTCATATTCGAACACATCGGGCGGACGGTATTTAAAGGCAAGGTCGTTCTCGCTGTTCGAGGATTTGACCTCCTTCTGAGGCGGCGGGTTGTCCGTAAGAACCCAGGAAGCTCCGTCGTCGGCGAGCTTCCATCTGCCGGGCTTGACTATCCGTCCCGTCCTGTGGTCGAGGAAGTCCCGCAAGTTTTGTTCGGTGGGAGGTATCTCCGCGAGTTCTAATATATCGCGATCCCTCTCATAGAGGAAGTTCGCTATATCGCGCGCCGTATCGGTGGTGAGCCGTTCTATGCTCTCAGTGGCTCTGTCGTCGAGAGCCTTTACGGAGTTCTTGACGGCCAGCTCGCCTGTGTTCGCGAGCGCGGCGTTGGCGTTCGCCGCGAGCTCTCTGCTGCGCTTGCTGAGTTCCTCCCCGAGGATGGTTGCCTGGTTCATCGCCA
>BOCB01000126.1 GCA_026002695.1 Synergistales bacterium
TAACGGGGGGCGGCATATCGGCTAACATCAACAGGATTATGCCGGAAGGGCTGATCTCGCAGATAGACTACGCTCTCTGGAAACGCCCGGCCATATTCGATTTGATAGAGCGCGCCGGAGTTGACGGGGATGAGATGAGACGCGTGTTCAACCTCGGCGTCGGCTTCGTATTCATAGTAAGGGATGGCAGCGCCGAAAAGTTAACAGGCGCGCTCGGCGGCATCGGCGAGAAACCGTCAATTATAGGCCGCGTTGTGAGAAAAGGCCTTTAATCATGAGCGGCGGCAAAAAAAGGCTCGCCATACTCATATCAGGAACGGGCACAAACATGACGGCCATAATTGAAGCTGCTGAGAGCGGCGTCTTGGATGCCGAGGCCGCCGTCGTGATAAGCGACAACCCGAACGCCAAAGGGCTTGCGCGCGCGGTCAAAATGGGCTATGAAACGATAGCGTGTCCATACGCGAAGGGTCTGCCGCGCGAGGAGAACGAGAAAGCCGTAATAAAGGCGATAAAAGAGAGGGATATCGACTGGATAGTCTTAGCCGGCTTCATGCGTGTGCTGTCGCCGAGTTTTGTGAAAGAGTTCAGGGGCAGGATAGTGAACATTCACCCCGCGCTTCTGCCGGCCTTTCCCGGCGCGCGCGCCATAAGGGACGCGATCGAAGCCGGAGCCGAGGTTACGGGAGTAACGATACACATCGTGGACGAGCTCGTGGATCACGGGCCGATAATCGCGCAGAGGGAAGTACCGATCCTGCCCGGCGATACGGAGGAAACCCTTGCAATGCGGATACACGAGACAGAGCACGAGCTATATCCGAGGATGCTTCAGGAATTAATAAACGAAGACGTATAATAAATCGGTCTTTATATAGGGAGGGTGTTTTGTTATGAAAGAGCAGCAGACGCCGAGGGCTCTCATATCAGTATGGGATAAGGACGGCATTGGGGACTTGGCGCTCGCCTTGACCGACGCCGGTTATGAGATAATTTCGAGCTCGGGCACCGCGAAATATCTCAGGGGAATAGGCATAGCGGTCACGGAAGTAGCCGACCTGACGGGTCTTCCGTCGATACTCGGCGGGCGCGTAAAGACTCTGCACCCTAAGATAATGGGCGGCATACTCGCGCGCAGGGGTCATTCGGACGACAAAAAGGACGTTAAAGAACACGGCATTCCGTTGATTGATTTTGTCGTCTGTACTCTGTATCCCTTCGAGGAGACGGCGAAAAAAAGCGCGTCGAAGGAAGAGCTGATAGAGAAGATAGACATAGGCGGTGTATCGCTCATAAGGGCAGCGGCCAAAAACCACGAGCGCGTCGCTGTAGTTACCGATCCGGCAGACTATGAACTTATGGCGCGCGCCGTGAGGAACGGCGACATAACGGACAACATGCGCAAAAACCTCGCGATAAAGGCGTTTTTGGTAACCTCCTCCTACGACGCGACGATATACGACGGTCTGACGCGCGAGCTCGGAGAGCCCGAATCCTCAATCGGAGCCTACTCACGCGACCTGATGATACCCCTGCGCAAGGAACAGGATCTGCGCTACGGTGAGAACCCCTACCAGAAGGCCGCGATCTATATGCCTACGCTCGCCGGAAAGGTGTTCGAGCAGCATTCGGGCAAGGAGCTCTCCTACAACAATATGCTCGACCTCGACACGCTCCTGAAGGGCACGGAGATATTCAAGGGCAAGTGCGCGTGCATTATAGTCAAGCACACGACGCCGTGCGGAGTCGCTCAGGGGGTCAACGACTCCGACGCGTATGAGAAAGCGCTGGCGAGCGATCCCATATCCGCGTTCGGCGGCATAGCCGGTTTTACGCAAAAAATTGACGCGAAGCTCGCGGAGAAGTTATTCCATCACTTCTTTGAGGTCATAGCCGCGCCGGCTTTCGATGACGGCGCTCTCAAAATATTGGGGGCGAAGAAAAACCTCCGGCTGCTCACCATAACCGGCAATTACAACCCTAAGTATCAGATAACCGCGAACAGAACAGGCTTCTTGGTTCAAAACGAAACGCTGCCGCCGAAACCCTCCCTCTCCGAGGGGCGGTGGGAGGGAACCCCGAGGCCTGACCTCTGGGACGAGCTGATCTTCGCGTGGCGGACGGTAAGCATCGTCAAGAGCAACGCAATCGTGCTTGCAAATGACTTCGCGTCCATAGGCATAGGCAGCGGGTTCCCCAACAGGGTTGACGCCGCGAGCTACGCCATAGCCCAGGCCGGACACAAGGCGAAGGGCTCCGTTATGGCGTCCGACGCGTTCTTCCCCTTCCCCGACACCGTGGAGCTGGCGGCGGAGGCCGGTGTAACGGCTATCATACAGCCGGGCGGCTCCATAAAGGATCCGGAGGTCGCGCAGCGCGCCGTCGAGTTAGGCATAAGCATGTTCGTAGGCGGCCCGCGCACCTTCAGGCACTAAAGTTTTATAAATGGATAGAATCAACACATTGGTCATAGGCGGCGGCGGCAGGGAGCACGCCATTGTTCACGCGCTCTCGCGGTCGTCCGTCATCGGGAAACTGCACTGCGCTCCCGGCAACCCGGGCATAGCGG
>BOCB01000127.1 GCA_026002695.1 Synergistales bacterium
CCATAACCGCCAAAGTGTGCAGACGAATCGCATCAAGCACTGCGTTCTCACATTCTGTCGCCGATATGGTGTGTGTTGAACAGAAATCCTTGTTTGCGCGGTGTCGGACGCATATATAGTACGGATTGCGGATTCCATCTTTCTTTGTGTATGTCTTGCGAACCATTGCTCCACAGCAATCCCCGCAAATGATTAAGCCGGAAAGCGGCGATACGCCATATCCGCTCTTTGCGGCGCGGGTATCTTGTGTCAATAATCCCTGAACCGTTTCAAAAACGCTGCGGTCGATTATACGGTCGTGCGTGTTTTCCGCACATATCCATTGTTCCTTCGGTACTGCTGAGCATTTGCGGACTTTGTAATTCGGTTTCGCACGTTTGCCTTGCTCTAAATCTCCGGTATATATGGCATTGGTGAGTATGCGTTTTACAGTCGCCGACTGCCACAGCGCGGTCGTGTTCACCTTGAATGTAGTATTAAAACGAAGTCCGCAGAACCGTTTGTATTCCATAGGCGATAAAACGCCGTCGCGATTCAGTTTGTCGGCAATAGCCAGAGCAGACATTCCCTCCAACTTCATTCGGAAGATGTCGCGTACAATGTCCGCCGCGAAGTCGTCTATGACGAGCTTGTTCTTGTCACGTTCATCTTTTGCGTATCCGTAAACGGCGAACGCGCCGACAAAATCGCCTTTCTTGCGCTTAACTCCCAGAGAACTCCGTACTTTGGAACTGATATCGGCGCAGTAAGCGTCGTTTACCATATTTTTGAACGGAACAATGATGTTGTCAGAATAGCTTTGGGTCTTTGCGCTGTCGTAGTTTTCGTTGACGGCAATGAACCTCACGCCAGCGCGTGGGAAAAGTTGCTGAATGTACTTACCGCTTTCAATGTAATTGCGCCCGAAACGGCTGAAATCCTTGACGATACAGCAGTTTACTATTCCGTCCCGAATGTCGTTAATCATATCGGTAAAAGCCGGTCTTTGAAAATCTACTCCCGAAAATCCATCGTCAATCCGAATTTTATGAAGTTCAATGTCGTGCTGAGATTTGAGAAAGTCCAATATTAAAGCCCGTTGGTTTCCTATGCTGTCACTTTCCACATTATCGCCGTCTTGCTTAGACAGGCGCAGGTAGATGTCAGCGGTATATTGTTTAGTGGTCATTTGCGGTTCTCCTTTACTATTAACTTTACACAAGGATACCACGGGCTTTGGGGTATTTCGAGTTTGTGGCAATCCTTAACGAAGCTGCCGAACAGCTCAGAGTTCTCATACTTGCGGAGAACTGCATTACATCGTACGCAGATAGTTTTCCATTCGGTCATCAATCGTGGCGGTTGTGTCGGCATAGCTGACCTTGACCGCAATATTATTGCTTTTGAAGCAATACGGATTTCCGGCTTTTCTGACGAGTTGTCGCATACGCTCCTGCTTGGGTAAATCTATATCTATGTTATAACCGCTCATATCCACGAGAGTATCGGGATTGACAGTACGAATATCTATGTTTTTCATCTCATCGAGTGTCATATTTCCTCCTTCTCCGAGCTTTTCCGCAATGCGGAAAAGCTCGGTTATGAAATTGTTATTTGAAATAATCAGCAGGCTTCTTATGAATTAGAAACTGGTCAATGTCACTTATGTTTTGAGTAATGCGGCAGTCGGGCAGAGCAGACAGCACACGAGCGCGATAAGCGCCGCCGTTCGCGGCTCTGCTGTCAAGAATCGCTACAACCCCCGTGTCGTCCTCTTTACGAATAAGCCGACCAAAGCCCTGTTTGAGCTTAATGAGCATTTCAGGGACGACGAGTTTAGATTTGTACTCAAACATATCCTTATATAAGGTCTGCTCATACTCACCGATTGGGTCGGGAACCTGAAACGGCAGTTTGACGATTATCAGCATTGAGAGCGCGTCACCGGGTATGTCGATACCCTCCCATAAAGCGCCCGCAGCGAACAATACGCTGCCATTGCCGTTTTTGAAGCGTTCAAGCTCTCGAACGCCTCCTTTGTCGAGTCGATATAGCGGAAACGGCAGACCGCGCTTCGATAACTGTTCCCACACCATATCCATAGCCTTGTAACTCGTGAATAGCACTGCCGCGTGACCGTGGGAAGCCCGGATAAGTCGCTCCGTTTCGTTTGTCACCGCGTCAATGTACTCACGGCTCTTTTGGTCGGGAAACGGTACGTTCTCGCTGATATACAGCAGCGCGTTTTCGCGGTGGTTGAACGGCGACGGCTTGCTTGTTTCTGAGAGCCTGTTTCCGAGCCGTTCCAAACCGAGCGTTCTTTTGATATGCGAGAAGTCGCCGCCCGCTGAAAGAGTGCCTGATGTCAGGATTGTCGGAATACCTCTGCTCCATAGGTCGGCGAAAAGCCGCGCGTCAAGGTCTTTCGGTATACCTCAAACCACAGGTTTCCTTCCTTAACCGCTAAACCCATTAGTGGATCACTCAGAAATGAACCATCAAAGCCGACCTGTATCATTTTTATGGCTTATATCGCCATTTATCTCCAATATAAGCAAGGCTTCGCCGCATTCAGGA
>BOCB01000128.1 GCA_026002695.1 Synergistales bacterium
GCGCAAACGATATGGACGTCTATCTCGTGGTGTTCGACAAGGCGGCGTTTGCCGTGGCGCTCGAACTCTCGCTCTCGGAGACGGAAGACCTGCTTAGATGATTGGAGCGATAATAGGAGACATCGTGGGATCCGTCTATGAATTCAACAACATCAAAACGAAGGATTTCCCTCTGTTCGGCAAAAAGAACTTTTTTACCGATGACACGGTGATGACAATCGCCGTTGCGGAGGGATTGATGAACGGCGGCAAACCGGACGATTTCATCGACGCGATGAAGAGATACGGGCGCCTCTATCCGGATGCCGGTTACGGCGGCCGTTTCAAAAAATGGCTGTTTGGGGAGGATCGGAAACCGAATAACAGTTGGGGTAACGGTTCAGCGATGAGGGTCTCGCCGGTGGCGTGGTTTTTCGGCAATCTTGCGGAAGTCAAAAAGTACGCGAAAATTTCAGCCGCCGTCACGCATAACCATCCCGAAGGCATAAAGGGCGCGCAGGCTGCCGCCGCCGCGATTTTCCTTGCGCGGAGAGGCAAGTCCAAAGCCGGCATCAGAGCGTACATCGAAAACAAGTACGGATACGACCTCAGCCGGACGCTCGACGAAATACGCCCGGCGTATAAATTTAACGAGAGTTGCCGGGAGACCGTCCCGGAGGCGATAATCGCGTTCCTCGAAAGCACGGATTTCGAGGACGCCATACGCAACGCCATATCACTCGGCGGCGACAGCGACACATTAGCGGCGATAACCGGCAGCGTTGCCGAGGCCGCGTATGGCGTACCGGAGGAGATAAGGGATAAAGCAATGGCGCTGCTGGACGCGCCTCTTTTGAAGGTACTTGATCGCTGGGAAATAGACCGGGACACACCCTTTGATGAACTCTCACTGCCATGAATCGCTCACAATTTGAGCTTAAATAGCCTCTCCCATTTGGACGTTTTCCTGAGCAAGTCGTCTTTCTCGCGCTTGTTTGATTCGCTCCTGTGCATACATAGCGTCATCGTGTACTTCTGTCCAAAAGGTTTCATCACCTATGAGCCTGCGCCGCTCAGAGTCGTACTCTCTGATTTTGTGTATATCTTCAATAGTGAAATTCGTGCTGATTTCAGGCTCCTTCATTTGTTTCAACTCCCATCATAGTTGGCTGCATCCATTTACCTTTCAACGGATGATCGCGGTATTGAAGCGGCAGCGGCTGCTCATTATTTAAGAGAAGCGCCAACGGAGACAGTAACTTTATAATATCGCGCCCTCTGATAGCAAGCCGCTGAACGTCCTTTCTGAACGCAGTGGTCGGGTTAGCAGTCAACATTAACGCCGAAATCCCTGAACATTTCTTCTATGCTTGTATAAGATTTTAGATTTTCGGGGTGCTCGGCCTCCCGGAAGGCCGCGATTGTCTCAGCGCTCGGCTCGTGTTCATCGATGTCGTATCTCTTAAAACTGTCGATGAGCGCAACGACTCGTGCGGCCTCACCGTCAGATAAGCCGCATACTTTGTGGTACAGAGATTTTCTGTCTATCATTTGAGCTGTGGTCATCTTTCTTCATTTCCCTTCTAATAGTCATATTCTCTGATTTTGTGTATATCTTCAATAGTGAAATTCGTGCTGATTTCAGGCTCCTTCGTTTGTTTCAACTCCCATCATAGTTGGCTGCGCTATATCAACGTCCATATCTTTGCTTATTATAACATTTCTCACATCAAAGCCGAAACGGTGGATTCGCTGCGCGGCATGGTCGCGTCGAATAGCGAGCACACCTCGCAGTTCACCTTGGAATAAGATAGATTGGTTACGGCAGCCCCATCTTGAAAAAGGCTCGCCCTATAAGTACCGTAAGGCGAGTGATTATTTGACGCTTACCATCGAATATATCCTCAATGCCAAAGAGAGGGGCATATTAAAAAAAACAATACAGCCCCACGATGCCCGACGCGCAGGACGCGGTTATTTCGCTGTTTCCTTCGGGCAGTTCGTTGCTTACAGTCCACGGGAAATTTCTGTCGAGTGAGGCGTTTGTGAGCGGCCAGCGGACGCCGCCGATGTTCACTCCGGCGCAACGTTCACTCAGCGGCAGCAGCGAGATCGCGGCGGGGCGCGTTTTGAATTTTACGCTCACCGTAATATCGGGACGAACAAGAGATACGCATTCCCTGTCGTCAATCATGCAGAGCGCGCCGCTGTAAGCAAACGTGTTGAGGACGCTGAACAGATGGTCGAGTCTGCCGCCGAAGCCGCCGGTTACGATTAAGTTTGACGCGCCGTTTTGTTTCCTGAGCTCGTTCTTGAGTTCGTTGATCGCTAACTGAAAATCCGTCACGTCCTTTTCCCTCGGATAAACAAATTCGCTCGCGGCGCTCGAACGCGCCCATTCATGATCATCGGGAGGCACGCTGTCCATATCCCCTATGATGACGCGCGGACAGAGTCCGGCTTCGCGGCAGGCGGTTATTCCGCTGTCAACCGCCCATATATCCGCGCGCCCGCGCGAAACGAAATCAGCCAGCCATGAGGCGTCGGGTTTGCGG
>BOCB01000129.1 GCA_026002695.1 Synergistales bacterium
TATATTGTCTGAACTTATTAGTGTAGGGGTGATTGATTATGGACAGGAGAGAGTTTATCAAGAAATCCGCGATGCTGGGGCTTGGAGCCGGGGTGCTGCTGCTGCCGAAAGGGTTGCGTTCCTCTGCGCTTGCCGCCGCGAGCTATCCCGACCTTGTTGCCGTGAAGGGCGGAACCCCTCAGTCTATGTTTGACAAGGGGATGAAGTCAATAGGCGGTATGGGGCGCTTCGTGAAAAAGGGGCAGACCGTAGTCGTCAAGCCCAATATATCGTGGAACGTGGACGAGGCCGACGCCGCCAACACGTCGCCCGCGCTCGTGGCGGCTGTCGTGAAACACTGCTTCGACGCGGGAGCGAAGAAGGTTATCGTGATGGATCACTCGATAGAATTCTGGCGGAACAGCATGGACTCGAGCGGCCTCGGAAATGCCATAAAGAGCAGCGGGGCGACTTACGCGCCGGCGGAGAGCGACGGTTACTATCAGATGACCGCGGTTGGCGGCGTCTCGCTGAAAAAGAGCATGATACATGAGAGCATACTCGAGTGCGACGTGCTTATAAGCGTACCGGTACTGAAACACCACGGCGGCGCGGGCGTGAGCGTGTCGCAGAAGAACCTCATGGGCTGCGTCTGGGACAGGAGGGACTACCACGCGAACGACCTCCACCAGTGCATAGCCGACTTCCTTCGCGCCCGCAAGCCCGACCTGAACGTAGTGGACGCTTACCGAGTGATAACGAAAAACGGCCCGCGCGGAGGCTCGCCCTCGGACGTAGCGGCCATCGGCGCGCAGATAATCTCGCCCGACATAGTGGCGGCTGACTCGGCGGCGGTCATGCTCATGGGCCGCAAGCCGGAGGACATAGGGCACATAAGGCTCGCCGCTCAGGCCGGCTTCGGACAGATGAACCTGTCAAAGCTGAAGATCGACAGAATAACGGCGTAACCTGTAAATGCCAAAGGGTAAATCCGTCAGGAACGCGCGGCTGTTTGCCGCCTGCGCGTTTCTTGTTTTGTTTGCCGCGGCGTATTGCGCTCCGAAGAGCGGGCTCCTGTCATGGCTTTTGCCGACCCAAGTCTCGTCCTTCGGAATTGGCGCGGCTGTTATTATCCTTATCACGTTTTTCTTCGGCAGAATATTTTGTTCGTTCCTCTGCCCTCTGGGTACGATACAGGAACTTATATGGCGCGCCTCGCGCCGGTTCGGCATGAGGTCGGCGTATATCAAGCCGCTTGGGATAAGATACATTATCCCGGCAATAGTCGGCGTGGGGGTCGTTATGTCGTTGCCGCCGCTTATCACGCTGCTCGACCCCCTGTCGAACTTCGGGCGGGGAATGAGCGCCCTTATCCATTTTTTTGAAGGGACGCGCGTCACGGCGCTGGTCTTGCCGCTCGCGCTGATACTTGCGGCGTCGGTGAAGGGGAGGCTCTTCTGCGGCTGCTGCCCTGTCGGGATAACCCTCGGCGTCCTGTCGCGCTTCGCTCCGTTTAAGATCGGGCTCGACTCGTCGAGCGCTTCAAACACGCAGTGCGTCTCCTGCGGCATATGCGGGCGCAGCTGCCCGGCGAACTGCGTCTCGTCGTCCGAAAAGCTCGTTGATAACGAACGATGCGTCCTCTGCTTTTCCTGCGCGGCCTCATGCCCGAAAGGGAGCATATCTTATGGGCGCGGCGGGCGCGCAAAGGCCTCCGGCAGGAGGGAGTTCTTAAAAAAAGGGGCGCTATGCACATACGGAGCGGGCGGAGCGGTGATTTACCTCGCGGGCAGGGGGGGCACTCTCTTCGGATTATGGGGAAACTCCGCGGTGAGCGGGGGGCGCTTTCCAATACTGCCTCCGGGGGCGGGAAACTTCTCACGTTACATACAGCGCTGCATCGGCTGTCAGGCTTGCGCCGCCGTTTGCCCCGTGAAAATAATCAAGCCGCTGCCGGGCAGGGTATTGCCCCTCCTCTCGTATGACGACGCCTACTGCCAGTTCAGCTGTGTCGAGTGCGGGAAAGTATGCCCCGCGGGAGCGATAAGGGAGCTTGACGTTCAGACCAAGCGCCGGACGAGGACGGCCTTGTCGGATCTGAAGATAGAACTCTGCGTCGTAGTCACTAAGGGTACATCGTGCGGCGCGTGCGCCGAGTCCTGCCCGACGAGGGCCGTTTACATGAAGGAGCAGGGCGGGGGACTTCCAACCATACCTGTTTTCGACGAGCGGTACTGCATAGGCTGCGGAGCGTGCCTCGTAGTCTGCCCCGCCGAGCCTAAGGCTTTCGCGATAACGCCCGTCTCCGAACAGAGCCTCACCGAGGGCATAAGGCCGACGGAGGGCGGCGGGGAGATAGCGCCGCTGGAGGAATTCCCGTTTTGATTTGATGAAGAAACTAAGGTAAGCGCTGATTAATTAGCCAAAATGTGATTTCGCCGTTTTGAGATGTAGAGCCGGTCAGGTTTTTTTATCGTTACCCTTTAGGCTTCTAACAATAAATCAGCATTTACCTAATG
>BOCB01000130.1 GCA_026002695.1 Synergistales bacterium
TCCACACATAGATGTATAATATACCATGTGTCCGCGAGTTTAGAAAGAGTGAATAAAAATGATTTGGTGTGGGGGACGATACCCCCACGGTTTTGTTTTGGGGAGAGGTGTTGCTTTTGTCGATATTAGTCTATTTATTCGGAATCCTGCTTGCTTTCGGAACGGCGATATGCTGGGCTATGTCTCCCGTGTTCATAAGGCAGGCTATGGACAAGGGGGCAGGGATGAACGAGGTAAACCCGGCGCGGTCGTTCGGTTTCCTCGGCGCGGCGTCCTTGTGCCTTATAATCACCAACGGGTTCGACTGGCCGCAGATAGGCCTTATGCCGATGATCGTGCTCATATTCAGCGTGATCATGTCGTCGGTTGTCGGGGATCAGCTGTACATCTACTCCATACGCAAGATCGGGGCGTCGATCGCCGTGTCGGTGAGCAGCGTGTATCTTTTGGTGAGCGCGGTAACGGCCATCATAGTCCTGAAGGAGAGCGTAACGATCCCCGTAGCGTCAGGGACGGCGCTGATAATAGCCGGCATATTGGTTATAACGCACATAAGCAAGGACAAGGACAAAGGCAATAAGCCGAAAAGAGGGAGCCTGAGCGCAGCCGATATGCTTTCCGGCGCCGTGCTGTCGCTCGGCGCGGCGTTCTGCTGGGGAATAAGCATGCCGCTTGTCAAGCTGATGATGGATATGGGGGATCAGCTCTCGCCGACGGAGCTGTATTTCTGGCGCAGCGTCGTCTACCTCGCGCTGATCTGGGGCGTGAGGTTCGTTGAGATGTGGAAGTTTCCGGGCGTAGTGACTCCGATGCGCAATATAAGTCCCGCCGCGTGGCTCGCCTTGCTGGCGTCGGGCGCGTTTGGGCTGGCGTTCGGCGGCGTATTGTTCGCCGCGTGCGCCAACATACTGCCGATGACCGTGGCCGCCCCCATAAGCGCGGCAAGCCCGCTCTTCACGATACTCATGGCGCGCTTCATGTGCGGCGAACATTTAACCAAAGCGCAGAACGCGGGGGTCGCCCTTGTAATGACAGGCTCCGTCGTAATCAGTCTGTGAGGTCCGGCAGGGGCGGGGGAAGCTCCGCCCCTTTTCGGTATTGTGAAAATTGAAGGCATGAAAATATTGAATGAACATCTCGGTCTTGTTGACGCCGAACGTTTTGTTGCTCTCATGGCACGAAAACCATTATATTTAAGTTTAAGCAAAACATTTTCCTGCACATCAAGAGCCTTCACAATTCGGGCAAGCTCTTGGGAAACTCAAATCAAACAAAAAGTTGACAGCAAGTTGACAGCACTTCTTTCGTGTGTTATATTTATTTATAGAAAGTAAGTTGTATGTTTTGTGCTGATGTTTGGTAATTGGGTTAAGGATCAAGGAAGATCCCGCCGATAATACACATGGAGGTGTTGTAAATGATAAGCAGCTGTCTTGTCTTGTCTTGTCTTGTCTTGTCCCCAAGTGTCCGCTTGTGTTGTGGCGCGTTAGAGGTATTCTCTCATGAGGATCAATACCAATGTGCCGGCGCTTCAATCATATAACGCGTTAACTGCGGTCAACTCCAACCTTCAGAAGTCAATTCAGAAGCTCTCCACTGGTCTGCGGATAAACTCCGCGGCCGATGACGCGGCGGGACTCGCCATATCCGAGAAGATGCGCGCGCAGTTTCGCGGGTTGGATCAGGCAGCGCGTAACGCCCAAGACGGCATCAGCATGATTCAGACTGCCGAGGGCGCTCTCGGCGAGGTCCACTCCATACTTCAGAGGATGCGCGAGCTGGCTGTTCAGGCCGCGAACGACACGCTGACGGCGGAGGACAGATCATACGTACAGCTCGAAGTCGATCAGTTAAAGGCCGAGATAAACCGCATATCGACGACGACGCAGTTCAACAGAAAACAACTGCTTGACGGCAGCGCGTCCGCGCTGTGGTCGTCCTCTGAGCTGTCGACGGAAGTCATGGTACGAGGTGGTCTTGAAGAAGTCGACCAATTCGGACAAAAGGTATCGGCGGAGGGGAATTACAGGGTTGAAATAACGGCGGAACCCGGCGTCGGGCAGGCGCAGAAGAGCAATGTGTATACTGTCAGTTCCCGAACCGAGGCGATATCCGGGTGGAGATACTCTCAAAGAGAGCTGGAAATGACGCATACACAGGTATTCATGAACGATGGAGCGTCGGCTTATGACAGCGGAGGAGGTTGTAGCCATATACTGACTACAGGGCTCGATGGCGGGGCGGTTGCCGGGCAATACACTATTACTTTCCCAGCGCAACTCACTCAAGTTTGAGTTTCCCCATTTTTCAAGCTCACCTCCAAAGGCAACGCTGATTTGAGCGCGGCGGTCTGTCAAAAAATGATGACATTCCGGTGTATAATTTGCCAAATATTTCAGCCAAGCCGGCGGCAATT
>BOCB01000131.1 GCA_026002695.1 Synergistales bacterium
TCCCACAGAGCGTCTGTCTCCATCTCCACCAACCATCCCTCCCCCCTTTCAGCCTACTGCTGATTTATTATCAGGAGCCTAAAACGAAAAACCCGAATGGCCCCGCAGCTCAAAACGACTATATTCCGTTTTGAAGATTTAATCAGCACTTCCTTGAATTATATACCTTAAGGAAACGCCGTTTGCCGGCGTTTCCTTAAATCAGCCGCGCGAGCCGCAAACTACAGCTCCTTGGTTCCGGACCCCAGCGTCTTTACCATAAATTTCAAAGTATCCGTGCTGAACTCAACGCTGCGTCCTTTGTTGCCTCCCGTATCCTCGGCCACTATACGTATCCCGGCGGCGGCCAGCATCTTCTTCGTTGCCTCGATATTGCGGTTGCCGACTGAGAAGATGGCGCTCTCCTTGCCCGGCATCGAGAACATCTGAGCTCCGCCGGCCATCTTCGCCCGCAGCTGGGACTTGTTAGCGCCTAACTTAGCCAGTTCCTCCAAGAGAAGCGGCACAGCCGTGTCAGCGAATTTACCCGGTTTGGGTAAGTCCTTTGCCTCTCTGCTGTCGGGGAGCATTATATGCACCATACCGGCTGTTTTGGAGGTCTGGTCGAATATCACGAGCCCTATACAGGAACCAAGGCCCAGCGTTATTAAATTCGCGGGATGTTTTGAGACCACCATATCAGCCATGCCAACGTGTACAGGTTGTGTCAATCAAAGCACCCCCAATTTGGAGAGAAGAGTCTTTAATGAACCCGGATCCGGTATCATTATTACCGTGCCGCCAAGATCCTCATCAAGATCTATAACGTGGAGATTCGTCTTGACCAGCATGGCTGAATCACCCATTACGCCGAACATCGACGCTACAAGATCCATTATGGAACCAAGCATATCCCTCGCCACAGCCGGAGTTGTTGTAGGCAGCACCCATCCTGTTATCATGGCGATCGCATTCAGGAACGCTCCGAGGATTATATTACCCTGCTCGGAAAGAGCGCTGTTGCGGATTTGAAGCTGGGTATCCTCGTCCATGCCGGACATGTCCATAGGTATTATGAGATCAGCGAGCATATCGGCCTTATGCTCCTCTATCATAAACAAAAGGCTGCAAGAGAAATTCTCCTCCGTCCTGACGAGTACAGCGCACACCGGCATTTCCGGTGAGCCGTAGTGTGCGGCCACCTCATATATAGGAACAAGGTCGGCTACTGGAACATCCATATCCACCATCCGCCCAAGGAGTTTGGAGAGCGCGGTAGCGGCGTTACCCGTCCCTATATTGCCAATTTCCTTGATAGCGTCCATATGGACAGTGGTAAAATCATGTTCCATGGCTCTCACGACCTTTCTCGGGGTCTCTTATGGTTCTTTTTTAGATACGCCTTACAGCGACGACGCGTCCAATATCAGAGCAACGTTGCCGTCACCAAGTATAGTGGCCCCGGCTATTCCCCTTACCTTCAGCAAAAGTTTGCCTAGTGGTTTTATGACTATTTCCTGCTGCCCCACAAAGGCATCGACTAAGAATCCCACGCGCGCTCTTTCGCGTCCGACTCTAACCACCACTACAGGGTTTTCCTCATTCTCCGGGCGCTCACCCGGAGTGCCGATTATCGCCGACAGGTCGGACAGGGGCAGTATCTCGCCTCTTACAGTCGTTACAGGCGTGCCGTGGACATATTTTATGTCCTTCTTGTGTACCAGCAGCGTCTCCTCGACATTTTCGAGCGATATCGCGTAGGTCTCGTCCCCCACCCTTATCAGGAGCGCCAACACTATGGCAAGCGTCAGCGGCAAGCGTATGATGACACGCGTACCCTCCCCGAACTTGGAGTATATGTTGAACTGTCCGCCGAGCGCCTCAACTTTGCTCTTTACGGCGTCAGTGCCGACACCGCGGCCTGAGAGGTCGGTTACCTTATCGGCAGTGCTGAAACCGGGCAGCATTACGAGCTGAGCGGCCTCATTCTCCGTAAGATTTGCCGCTTGCTCAGGAGTGATAAGCCCCCTTTCGAGAGCCTTCTGCTTAACTTTTTCAGGATTTACTCCGGCACCGTCGTCGCGCACTTCTATAATGACCCCGTTGCCCTCCTGATACGCTGCTACCGTAATCGTACCTTGACGGGGCTTCCCTTGCGCCTCTCTCTCATCAGGACCCTCAATGCCGTGATCGAGCGAGTTACGGAGGAGGTGAACCATCGGGTCGCCTATCTCGTCTATAACTGTTCTGTCGAGTTCCGTCTCGGCGCCCTCCACGAGAAGCTGAATGTCTTTCGACATCTGGCGGGAGAGGTCGCGCACAAGCCTCGGAAGTCGGTCAAAGACCATAGAAACAGGC
>BOCB01000132.1 GCA_026002695.1 Synergistales bacterium
TACGGGCGGGCAGCGTCATTCCGGTGGACGGGGTTATCCGCGAGGGAGACGCGATGGTGAACCAGTCCTCCATGACCGGCGAGTCCGAGCCGGTTCACCGGACGCCGGGTATGTCGGTCTACGCCGGAACCGTCATTGAAGCGGGGGAGCTCGTTGTGAGCGTCACGGCGTTCGGCGGCGGAACAAGGATACACAAAATCGTGGAGATGATCGGCGAGTCTGAGGCGCTGAAGGCCGTTGTCCAGAACCGCGCGGAGAAGATGGCCGACGTCATCGTACCCTACAGCTTCCTCCTCGCGGGCGGCACGTATTTATTGACGCGTGATATTGCGCGCGCGATGTCGGCTCTGTTAGTCGACTACTCCTGCGCGCTCAAGCTCGCGACGCCGCTGACAATCCTATCCGCGATGCGCGAAGGCGCGCGGCGCGGCATTGTGGTGAAGGGCGGTAAATTTTTGGAGCTGCTCGCCGAGGCTGATACAGTGGTTTTCGACAAGACGGGGACGCTGACCGTCTCCGCTCCGAGCGTCGCTAAGGTCATACCGTTCGAGGGCTATGCGAGGGACGAGGTACTGCGCGTAGCCGCGTGCCTCGAGGAGCATTTTCCCCACTCGATCGCGCGGGCGGTCGTGAAACAGGCTGAGCTGGAGGGGCTTCAGCACAATGAGCTCCACTCCACGGTCGAATACACCGTCGCGCACGGAATCGTAACCTACATTTCGGCAGACGGTCTGCCGGACGATAAAGTGCTGCTCGGCAGCGCGCACTTCGTGCTCGAGGACGAGGGCATAGTCTGCTCCGACGAGCAGCGGGCAATAGTCCGCGAGGCGATGGAGAGCTATTCCGTTCTGTTTTTGGCAATAGGGCGGAGCCTTGCCGGCATACTGTGCATAGAGGATCCCATGCGGAAGGAAGCCGTTGATATAGCGGGGCGTTTGCGTAAAGCCGGAATAAAACATATAGCCATACTGACCGGCGACAACCCGCGAATCGCGAAACACATCGCGAGCCGGGCGGGTATCACTGAGGTTTACTCGCAGCTCCTGCCTGAGGACAAGACGGACGCCGTTAAACGCATGAAAGAGGACGGCAAGATAGTCGTCATGGTCGGCGACGGCATTAACGACACACCCGCCCTGTCGGCCGCTTCCGTCGGCGTCGCGCTCCGCGACAGCGCCGATATAGCTCAGGAGACTGCGGACGTGCTGCTCACCGAAAACAATCTGGCCGCTCTCCTCGACGCGAGAGCCCTCGGCATGGGCGCAATGAGAAAAATCTACCGCAACTACGCGCTTATCGTAGGCGCCAATTCGCTGCTGCTCGCGCTGGGAATCGGCGGATTCATATCCCCCGGCAAATCCGCGCTCATCCACAACCTGACTACGATAGGAGCCGGAGTTTACGCCCTCATGCCTGTGCTCGGCAAAAAATAACGAGCGCCCGAATGTGCCGATCGTTTACGCCCCGCGCTAAACGCGTGAGCGCCCCCCTTCGGGGCGCTCACGCTTGTTTACGGAGTATAAAACCGGGCGGCGTTTGCCCTTCAATTATTCCCCGCCGAACGGCGAGAGTTCCTCAAAGATTGGGGCGAGCGGTATTTCGAGTTCCGCAAATGTATCGAATTTAAGGACGTCCGAGGCGCTGTAAACCGTTTTTTTTGAGAAGCGCCCATCGCTGTTTTCGCCGAAGGCCGTTACCGATTCCCCGTAAGGATCGACGACGAAATACTCACGCACGCCGGAGCGCTCGTAGAGTTCGAGCTTGACGCTCAAGTCGCGCTTTGATGTTGACGGCGACAGTATCTCGAATACGACGTCAGGAGCGCCGATTATATTACGGGGGCGTATCTTCGATCTGTCGCATACTATCATCATGTCCGGCTGAACGACATTGACTATATCGTCCTCGGTCTCATCGCTGCCCGGCAACAGAACATCAAAGGGAGCGATACAAACCTTGCACTTCTTGCCCTTGAAATGAATAGCCAACTCCCTATGCAAGGCGCCCAGCAACAGTTGATGGTAGCTGTTTGGCGCCGTCATGCAGAAGGCCTCGCCGTCGATCAATTCCCATCTCGTGTCGTCGTCCCACGTTTTGTAGTCTCCGTATGTGTAGCGCTCGTCGAATTTTCTTGCCGCGCTGTCCATCAGTTATCACCGCCCTGATGTAATTATAGCTCCTGATAATAAATCGGTCTTCATCACAGCGCCGCGCCCAGTACTGCCGCGAACAATATCGCCGGTATCTGGTTGCTTGTCTTGATTTTCGTGATGCCCAGCAGATTCA
>BOCB01000133.1 GCA_026002695.1 Synergistales bacterium
GATATTATCCTCACCTCCGGCACGGACGGCGATATTCAGACCGAGCTGAATGACCCGGCGAAATACTCAAAGCAGCTCGCGGAGGCTCCTGTTTATGGAGCGGGTAATGAGGTTGTAGCTCCAAAAGATGATGAACTGGTAGACGCCTAGGAGAGCTTCAATAACCAGCCTCCAACGTCCAACGCGCGGGAGATAACCGCGCGTCAGTACGAGGACGAAAAGCGGGCGCGCCGGTGGACGAACATCGTAGAGGATTTGACTGTGCGCGACATTGACAGCAAGGCTCTCGAACTCGTAAAGGAGTTCAGCGAGGCGAAGGGAGCTGTTCCCCCTTCAAGCGGCGCTGCCGGTTCGGTCGTGATAGTTTATTCGAGCTATACCCCCAAAATAGTCTGCCGTCCGATGTACGTTACGGATGTGATACTCCAGCCCGGAGAGAAGATAACCGGCGTACATCCCGGAGACGCGGTGCGCCGGACGTTTGTCCCCGGCCGTTCAGGGAGCAATGATAACGAACAGCTCCATGTGCTTATAAAGCCGCTCATGGCGGATATTTCAACTAATTATCGCTTACAGCATAGCCGGTCTCTTCGTGCTGATAGCGCTAATAGCCTCACAGGCGCACTTTGGCGTTCCGAACGTCATACAGGACGCAGGAGAAATCGCTTCGCGCTCCCCAAGAGGCTGATTTTGCCATTCTCGCGGCGTCCATACGGAACGACAGGGCAAGCCGCCCTGTTGTTTCCGCTCCGTCAAATGCTGCCGTCGTATCTCCTGTTAAAGAGCCGGAAGCGAGAGTTGTGCAGGCACGTTCCCGTTTGCCGTATCAGTCCAATCAGGATGACGCTCAGGCGGCAGGACAGTTGCGGACTATGAAGGTACAAGCTCTTACCGCTAAACCCATTGCCGAGGGTTTTGAGATGAACGAGATTAAGCAGGAGCCTATAACTGCTCCTGTCATGCGCGTGGATAATAATGGGCGCGTACTCGATAGCGGCGCTACGGCCGCGCTTGCACAGGGGCAAGCACAGGGACAGCCTGACCCGAACGGGCAGGTGAAAAAGCATGAGTTTCTTCGCGGGGATACCGGCGGGTCGGCATTCATACCGCAGGATTATTCGCAAAATGTCCCTCTGCCTCAGCAATTTCCCTATGAGCTGAAGGCGGGGACGGTAATCCCCGGACTGATGGTTTCCGGCATAAACTCAGACCTCCCCAGCAACGTGCTCGCTCAGGTCTCGGAAAATGTCTGGGATACAGCAACGGGTAAGCATGTTCTTATACCGAAGGGAACGAAGATTATAGGCGTCTACGACAGCGAGGTGAGCTACGGGCAGCGGCGTGTTCTGCTCCTCTGGAACAGGCTTGTTCTCCCGAACGGCACGTCGCTCAACATAGCGGGAAGCCCCGGCATTGACCAAGCGGGTTACTCCGGTATTTCGGGCAGGGTGAACGAGCACCTCGGCAAAATGCTCGGCGCGGCGCTCTTTGCCTCGGTTTTCATAGCCGGAGCCGAGATGATATATGACAAGGACAGCCAACAGAACAGCGACAATAAAAGCCCAAGCGACGTGGCCGCCGAGAGCACAGCTCGTTCTATCCTCGAAATGGGTACTCGTCTCATGAATAAGGCGAGCGACATCCAGCCGACGATTACGGTACGCCCCGGCAAGAAAGTGGGTATTTTCGTCCAACAAGATGCCGTCTTTCCGTTCCCGTATAGCGTGTGCCATACTCAATAATTTTGGAGCTGAATATAAGAAAATCCCCTGTATCCGTCACCGGCGTACAGGGGAGGCTCCTTCGTCTTGCGAAGAGCGTGAGGTTAATTTGCCAAGGCTTGGATTTTTTCAGTAGGCAACCCGGAACTCTTGGCTATGAGGTCCAGCGGCACTCCGTTAGCCAACAGATTTCTGGCAAGTTCAAGTTTGCCTTGCTCCATGCCCTGCTCCATGCCCTGTTTCATGCCGCGCTGTTCAGCCTCGGTGGCCTCGTCTTTGGTGAGCAACGATATGTACATAGCTTTTCCCTCCTTAGCATATTGCCGCAGAATTTCCTTATATTCCGTCAAGAGCTCCTCATCCTTTATATTGACTATGGTTGTAGTGAAGAGCAGAAGGTCTCGCTTGTCCTCTGCGCTCCAACCTCGCTCGTTCAGAAGCTCAACAGATTTGCGGAGAAAGTTGAACTTCCGGCGTTCCTCATTCTTACCTA
>BOCB01000134.1 GCA_026002695.1 Synergistales bacterium
TCGTCGCGGTCGACGGCAAGCCGATGAAGTCGAGCCAGGACGTGGTGCTCGCCGTAAGGAACAAAATGATGGGCCAGAGCGCCGAAATAGATTTCTACAGGGACGGGCGCAAACAAAAGCTCACCCTGAAACTCGCCGAGATTCCGGGCAGCGATGTATCGAAGGCCGCGCCTAAGAGCGCGCCCGACGAAAAGAAGAAGGCCGTGGTCGACCGCATCACGCTCATAGGCGCGACGGTGAGCAACATATCGGAGGAACTCGCGTCCCGCTACAAACTCGCCTCGCGCGAGGGCGTGGTCGTGGTCTCGGTGGAGAACGGCTCCATAGCGTCCGGACTCGGCCTGATGCAGGGCGACCAGATACTCGAAGTGAACCGCAGAACGATAAAGAGCGCTACGGACTTCGAAAAAGCCGTTGGAAGGAACCCGAAGACGTTGGTGGCGTTGGTGGTGCGCGAGGGCGAAATATGGCTTCGACGCGGAGACGTGTGCCGTGATTACGGCCATAGACGAGCAGTCGCCCGATATAGCGCGCGGCGTCGACAAGGCGCTCGAAGCGCGCGAGAACGATATGAGCGAATCAGACATCGACAGCATAGGCGCCGGCGACCAGGGCTTAATGATAGGGTACGCGTGTGACGAGACCGAGGAGCTGATGCCCATGCCCATCGCGCTCGCGCACAAGCTGGCGCGCCGCCTGGCCAAGATGCGCAAAGACCTCACTCTGCCCTATCTGCGCCCGGACGGAAAAACGCAGGTTACTCTTGAGTACGAGGGGAATAAACCCATTCGCGTGAACACCGTGGTAGTCAGCTCGCAGCACCACCCTGCCGTTGACGAGACACAGATAGCCACGGAGATAACAGAGCACGTCATAACGCCGATACTGCCGCCGGAACTGATCGACGGCAAGCCCAAGATACTCGTCAACCCGACGGGCCGTTTCGTCATGGGAGGTCCGCAGGCCGACTCCGGACTCACCGGCCGCAAGATAATAGTCGACACATACGGAGGCGTGGTTCCTCACGGCGGAGGCTCTTTCTCCGGTAAGGACCCGACTAAGGTGGATCGTTCAGCCGCGTATATGACACGTTACGCCGCGAAGAACATAGTGGCGGCCGGAATCGCGAAAAGGTGCCTGATACAAGTAGCCTATGCCATAGGCGTGGCGCACCCTGTATCGATAATGACAGATACATACGGCACAGGCATCATACCCGACCATTTGATAACCGAGATCATACGCCGGAGATTCGACTTCCGCCCGGCCGCAATCATCAGGGATCTGGAGCTCCGCAAGCCGCAGTTCCGCAGGATAGCGGCCTACGGACACATTGGCAGGACTGACTTAACCCCGCTGCCAAAGTGGGAGGAGACCGACAGAGCGCAGATCATACGCAAAGACGCGGAAGCCGTGGCGTAAAAAACGGCTTAATGAACGGGCGGCCGCAAGGGTCGCCCCCGCGAAAATGTTAGAGCTTTTGCTCCACGCCGTCTGGCCTTCCGTATGCCCGGTATGCGGGAGATTAGGCAGGGCGGTATGCCGCGAATGTATAGAGGCTTTGGTCGAAGCGCCTCCTCCGTTTTGTATGAGCTGCGGAGCAGAAGCGCCGTGCGCGGAACATCCGCGGGGAGCCGTCTGTTTGGCGGCAACATCTTACAACGCGATGAACAGGGAACTCATACACGCAATGAAATACCGAGAGGCTCGCAGAGCGGCGATTATGATGGGAGAAGTCTTAGCCGGGAGGTTCGGCAAGCCTGACGCGGATTTTTTAGTTCCGGTTCCCTTGCATAAAAGCAGTGAAAGGGAATATAATCAAGCGGAACTGATAGCGCGCGGCGCGGGCAGGGTGTGGAATATCGAGGTGAGGCGCGTGCTTGAATGGAGAGCCTCCGTCGGACGTCAGGCCGCGAAAGAGTCTTCCGCGAGATATCTGCCGAAGGGGATTGTAAGTGTCCGTTCGCGCGTACCCGGCAGAGCTTTTGTCATTGACGACGTATTTACGAGCGGGAGCACTGTTATGGCTTGCTCGGACTCATTGCTGAAGGCCGGTATCGCTGTCGCCGGAGCGGCTGTATGGAGCAAGGGAGGCTCGTATTAAATCGCCGGGTTGGGCGCGCGGGGACGAGCAGGCTCCTAATGATAAATAGTTTTTTTGATTCCAAGGCGGCTG
>BOCB01000135.1 GCA_026002695.1 Synergistales bacterium
CGTTCGGCTATGACGTGACGAATGACACTTTTGAGAAACACTCGCGCTACTTCCGCAACGCGCTCGTTCGGGCAAATTACACCAACATTCAGCAGGGTGTAACTGAAACACAGGAATACCTAAACCGTTTCTTTGGCAATCTGCTGTTCGGCGAGCGGAACGAGCTGCGAAACAGCGAACTCAAGATAGCGAATCCCGCCCAGGTAAATGCTGATTTATTGTTAGGAGCCTGAAGGGTAACGATAAAAAAACCTGACCGGCTCTACATCGTTTCAAAACGGCTAAATTCCATTTTGGCTGATTAATCAGCGCTTACTTAATATCACAACGCCACTAAGCCATCGGCTTGCACCGCCAGTGTGCCGGCGCGTCCGGGGATTTCGCCTGATTTTACCTCGCATCTTTTCGCTTTTGCGGCGGCGGCTATGTCGTCCAGCGCGATTATGTCCACTTCCTCGGATTCGCAGCTTTGCAGCAGTTTTTCCAAGACGTTCAGCTTCGACATGCCCTCCATCTCGGCGTGTATGGTCAGTACATTCCATTCGTTCGACATGCCCCTTACCCACATCTCGATCATGGTGTTGTCGTCCACGAACGGCAGCCCTATTATCTCGTCCATAGTCGGAAGTGTTGTCGGTATCTGCAAAGTCCTGAATTCCTCGCCATCCACGACAGGAAGGAACGGGCTCGTCCCTCTTGAGTCGCTCGCGTATTTAAGCCCTCGCTCGTCTATTACCGAGAGGCTCGCCTTCGATACCTGCCAGCCCGGCGCGGCGTAGGAGCGGGGGAACTTGCCGGAGAGCTTATCGAATAATTCAGCCGCTCTGTCGTACTGTTCCTCAAATTGCTCCTTGGTGAGCTTGTATAATTTATCCTGCACAAAGACATGATCCCACGAGTGCACCCCGCAGTCGTGTCCTTCGTCTACGGCGCGCTTGAATATATCCGGAGCGGACGGCACTATCATCGGCGCGGGCAGGAGCGTGCCGTAAAGGAGCGTCTTAAATCCATAGGTGGAGGGAGCCTTAGTTCTCATCATCTTGGAGA
This sequence comes from Synergistales bacterium, assembly GCA_026002695.1. GTDB lineage: Bacteria > Synergistota > Synergistia > Synergistales > Synergistaceae > BOCB01. The sequence goes on from BOCB01000135.1 coordinate 1,048, forward strand.
GGAAGCCCTTTCGGAAAACGCGGCGTATCGCCTTGCCGGAGTTATCAGGCCCGAATGAAAAGAATACGGATACGCGCTTGCCGTACTTCCCGAACAAATCCAAAAGGCGCGGCACGCCCTCCGTGTAACCCTTCAGCGTATCGACATCCACTTTTATGCCGAGCTGTATCATTATTGTTACAACGCGCCGCTGTGCGCGTAATACTCGGCGGTCATGCGCAGAATGTCCTTTGTGGGCGTGGAGGGACTCCATCCCAGCGTGTGCTCTATCTTACTGACGCTTGGGACGCGGTCCCTCATGTCGTCGTATGCGCTGCCGTAGAAATCGCCCGCCGACATATCCTTCAGCACCGCGCGGGAGGCTCTCTCCGAGAATGCCGGTATGCGCTTCATCTCGTCAATCAGCGTTTCGGCAAGCTCTTTTATCGAGCAGTTATTGGCCGGGTTTCCGATGTTGAATATTTCGCCGTCGGCGCGGCCGCTGTCATTGGCTATTACTCTGAGGAGCGCGTCTGTCGCGTCGCCTATCCATGTGAAGCTGCGCCTGTGCGATCCTCCGCCGACGAGCGTCACGCCTCCCCTATTGAGTATGTCGTATATCATCTGGGTTACGACGCGGGCGGTTCCCTCTTTCGCGTCCTCGAACGTGTCGAGACGCGGCCCCGTCCAGTTGAACGGGCGGAATATCGAAAACCGCAAGTCCCGCTCCTGCCCGTAGGCAAATATTATCCTGTCCATCATCTGCTTGCTGCAGCTGTATATCCAGCGCGTTTTCGACACAGGGCCGACGGTGAGCGGACTCGTGTCCTCCAACAGCTCGCCCCCGTCATTCATGCCGTACACCTCGGACGTCGAGGGGAAAATTAACCTCTTGCCGAGATCCACGCACGCGCGGACGATCTTCAGATTCTGCTCGAAGTCGAGCTCGAACGTCCAGAGCGGCTTTTTAAGATAGTAGGCCGGCTTCGCTATACCGGCCAGAGGCAGCGCTACGTCGCACCACTTGATTTGTTTTTTTATATAGGCCCGGTACTCCTTGTCGAAGATGTCCCCCTGCTTGAACGAGACGAAGTTATCGCTGCGCAGTAATTCATCTAAGTTGTCTGAGCGCATGTCGAAACCGGAGA
>BOCB01000136.1 GCA_026002695.1 Synergistales bacterium
AGCCTGAAGGGTACGACGCAACCCTATTTAGGTCTCCTGTACAGGAACGAACCGGCTGATTCGAAACCTATCTCCCGATGGTTGAATATTTGCTCCGTCGCGCCCGTTACCAAGTAGCCGCCGGGGCGCAGCGCCTCCAGGAATTTCCTGTACAAAGTGTTCTTGGTCTCCTGCCCGAAGTATATGACGACGTTGCGGCAGAGTATGATGTCAATACCGGAGTCGAACTTGTCCTTGATGAGGTTCATGTGCTTGAATTTGACCTTGTCCTTGACCTCTTTTTTCACCTGTACCGTGTCGTTGCCCAAGGCGGTGAAGTAGCGCGGCACCCACTCCTTCGGAGCGCTCGCTATCTGCTGTGTCCTGTATATCCCCTCCTGAGCCTTGGCGATGACGCCGGTGTCTATGTCGGCGGCGAGCACCGGCTGAGGCGTGGAGATCTTCGTCTCTATGGCGAGTATGGCGAGCGAGTACGGCTCCTCGCCGGTGGAGCAGCCGGCGCTCCATAAACGCAGACGCTGATGTCCGAGCTCCTTGTACATACCCGGTATTATCGTGTCGCGTATTTCCCACCACTTGCTCGCGTTGCGGAAGAACTCCGTAACGTTGATGGTGAGATAGTCAAGGAACTCGCGCAGCTTTTCGGGGCGCGTCTCTATGGTCCTGTAATACTCCTCGTAGGTCTTCATGCCCCAGCGCTGCATGAGCATATGGGTGCGGCGGTGAATCTGATACTTGTAAGCGTTGAGATCTATGCCCGTGAGCTTCTCCATCTTCTTCTTAAACTCGCCGTACTCCGGCGGCGCCGGATAATCGGATGCTTCTTGGTGAGCCATGTCCAATACCTCCACTGTGGAGAAATTAAGTAAATTACAAAAATCTTACCGTAAGTATACAAGGACAATTTGCTTTTTTCAATCTTTCCGATTGACGCCGCTCCGGCCGCCCGGTCAGCTTTTCAGACAGGCGGTCAGTTCTTCGCAATGAGCCATCGCTTCATCGTAGTCAAAGGACTCCGCGGCTTCGCATATTTTGTCGAGGAGAGCGTCGGCCGTCTCGCCGAAGGTTACGGTTCTCAGCTCGGCGGCCGCCATGTTGGCGCTTTCGGTATCGCAATAGAGGCAGAACTCCGACATGCGCTTCAGTTTTTCGGCAAGCGCTTCCCCGGATATTTCCGCCCTCGGGGCGCGTTCTTTCCCCATATCCATAAGCGAGGTTCGCAGCAGGCGCGCGCGGAAATTTTCCATCTCGCCGCAGAAATCCCCGGTTTCCTCCAAGCACTTTTGAATTTCTCCGGCCCTGGCGGCTTTTTCCAATCCCAAAGCCCTCTCGAATAAGGCGTGGTTTCCGATGTTGGCAAAAACTCCCTTCATCGCGTGTACCCGTATGGCGTAGTCGTGCCAGTTTCCCTCCGCTTTGAAGCCGAGGACGGCGGATATGTCCTTGTCCAGGTCCTTGCAGAACTGAGAGAGTATGCTGACGTAAACGGCCTTGTCCTCAGCCGTGTGGGAGAGCCCCTCATCCGCGTTCAAATCCTCGATTTCGGCAAGCCGCGCGAGCAGTTCGTCAAATTCAGACTCGTCGTTATTTTCGTCCTCCGGCGAGTCGGGAGCGTCGTCCAGGAGGAGCTCCTCGGGCAGCCATCTGATCAGCGTCTCGTTCAATTCGGCGCCCCGGATCGGTTTTGAGATGAAATCGTTCATCCCGCCTTCGATAAAAGCCTCGCGGGCTCCCGATACGGCGTTCGCCGAAAGCGCGACTATCGGCAGTTTCCGGTAATATTCCCCGTCAAGCGCGCGTATGCGGCGCACGGTTTCGATGCCGTCGATTCCCGGCATCATATGATCCATGAAAACGAGGTCGTATTCCTTTTCGCGCGCCATTTCAATCGCGGTCAGCCCGTCGAGCGCGGTCTCCGCCTGTATGTTATGTCTCGCCAGGAAACCGAGCGCCACGGTCAGGTTTATGGAGTTGTCGTCTACGACCAAAACCTTGGCGAGAGGGGAAACCCATACGCGCTTCAGGGCGTCCGCCCGCGTGACGCGGGAGGCGTTTCCCTCGACGAGCGGCAGCCTGACCAAAAAAGTCGTGCCCTCGCCGTATTTGCTGGCGAATTTTATCGACCCGTCCATCATTTCCACGAGGCGTTTGGTAATGGAAAGCCCCAG
>BOCB01000137.1 GCA_026002695.1 Synergistales bacterium
GTATCGGCAGGCCGCCGTCCGTCACATAGCGCGCCTCGCTCCAGCGGCCCTGATTCCCCGACACGGTGTCGAGCGGCGCGGACAAGGTCTCCCCGCCAATCCAGCCGTCCGGCGGGGACAACCCCGCCGCCTCGGAGAAGCGCGAGGCGAACGCCGCCGCGAATATCAAGAACGCAAATAATAGTTTTACATATGAAATCCGTATTTTTACCATCTCCTATATAATAATATTTATGATAGCATAAATCACGGATTTAATGGTGTTTTGATTTTCAAACCGGGGTCAAGGGTGGCGCTCCCCGCTTTGCGGGGAGCGGGGCGTTGCCCCGCGGTTTACATGTTAGACGCAGAAGGGTGGCCGTCGGATGAGCGAGGGAACTTTTTATATCAAGGTATACGGCTGCCAGATGAACGTCTACGACGGCGACAGGCTTCGCGCCGCGATGAACGGTATGGGCTGGAGCGAGGCGGAGGAGATTGACGGGGCGGACTTTGCCATCTTCGTAACGTGCAGCATAAGGGACAAGGCGGAACAGAAGGTCATAAGCGAGCTTGGGCGGTTCCGTCAGCAGTGGGAGAGTAATAAACGCCCCGCGTTCGCAGTCGTCGGGTGCATGGCGCAAAGAACGGGCGAGGGCTTAACGAGGCGTTTCCCGTGGGTGCGCGTCGTCGCGGGGCCGAGGAGCCTCGGGGCGGTGCCGGAGGCGATAGCCGCTTCAAGGAAGGGCGGCGGCGCGGTTCTGCTGCTCGACGAGAGTCCGACGGAGCTGACCGACCTCGCGTGCGTCCCGGAGACGCGGGAGAACGCCCACAAGGCGTATATAACCATATCGCACGGATGCGACCAGTTCTGCTCGTATTGCATAGTGCCTTACGTAAGGGGGCGCTTCGGATCGCGAGCCCCCGGCTCCGTGCTGGAGGAGGCTCGCCGGCTCGTCGCGCGGGGAGCCGGCGAGATAACGCTGATAGGGCAGAACGTCAACTCATACGGAGCGGACTTCGCGCGGGACCCCAAGCTGTCGGGATACCGCTTCGCGCGCCTGCTGGCCGACGTGTCGGAGATAGAGGGGTTGAAGCGCCTGCGCTTCACGACGTCGCACCCCGTTGATTTTACGGACGACATCTTAGACGTAATGGCGTCGGGGAAAAACGTCTGCCCGAGCATAAACCTGCCGGTGCAGTCGGGGAGCGACAAAGTTCTGCGCGAGATGAACAGGAAGTACCGGCGCGACGAGTATCTCGCCGCGATCGGAAGGATAAGGGCCGCGCTTCCGGACGTCGGCCTCACTACCGACCTGATAGTCGGCTTCCCCGGCGAGAGCGAGGAGGAGTTCGGCGAGTCAGTGTCGCTGTTGGAGCGCGTTCGCTTCGACCTCGTCCACACTGCGGCATATTCGCCGCGCGATGGAACTCCGGCGGCCGCAAGAAGCGATCAAGTACCCAAGCGCGACAGGGCGCGCAGACTCGCCGCCGTGAACGCGATACAGGCCCGCATATCCGCCGGGATAAACGCGCCGCTCGTGGGCGAGACGTTCGAGGTTCTGCTCGACGAAGCCGCGCCGAAGGGCGAGGGGCTTCTTCAGGGGAGAACCGTCTCGGACAAGGTTGTGTTGGTGAGCGCGCCCGCCGGTATGACGGGGACGCTGCGCAGCGTGAGGATAACCGGATCGAGCGCGTGGTGTTTGGAGGGCGAACTTATATGAACTTCCGGGATAAACTTGACGACGCCAAAAGAAAATATCTCTTCATGGCGATTGGAGCGGCTTGCTTGATAATAGCCCTCTCGTCGGTCCTGCTGACACAGGGGCGCGGTCACGCCGGCGGGACGGCGCGCGAAACGACGGTCGCTCCCGACGAGTTTGCCGATGAGGGCGAAACCAAGCCCGATACATGGGATAATGCCGCGCCGTGGAAGATCTACATCACAGGCGAGGTTCCGCGCCCCGGCGTCTACGAGATAGCGGCCGGCTCGCGCGTCGCCGACGCGCTTTGGGCGGCGGGCGGCTTCTCCTCGCGCGCCGACATAGAGGCTGTGAACCTCGCCGAAATTACCGCCGACGGAGCGCATATAAGAATACCGCGTATCCAGACCGCCGAGGAACGCGCGTCCTCATCATACGCGCCTCAATCGGCGCAGACAGCGGCGGC
>BOCB01000138.1 GCA_026002695.1 Synergistales bacterium
CGCGCTGTCGCTCTCCGCGCCCGACATGGCGCGGCAGCCGGCTCTGGCCAAGCCGATAGATGAGGCGGGCAAGGTAAACATAGCGGTGATAAAGAACCCGATTACCTCGCTTGGCGGCGACGGTACCGAGCGGCTTATGAAAATTCTCGGCTGCAATATAGTCGATGTGTCGCTCGACGGCAGAATCTCACAGAACGTCGCGATTCATGGCGTGTATGTACCGTACGGCCTCACGCACATCGCCCTCGAAAAACTGCTCGGCAACCGTTACCTGAAGGCATTGCTCAGCAAGGCGGCCGGCGGAATGTCGTTCCTTCTTGCCGAGGGGCCGTCGGCGGCTTTGTTCGGTGAGAGGATCAAACTGCCGAGCGGCGTTGAGTTGGACGGTCTGGGGCTGTTCCGGTTTGAATGCGCTTTCTCAAATGTATCGCTTGGCTCTCACAAAAAGTTTACGGCGAAGAGCAAAAAGGCCAATCCCCTCATATCCGGATCGCAGGAGTGGGTGTATGGATATACGTCCTCCACAGCGGCGTTCAATGGTACGCGCGTTGAAGAGGAAACCGCGCGCGACGAGTGCTGGGAGCTGTCCGATTCGCCGAACAGCAAGCCCGTCAGGCGGGATGGATGGGCGAAACACAAGATGCTGGCGACATCGATGAGAATTGAGCCTTGGGGGACTCCCGATACTTTCGCGCGATGGCTGAATTCTTGATTATTGTCAGGGACCTGAAGGGTAACGATAGGATCCCGGGCGAGACTGATCTATTGTCAGGATCCTAAAAGGGTAGCGATATAACCCCTGAACGGACGACCCGGGGCGGTCGTTCCGCTAAAGAACGGTGATGACTAATGGCTGAGATGAATCTGGATTCCGCGGCTGATATTGGAGTCAAGCTGCTCGCGTCCGCCGATAAGATGTCGCAGGACATCGTTAGCTGGCGAAGAAGTTTTCATCAGTTTCCGGAGATAGGTTTGGAGGAGCGTATAACGGCGGGCAAGATAGAGGGCTTGCTCTCCGAGATGCCGGGCATGGAGGTATTCAGGGGCTTTGGCCTCCCCACGTGCGTAATAGGACGGCTTAACGGGGATGCTCCCGGCGGCGCGCTCGGGCTTCGCGCTGAGATAGACGCCGCTGAGGTGAGGGAGGATACCGGTTTTTCGTTCATGTCCTACGATGACAGGGTATCCCACGTACAGGGGCATGACGCTCACATGGCGTCGCTTCTCGGCGCGGCCCAAATACTGTCGGAGTACAGAGATATGCTCAGCCATCCCGTGGTCTTTATATTTCAGCCGGCGGAGGAAGGCAAGGGCGGAGCTCAGTTTCTGATAGAGGCGGGGCTCATAGACAACTTCTCTGTCGACAGGATGCTTTGTGTCCATTGGCTGCCGCAGCTTCCATACGGACAGATAATCACCAACAAGGGAGGCGTCACCTCCTTTTCGAGTAAGGTGCATATTGGTCTCGCCGGGCCGGGCGGACATGGCGCAACCCCTCATCTCACCGCCGACCCTATGTTTCTTTCAGCCGAGATACAGGTCGCTCTGCAGGGAATGATAACGCGGGAGCTCAGCGCTAAAAAAACGGCGGTGCTCTCGTTTGGCAGAATGGAGGCCGCTGAGGCGTACAACGTAATAGCTGAGGAAGCCAATCTTTGGGGAACGCTGCGCTCGACGGACAGAGAGACGCATCTTTTCCTGAAGTCGCGCATAGTGGAGATAGTCAAGGGGCTCGCCAAGCTGTCTCACATAGCGGCGTCGGTGGAATATATGCTCGACTATAACCAGGTAATTAACGACGAGAATATAGTTTCCCGCGTATTCAAGTACGGAACGGCCCTTATTGGCAGTGACGCCATGGATTTACTGAGGTCTCCTCTCCCTCTCGGGGAGGATTTTTCTTTTTTTTCGGAGCGCGTGCCGTCTTGCCTGATGTTCCTCGGAACCGGCATGGAGTACGGGCTGTATCATTCGAGGTACGACATCCCCGAAAACTTGCTGCCCTTTGCGGCAGCCTGGGGCGCTTATATGTCGCTCGTCATGTGAGTTAGGAGGAAACACGGTCAGTTGAGCAAACCGAGGATAGAAGAGGCGATAACGCAGAACTTCGTGAGAGCTCCGACGGAGCCGTGCCT
>BOCB01000139.1 GCA_026002695.1 Synergistales bacterium
ACGGCTCATCACGAAGCGCGCCTTGTCGCGCTCCGGCAAGGCGCGCGTTCTCATACAGGGCTCGCCCGCGACGGCGGGTCAGCTCGCCGAACTTACCTCCTCCATGATAGAAATACAGAGCCAATTTTCCCAGCTCGATCTGCTTGACGAGGATAAGCAGCTCGACCTCGTGGATCTGCGCGGCGGCGGCGAGCTGTTGGAGCTGAGGCGGCGGCTGGGCGAGGTATTTCCGGAGGCGCTCGCTGCCGAGAGGTCTGTGCTCGCCATAAAAAAACGCAGGGGCGAGCTTGCCGCCGAGATGGACAAAGCTCCGGGCATAGTTCGCGCAATAAAGTCGCTGTCGCTGTACAGCGGCTGCGAGGAGGAGTGGGCCGGCGAGCTCGCGAGATGCGAGCGCGGAATAGCGGAAGCGTCCCGATACGAGACGATAGTGGAGCGAATGACCGGCGGCGATGAGAACCCGGGCTTGACCGATCAGCTTGCGTCGCTCGTTAAGGAACTGTACGGGATCGCGCCGGAGGAATCGCGCGAGAGATGGGAGGAGCTCGGCGAACGCGCTCTTTCGGCTGCGCAGGAGCTGTTCGCGGCGGCGCGCGACGAGCTCGGCATCGTGTCCGTAAATGAATTGGAGACACTGCGCGACGAGACGGAGGCGAAGACAGGCGCGCTCCGCAAGCTCAAACGGGAGCTCGGCGCTCGATCCTCCGACGACTTACTCGCGTATATAAATGACACGGATGAAAAAATGAAGTGGTTGGAGGAGAGCATGGCCGCTCTCGATGAGGCGCGGTCCCTTGCGGCGCGTCTTCGCGCTGAGGCGTCGGAGCTGGCAAAATCGCTTCGGGCCGCGAGAGAAGAGGCCGCGCTGGATTTCGGCGCGGCGGTGCGGCGTCATTTGGGCGACTTGGCGATGGAGGACGCGAGCTTTGCCGTCGAGATAGAGAAGCTCCCGAAGGTGCGGGCGTCGGGCGCTGAGGGCGCGTCGTTCACGATGGCGTGGAAGGGTTCCGCGCCGAACCCTGTCAGCAAGGTCGCGTCCGGGGGCGAGCTGAGCCGCATTTTAATAGCGATACAGGCGGCGATGCAGGAGTCGATGGATCGGTCGCGCCTGCCCGGCGCTATCGTCTTTGACGAGGTCGAGGCCGGGCTTGGGGGGCGGGCGGCTCTTTTAGCCGGACAGAAGCTGCGCGGCATGTCGGGATATTGCAGGATAATATTGGTTACGCACGACGCGTCGATAGCGGCGATGGCGGATCAGCATTTTATCGTAGTGAGGCACGGTGACGAAACGGAGGTCTTAGAGACGGAAGGGGAGGCGCGCGTGGCGGAGATAGCGAGGATGCTGTCCGGCGACGTCTCGGAAGAGGCAAGGGAACACGCGAGGGCTCTGCTGAAATCCCATGAGCGTTAGGTGTTTGCCTGCCTTTGATCTTTCAAATGGGGTCAAGGGGGTAACGTCCCCTTGCGGGGCGCGGGGCGAGCGGCCTTGCGGTTTTGATTCGCGCTATGTCCTTTAAGAGAACCCTGTTATTTCTCCTCCTGTACGCGATGGGATACGCGGCGTATATGTACATGCGCGACGCCGCGCCCGACAGCCCCCGCGTCCGCGACGGCGTGGCGATGGACACGCTCGTCAGCATTCAAATTTATTCCGTAAAATATAATATCCGGCCTGATGAAATCCTTGACGGCGCTTTCTCCCTCATCTCTGACCTGGAGAACGAACTCTCCGTCCACAATCCGAACTCAGCCGTCTCCCGCGTGAACGAGCTCGCCGGCATAGAGCCGCTTGCCGTGTCCCGCGACCTCTTCGAATTGCTCGGCACGGCCGCCAAAATGGCGGAGCTTACCGGCGGCGCGTTCACTCCCGCTATCGGCGCTCTCACCTCACTTTGGCGCGAAGCCGGGGATAACCTCCCGAGCGGCGCGGAAATCGCGAGGGCTCGCTCACTCTCCGACTGGCGCGACGTTGTGCTGATAAGCCCCGATAAAGTTTTTTTGCGGCGGCGGGGAGCCGCGCTCGACCTCGGGGGGATAGCCAAGGGTTACGCGTCGGGCAAGGTGAGGGATTATCTCGAATCCCGCGAGGTAACGTCGGCGATAATAGACATGGGC
>BOCB01000140.1 GCA_026002695.1 Synergistales bacterium
GCTTTTTTCGTCGGGCGCGTACCTGAGTTCGCGGAGCGCGGCGTCGAGTTCCGGGTCGGATATTCCGCTGTTGTTGTAGCCTCCCTCGACATTCATTGATGAGTGGTAGAACGAGAACAGCATATCGGGGTCTCGCGACAGCGTCCACGCGCTCGTGGATACGTCGAAGTCCTGCGCCTGTATACGCGCTATCATCGTCTGAAAGTCCATGGGGTTTATCTCCGCCGGAATGCCTATCGACACGAGAGCTTCCGCGAACAGCTGCGCTATCTCGGTGGTAGTTGCCGCGACGGACGAGGGAGGGCAGAGTATCTTTGTAATAGGCAGCGGTCTTCCGTCAGGAGCGACGAGCCATCCCGACGAGTTCCACGTCCATCCCGCGTCGGCGAGCCTGCGGCGCGCGCGCTCAGTTCCGTAGGGGAATGGTTCGGTCGCCTCATAATACGGGGATATCGACGGAAGGAAGCCCGTTATGGATTCGCAGTAGCCCGAGAAGAGGTCTCGAACCCAACGTTTGCGGTCGACTACCTGAGAGGCCGCCTGACGCAGTTCCTTGTGATCCCACGGGAATTTTCGCACGTTGAGCGTTATCAAAAATTCATGGAAGCTCGGGGCGAGCGAAAGGGTTACCTCGTTCATCGAGCTGAGCCGCTCAATGTCCGACGGGCGGAACACATCGCCGAGCACATCCAATTTTCCGGACGACATGGCGAGTATGGCGGCGTCAGGGTCGGTTATCGTTATATAATACAGCTCCTTCATCTTCGGCCCGCTGAAGCTGAATATATCGAACTTGCCGCTCGCGGCAAAACCGCGCCCCGCGCAGAGTGAAATTAAAATGACCGCGATAAGCGGCCTCAATAGAAATTTTGTCAGTTTCATTATGACAGCCGCTCTCAGTTTTTCTGTTTATTTATACGGCGCCGGACTTGACTATTATTCCGGCCTCGTCCTCGCCGTCCAAGTAGATGGAAAAGTCTCCGTCGTATATGCGGACAGCCGGATGTTCTCCTGTTGTGTAAGGAGCGCTGTCAAGCCAGCCGGCATTGAAGACGTTGTTCTTCTGTGTGCTGAATACCGGCAGGTACAGGATGCCGTCGGTGTCCATGTCCAAGAAAAAGTGGGTGCCGAAGGACAGCTCAGGCGAGAAATTAAGCTCCGGCACGCTTATCTCGACCAGACACCCGCAGTTGCATATCTCGGCGTAGAGTATCGGCACGCCGAGGGCGGGGTTTCTGCTCCCCCATCTGCCGGGGCCGGCCAATATGTATTTCGTGCCGGCGAGCTTCTTGTTCGCTTCGCCTATCGCGCGCGCCGCGCCCGATGGATTCCACTCCTTCTTGTATATCGCGGGATCGACGTATACGATGTGTTTGACGTGTTCAAGGACGCCGTTGCTCACCATTCTGTCGCTCCTGAATATTACGTCCTCGTCCCGCGCGTCGGGCAGCGCCACCCTGCCCATTTCCACGTAAGCGGCGAGCGGCCTCATCTGAACCATGCGGAACAGTCTCTCGGGAGCGACCTCGTATGTGAACTCTATGTCCACCGGGAAGCCGGTCGTCTCCTCCATGAACTTGAGCAGCTCCTTCGACAGGTCGAAGAGCGCGCGCTCCTTCAGGTGCATCTCGTGGAAGGTGAAGAGCGGGCGGACATATCCCTCCGGGTCGGCGAGCGTCGAGTACAGGAAGTTGTCGGCGTAGTTCTGTACGTAAGTGCCGTAATTTTTGTGCTCCTTCTGCAAAAATGCCTGCATGTCCGTGAGGTAGCCGGTGACTAATGAACAGTTCGCGCTGTCTATATAGTCGAAATACTCCTGGCTCGACTCCAACAGCTGAGAGGGCAGACTGCCCTCGGGGCGCAGCGAGGGGTTCGTCAGGTAGAATATCCGCGCGGCGCACCTGTCAACCGTCCTCGTCCCCATGCCGAAGGCTATGCGCATGAGGCCGTCCTCTTTCAATATTCTCGGGTTCGGGCGGCGGAACACTCTCGAAAAGAGCGTGCCCGCTATCTCGGGATAAAAGTAATTCCCGTGCTGACGCCCCGACATAGACTGAATTATGACGGCCATCGCGTCTTCGCGGTGTTCGATGC
>BOCB01000141.1 GCA_026002695.1 Synergistales bacterium
GCGAAAAAATAGACGAGAGCCTTGAGGTTCTCCAAATTATTGAAGTCTCCAAACGTTTGTACGGCTTGTCAAAATTCACATTTTACGCAATTGCCGCCGGCTTGGCTGAAATATTTGGCAAATTATATACCGGAATGTCATCATTTTTCGACAGACCGCCGCGCTCAAATCAGCGTTGCCTTTGGAGGTGAGCTTGAAAAATGGGGAAACTCAAAATCTTGTTCGGCGGACGGCCGAGCCCGGCCGCGAAAAAAACCGAGGCGGCCCTCAGTATCGCGTTAGCACGCTTGAGCTCTGCGTTTTCGCTGCGCAGACGCCTGAGTTCTTCGGTCGATTCCGCCGTGATTCCTACTCTCGCGCCGCTGTGCATTTCAGACCGGCGCACACACGAGAGCACTGTGTCAAAACATCTGACACCCAACAAGGCGGCGGCGCATTTAGCCGTTGCTTGCCTCGTCTTATACTCCGGCAGCGAGCTGCTGAACAAATCAACCGCCTGACGTCTAATCTCCTCAGGGTAACGGTTGGAACTTGATGAACCGGCAGATGTGCCGCTTTTGGATGACATGATTGAATCTCCTCCTTAGTTTTAATGGAATCATAACTCTCCACTAAACCCGGGGCAGTTCGGTTTTTCACCGTAACGCGCGATACAATAAAGATACGAAGCAAAGTGAATTATTCCCCGAAGAGGTTATAAATGAGCTTGAATCCATGAGCGAAGGTATTAAAAGCCTTCACCTGACGACAATGTCCGGGAAGATATACAAGGTTTTCGGCATAGCAAGCAACATCACAGATAAACCCGGGGACGAAATCATACTCCGGCACCACGGCAGGAGCGGCAAGTCCGAGCAAGCGCACGGCATTCTGAAAAACGACTTTGGCGGGAGCCATGTTCCGTCCCATCTGTTCGGAGTGAACGCGCGTGGCGGAATATAGCGGTGCTTTCGATGAACGTGAATAATATTCTGAAACGTTTTTTCCTTCCCGAAGGTTTTATAAGCTGCCGAATGAAAGCGCTGAGAAATAATTTTTATACACCGGTTGGCAAGGCAGCCCATCACGCGAGACAAACAGTGCTGAAAGTATGTTCACAGGACAACGGCGCTAAACTGCCGATTTACGCATTATCGAGACTCGATAGGCTTTTGCCGTGTGTAGTATGACATTAGAGGAGGCGATGGCAATAGGTCTGAAGCGGCATCAGGAGAAGAAAAAAGTTCCTGAATGCGGCGAAGCCTTGCTTATATTGGCGATAGATGGCGATATAAGCCATAAAATGATATATGCCGGCTTTGATGGTTCATTTCTGAGTGATCCACTAATGGGTTTAGCGGTTAAGGAAAGGAAACCTGTGGTTTGAGGTTTAGCTGGTGAGCTTCCAGCGAGATTCTATTTTTGATATACTATGTGGCAAGAGGTGGTATGTCATGGCAGATGTCGTGTCCGCCGAGTTTATCTCCGGCAAAGATAGTCCGGTATCTGAAGGGCAGGAGTTCCCATATGTTGCAGGATGAATATCCGAGTTTGAAGAAGCGTTATTGGGGACAACATTTGTGGGGGAGGGGATATTTTTGTGCAACAGTAGGAGTGATAACGGAAGATATGATCAAGGAATACATTAAAGGTCATACGGAGGAATCAGGCAACATAACAGTAAAGGGCGAGTTTTAGTCGTAAACTTTAGATGGCTTAAGCCATTGGGCTTTCAGCAGGCTTCAGCCTGAAAGCGACTTTCATTCGCAATCGAACCCACCAGCTTTAGCTGGTGGGTGTTCAGTCGGACTTCCGATAAGTATAGGAACGATCAAGAACATGATGAGCCAATTTGCCGGGAAAACCGGCGATATAATCGAAGAAATCGAAAAAAATCTACTTACATCGCCGACTTTACGCGTTGACGAGACGGGAATGAGGGTTTCCGGACAAACTCAGTCCTCAAACCACAGCCAATAAAAAACCAAGACCTCGCTGGCCTGTTGCGAGAACAGGTGGTAAGCTATGTTTGCCAAGAACAAAAGCTTCACCGGCGAGGTGCATCTATTATGTCGGAAAACTATAAC
>BOCB01000142.1 GCA_026002695.1 Synergistales bacterium
ACGGTCTCTTTAATATGAGCGCCTCCGCCCTCGCTTTGCCTATTTCCGGGAGGGACATCAGCTCGGCGCGGCCGCAGGAGTTTATGTCGAGAGGATAAGGCGCCGCCGTCAGTGAGCGCCCGCCTCTGCCCGTAACCATAGCGTCAATTTTGTCATTTGGGAGAATTGCGCTCGATCCGCCCGATATTACGCCGACGAGCGGCGGATAGCTGCCGAGAGGCCGCCCGAAGACGATATTCCCCTTCCTCTCCTCGGCTATAATATTGCGGATTATCGTTCCGTTCGGAGCGACCCTTTCCAGCATGACCGGGTCTATTTCCTCCCTGACCCAGTCCTTCCATTTCATGTAGTCCCTGTCCTTGATCCTGGTTTTTCCGGCTTTTTTGCCCGTTCCGCCGGACAGGTGGAGTTCAAGCTCCGAGCCCTTGAACAGGATGGCGCGCCTGATGTTTATGCGCCGCACGGACAGCCCCTCGTCCATCAGTTTCAGCAAAAAATCCCTGTTCAGTTCGAGGCTCTCTCTTGTCTCGCCCGCGAGCCCGAACAGGAAATTTATCCCCGGGAGCAGTGACGGCATGGACGAGGGCGTCTCCCTGTACCCGCCGGCCTCGTTTATCAGGCGGACGGCGAGAAGCGCCCCCCCGGTCGTAACCTTGAGGCCGTTTGCCTTGACGACGGCGGGATCGACGCTCTCGATGCCGAGGGATAAGCCGTCCCCCTCCGTGCCGCCCTTCGCTATCACCGACAGGCACTCCGCCGATTCGCGCGGGAATTTTTCTATCGTGAGGGGGTTGCAGTTGTCGGCGTGAAGCACTTCAAGGCTGTGAGCTGACGATCGTATGGCCGAGTAGAGTTCGCTCAAGCGCCCCCGGTTCGGGCGCGCGCCCTCGTGTGTCGCGTCGCCTCCCCACGCGAGGAGGTTCGCGCATCTCCCGAGGCGGAACGCCTTAACCCCCGCCGAGGAGAGCGCGGCAAATTCCCTCGCGATTCCGGCAAGGCCGCGCTCTTCGTAATAGTGTCCGCCTGGACGCCTCATTCCCTCGGCGCAGAAGGAGCATCGCTCGCCAAGCCTGTCGCAGCCGCGCGACAGCTCCATCTCCGCTATCACGTCGGGGTATGACGGATGCTGCCGAACGACCTCCGCGCCGAGTGGCGCTATCTCGTCTATGCGCGAGTAAGAGCTTTGCGCGTCGTCTATCCATTCCCCTGTGCCGCAGAATATGTCGAGCGACGCTTCGATATCGCCCCGCGCCGTAAAATCCACGCGCGCCGGTGATATGTCGCGCGCTCTCGTCCCGCCCTTCAGAGCGTAGCCGTTTCGAACGGGGCCGCCGAGTATCAGGGCTCCGCGCCTGTGAAGGCCGCCTATCTCGCACAGCTCCCGCAGCGTCAGCGGCGAGCCGCCCCTGTACCTCCCCGGTACGGTGAGCCCCATTATCACGACGGCCATATCGGCGCGGCTCATCTCCTCGTCCGT
Source organism: Synergistales bacterium (assembly GCA_026002695.1). GTDB lineage: Bacteria > Synergistota > Synergistia > Synergistales > Synergistaceae > BOCB01. The sequence goes on from BOCB01000142.1 coordinate 1,478, forward strand.
CTCCTGCCTGTTGGCGCGCCAAAAATCGCACGTAACGTATTTGACGGCCGCGCCGTGATCCATGAGCGTACCCGCGCAGTACCGCGCGTAAGGCGAAATATACGGCGGTACGCCGAAGCACGCCGGTTCGTCAACGTAGCCGTCGATTATTAAAGCGAACATTTATATACAAAAATTGTAAGGGCGGCCGCCCCCGGCCGCCCGTTTAGGTTTTTCGTTTATTTCAGCGCGTTGAACGCGAAGGTCGGGGCTGTCTTCGGGGATTTGCCCTTCTTAATCAGGTGGTAATTCGCGTAAGTCAGAGGAGTCGCGTCCTTGAACACCTCGGACGCCTCTATCCGGCCGATGAACACCGTGTGCGTGCTCATATCGAGGCTGTCTGTTATTTTGCCCTCGAAGGCCGACACGCACCACTCCCTCACGATCGGGACGTTAAGCCCGCCCGTTTTGCAGTCCACGCCCGCGAACTTGTCGATCTCGCGCCCGCTCTTGAAACCGAACGTCCCTATGAACGTCATCGGGACGTCCTCCTCGAGTATCGAGACGGAGAATATCTTGCTCTCCTTCAGGCACTCATGCGT
>BOCB01000143.1 GCA_026002695.1 Synergistales bacterium
TTCGTACTCATCGTCGTCCTCGTATTCATCCTCATACTCGTCCGCTTTGGCATTTTTGCCGGCGCCTTGCTGAGGCTGTCCGCCGGAGACGGGCTTGTTTTTATGAAGAACCGGCTTTATCTCCATCTCGACCTTTGTGCGGCGCAAAGCGAACCACTGCTGCGCCAGGCCTATCACGGACGACGTCGCCCAGTAGACCAAGACGCCGCCGGGGAGCGACAGGCAGATAAAGCCCATGAATATCGGCATTATGACGGTCATAGTCGCCATCTGGGGGTTATTCGCAGCGCCGGATATCTTCTGCTGAAACCAAGTAAGGAAAATAACCGCGGCGGTGATTATCAAACTCGGCAGGTACAATCCGAAGTTGAGCAGCCCTCCCGGGTTTGCTGTTATGCCGCTGAATACCTCGAGGAATCCGACAGGAACGCCGCTCTCGTGAACAATGGAGACCGCCTTTGCGAGGCCGTCCAATACACTTTTTTCGAGGCTTATGCCGAGGAAAAGGGAGCTGCCTATTTCGTAATTGAGCTTATACAGCGACTGATAGAGCAGTATCATTATTGGGAGCTGCACTAAAAGAGGGAAACATCCGGCGAGCGGGTTGACGTTGTTCTCCTTGTACAGGCGCATTACCTCCTGCTGGAGGCGCTCCTTGTTGTTCTCGTACTTCGTTTGCAGAACCTTCAGTCTCGGCTGGAGTTTCTGCATCTGAGTCATGCTGACGAGCTGTTTTTGAGAGAGGGGGTACAGCAAAAGGCGGACAATTATGGTCAGCAATATTATCGCAATGCCGTAAGAGCCGCTGAAACCCCTAAAAAATTCGAGGATGCTCTGCAAAAAGAGAACCCCGGCATCCCATATAGCTCCAAACAAATTATTCACCCTCTCCTATGAAATAAATTCTTCCAGCCCGCGTCGTCAGGCACAGGGTCAAAGCCGCCCTCGTGCCAAGGCCCGCAGCGAACGAGGCGCAAGAACGCGAGTATCGTACCCTTAATGAATCCATGTTTTTCGTAAGAATCTATAGCGTATTGTGAGCACGTAGGGTGAAACCTGCAATGAGCGCCCAGCAACGGCGATGAGTACGAAGACGAGGAGGACTATGAGGACGATGAAGACGACAGCGAGGCAAAACGGAGATGAGTGAAGTCCGCACAGGCGAAAAAAACGCGCCCCGCGCGGAAAAGGAGAGCATGATATTCGACGCGCCGGACGTGAATTCCGCGAAAGAACAGGCTGCGTCATTATGGAAGGTCTCTTCTGACGATATAGACACGGTCGTGCTTGAGGAGGAAAAGAGGCTCTTCGGTCTGCTCGGCAGGAAATTGAAGGTCAGGGCGACAACCAAATATCCGCTGATGACGATTCAGGCGAGGGATTTTGCGGCGCTGCTGGTAAAGCAGTCAGAACTCGACCTCGAAGTCAGCGTGGACGCCGACGACACCATAAACATCGATGGCGAGGACTCGGCGATAATCATAGGCAGACACGGCGAGACACTCAAAGCGCTTGAGTTCCTGACTAACCTCATCTACAGGCCGGATCAATCGATGCCCAAGATACGCCTCGACAGCGGGGGCTACCGAGCCAGGCGCGAAGAGAGTTTGATTCGGCTCGCGGAGTCCGTTGCGCGCGAGGTACAGCACAAACGCGTCCCCATACCGCTCGAACCTATGTCAAGCTGGGAGCGCCGCGTGATTCACATGACGCTTCAGGGCAACCCTGAAATAACCACTACATCCGAGGGGGAGGAACCGCTGCGCAAGATAGTCGTTTCCCCGAGTTGGCGCGGGGAGAAGCGCAGGACGCCCCGCAGGCATCGCTCGTAAAGGGCGCGCGGGCCTTACGTCCGTAAATGTATCCGACTCTTTTTGAAATAGGCTCTGTCAGTGCGGATTCGTACTATATAATATGGACGATCGCCATCTGCGCGATGGTCTTCTGGACGCGCAAGAGGGCCTCGGTTAAGTATGGGGTGCCGTCTGATGACGCCGCCGACGCGCTCTTTTGGGTAATGTGCGGAGTATTCGCCGGCGCCACTTTAGGAG
>BOCB01000144.1 GCA_026002695.1 Synergistales bacterium
TCGTATATCGTTTTCCCGTCTATGAATATCTCCCGGCCGCACTCGGCTTTTTCCCAAAAATTCATTCGAGACGCTCCCCCGGCGCTGCGCGCAGACCGTTCCACCAATCCGCCGCGCGCTGAATTTTCTTTCCCTCGAGCTGTACTTCAGTTAATAGCAACGTCCCATCGCCGCAAGCCACAACCACCCCGCCGCTTTTCAATCCCAACAATTCCCCATGCTCGCCTGAAACCGTAAGCTCGTCCCCGCGTGACGTTTTAATCAAGCGGAGGCGCTTGCCCCTTATCGTGGTCCAAGCCGCCGGTTTCGGCGAAAGAGCGCGAGTCAGACGCCATATCTCCGCGGATGATTTCCCCCAATCGACGCGCTCTTCCGAAGCGCGTATCTTGGGCGCGAACGTCGCCGATGAATCATCCTGAGCCGTGAAGCTCCACTCGCCAATAGCGTTCGCGTTCGCGTAATTTATAAAAGCCTCCGTTCCGGTAATCGCCGCTCGTTCGAGCAATGAGCCGGTATCGTCAATGTCATTTATATCAATGGCGCGAGAGAGTAAGACAGGCCCCGCGTCCATTGCCGGCGCTAATTTGAAGACGGTGACGCCCGTCTCTCCCGCTCCGTCCATGAGCGCCCGCTGTACGGGAGCCGCGCCCCTGAAACGGGGAAGCAGCGACGGGTGAATGTTCAAGCACCCTACGGGTTCGCGCTCCCTTAAAAGCGGCTCCTTTATAATCTGGCCGAAATCTATCACAAAGCAGAAATCCGTCGGGATATCCCGCGATAAATTTAACACAGCCTCGTCCGACGAAGCTGACGCGGAGCGGACTAACGGAACATCCTTAAACTCGCCGCAAACGGCAAAAATTTCAACAGGCGCAGGCCTGGGTTCCTTGCCTCTTCCGGCCGGTTTTGGCGGAGCCGTTACGATCCAAGACGGCCTGACCCACCCGGCGAGCAGTTCGAGACAGCGCGCCGCGAAATCCCCGGAGCCGAAAAATCCATACTCCATGCGCTATTTTGCCTTCCGTTCAAGCTTCTTTTTCAAAAAAGCCCTTTTAACAGCGGATACGCGGTCTATCAGGAGTTTCGCGTCCAAGTGATCCATCTCGTGCAGGAACACGCGCGCGAAAAAACCCTCGACGGCCTCTTCTGCTCTCTCCCCGTTTTCGTCCTGATAAGCTACCCTTATCCTCTCCGGTCTCGTAACGTCCTCAAATATGCCGGGGAAGCTCAGGCAGCCCTCCTCGTCGCGTATCTCGCCCGAAGATTCCAGCAGCTCGGGATTTACCAAAAGCCGCTTGCTGCCTTCCCAGTCTATGACTATCACTCGCAAGGGAACACCTATCTGCGGAGCGGCAAGCCCCACTCCCTTTGAAATATACATCGTCTCCCACATATCGAACACGAGCCGCCGGAGCTTGTCATCGAACTCCGTGACGCACTCCGCTTTCTGCCTCAGCGCCGGATTGGGAAAGACAAGAACTTCTCTCACCGACATGGCCTTCTCCTTTATTCAGGGCGGAATCTGTCAGGAAGGAACTCAGAGCTCAGGATTTCATACAGCTCGTTCCGCGTCTTGCCGCCCAAGTCGCCGCCGGCGCGCGAGCGCAGCGACAGCGTCCGCTCCTCAGCCTCGCGCGCGCCTATCACTATCATGTACGGTACCTTGGCCATCTGCGCGTCGCGTATCCTCTTGCCGAGCTTCTCGTCCCTCGTGTCGCGCCCTGTTCTCACGCCGTGTTTTTTCAAGTCCGCCTCCAACTCCGAGGCATACTGCTCAAATTCGGGCTTCACGGGGATTATCCTTATCTGTTCAGGCGCGAGCCAATACGGGAACGCCCCGGCGTAGTGCTCGATGAGTATGCCTATGAAGCGCTCCAAGCTGCCGAGTATGGTCCTATGCAACATGACCGGCCTGTGCTCCGCTCCGTCGTTTCCTATATACGCGAGGCCGAACTTTTCGGGCAGCTGGAAGTCAAGCTGCACAGTGCCGCACTGCCACGTGCGCCCTATGCTGTCCTCCAGATGATAATCTATTTTC
>BOCB01000145.1 GCA_026002695.1 Synergistales bacterium
TACTTGTAAATGAGTTCCGTTCCAAAGTGACAATGCGAATAATAATTTGCCTCTTTCTTCGGACGAATCCCTGTGGCTATGGCAAGAGCGACCGGTTCTTCCCTGTGATGCGCGTAAATCAAACTCCGATAATGGTTCATTCTCTCGGGAAGATCTCCGCCTTTGTGCGACTGCTGCGCTTCCACGTGCAAAAGCACTCTTCTCTCATCGCCGTTTTTCAACGGGACTTTCACAAGCAAGTCGGCATAATGCGGGTTTTTACGAATTTTCTTGTCAGACGTAAGCAATATGTCCTGAAACTCCTTGTCGAGAAATTCCGGCTCCTTATCTATGTCTGCCTCTTCATAGAGCGATGGTATCGCTCTTTTAATCAGCAGATAGAAAAATCTCTTTACGAGCTCTTTCCAAAACCCGTCATAGTCGAACCGCTCTGTTTCTTCAGTGCCGCTGTTCTTGGCTTCAGTGTTCCCGTCTTGTTCTGTCATGCCCATTGGCTATCACCCCTACCTCTACGTAATGCAATTATAACTGATTCTGCATTAAAAAACAGGGTACGCCTTGTGTGTGAACACGCTTCTGTTCACAGAACCAAAGTATCTGCTGTCAAAACCCCGTTCGGGGTCGGAGATAAGCCAGTAATAATCAGGCGAGAGCGTTATCGGCGTCGAGTACGCGCGGAGTTTGCCGCCGTAGTAGTCAGCGGAGGCTACAGTGATTTTTGTCGCTTTGCCGTTGACGATAAGGCAATTTCTATAAAGCTCAACGGTGTCTCCGGGAATACCTCCTATCCGTTTCAGCATTGGTTCCTTACGGTTCACGTAACCGCGCTCAACGCCATGCTCGATGACGGCGTTCGTGAACGTCGAAAGGTTTATCAGCACACAATCGCCTCGTTGTACAGGTTCGTTTTCTTTCAGCGGGGTTATCCGATATACGAGGCACGGCAGAGAAGCGGAACGGTTCACTCGATAGCCATGAATGTGCAGTATGGCAAGAACCAGCGCCATTGCGCAGAGGGAGGTGAGTAACAAGCAGAATACACAGGTTTTTCTCTTCATAGGTACACGCGCTCCTTATGAATCGGTTTAACGCAATATAACCTACGAAAGAGGGTAAAAAGATAATGAGACTCTACATAGCAGAGAAAGCGTCGGTTGGTCGGGTTTTGGCGGGCGTTTTGCCGGGCAGCAAGGTCAAGGGGGATAACTGTATCAGGTGCGGCGGAGATGTGGTCGCGTGGGCTTCGGGGCATTTGCTGGAGCTGTGCGAGCCGGAGGACTACGATGAGAAATACAAGCGCTGGGGCATGGGCACGCTCCTTTACGTGCCGGAGAAGTGGAGGCGCAAGGAGATTCCCCGCACAAAGACGCTCCTGAGCGGCATAAAGAAGCTGCTAAGAGGCTGTGATGTAGTCGTCAACGTCGGGGACTCGGATCGTGAGGGGCAACTGCTTATCGACGAAATTCTTGATTACTGCGGGTGGACGGGCAAAACGGAGCGGTTGCGCCTGAATGACGTGAACCCGAACGCCATACGCAAGGCTCTTGATAATATCAGGGACAACGCTGGTTTTAGGGGCGAGTATATGGCGGGACAGGCTCGGCTTTACGCAGATTGGCTTGTTGGGCTTGCCCTGACGAGGTACGTTACCGTCTCGGCGCGCAACGCCGGATATGACGCGAAGGTAATAAGCGTAGGGCGTGTACAGACGCCGACACTCGGTCTTGTCGTGGCGAGAGACAGGGAGATACAGGATTTCAAGTCGTTCCCGTACTTCGATATACAGGCCGAACTTGCCCTCAGCGGCGGCAGGAGAATAACTGGCCGATGGGCGGCGGGCGAAAATTACGCTTACGCGCTCGACGGGCAGAAGCGCCTTATCGACCGAGAAGCTGCCGGGCAAATTTTAAGAAAGCTCGAAAACGGCAGCGGAAATATACCTTTCGTTGAGAAGAAGGCTCACCGGACAGCGCCGCCTCTGCCGTTCTCGCTTT
>BOCB01000146.1 GCA_026002695.1 Synergistales bacterium
TAGTCCTGCTGGAAGATGCCGAGAGTTTCGCGGAGACTTTGAAAATAGAGCAGTTTTGGGGCGTCGGCAGGGTTACTGCTGAGAAAATGCACCGACTGGGCATTCATATGGGAAGCGACCTGAAAAAAGTCGATGAGCCTGAACTAACCCGATTGTTCGGCAAGGCCGGTCATATGTACTACATGAACGCGAGAGGCATAGACAACCGAGAGGTCGTCGCCGAACGCGTAAGAAAGTCCCTCGGCGCGGAAATTACGTTCACAGCCGATATTTCAGACAGGGACGAGGTGCTGAAAGAGTTGCGGACCATTGCTCAGGATGTATGGATGCGCCTGTCGAAGCGTGACTTCACAGGCAGGACGATAACGCTTAAAGTGAAGTATGCCGATTTTAGGGAGACCTCGAAGCGCAAGACAATCTCAGCGCCTTTCAGGAAATTCGGGGAGTTTTGGATGGCGGCAAGGGATTTGCTCGACGCCGTAAAATTCGACACGGGGCATAGAATACGCCTCATGGGTTTGACGGTGAGCAATTCGGAAAACGACAGTTCGACCGGATACCGCCAGAGGACGCTCGATTTTGGGGATGAGGAAGTTTATAAAGCCGGTTAGACTTCTTTATTCAGAGAGGAAAAGGGCTGCGATGCAGAACATTATTATTGTAATAGACACGGAAACTGTGACAGGGACTTACGGACTGCTATCGGTCGGAGCGGTCGTGCTGTCGCGTGACGGTGGAAACCTTGAAACTCTTGACACCTATTTCGGGTTCAACAATGAGTTCGACTATGGCTTTTATTTTGAGCAACAGTACATCTATGCTAAACGCAACAGGGTTAAGAGAAAACCGCGTTATGAGATTGAAAGCGAACTTGCCGGCATAGTTCGGCGCTATGGCGTGACGACTGCATACGCCTATAACGCTCGTTTTGACAAAGCCGTGTCGATGTCGTATCTGCCGAGTTTGCAATTCGACTGGCATGACCTGATGAAACCTGCGCGGCAGATATTGGCAAGTGAGGAACATTATCCGGTGTATAAAAAACTCCACCCTCATATTGAACTTACGCGTAGCGGCATACTAAAACGCGGTTACAGCGTGGAGTGTGTCGGGCGTTACCTCGGTTTACCGCACGAAACGCACGTTGCGATTGAGGACGCACAGATGGAAACCGAAATTGCCCTGCGGCTCGGTCTGTTCGACTACGCGACGATATGCTGAAATGAAAGAGAGCTGATACTATGCCTTTTACAATTATCCGCAACGACATAACAAAACTCCGCGTCGACACAATCGTCAACGCCGCTAACACTGACCTCGCAATGGGCGGCGGCGTATGCGGAGCTATATTCAAAGCGGCCGGAGCGGCACAACTGCAAGCCGCCTGTAATAAGCTCGCGCCGATAAAGACGGGCGAAGCGGTTATCACGCCCGGTTTCGCTTTGCCCGCAAAGTATGTCATTCACGCGGCGGGTCCGGTATACAGCCACTGGAACGCCGAGCAGAGTGAAGAATATCTTCGCGCCGCATATACGAACTCGCTCAAACTCGCCGTCGGGAATAAGTGCGAGAGCATAGCGTTCCCGCTGATTTCAAGCGGTATTTACGGCTATCCGAAAGATGAAGCCCTCCGCGTAGCAACTTCCGCAATTAGAGATTTCATCAGCGAACATGACATAGACGTGTCACTGGCGGTATTTGACAAGGAGGCGTTCGCGGTCAGCGAGCTGCTGCTCGACGAGGTTGCGAGCTACATAAATGAGCATTACGTTGAGGAACATCACCTTGCGCGGCGCAAACTGCTTGACGTTGAACGTGAAGCGTTCGGAGATATTGGCGCACCAACCTTGAGTTGGGCTATGCCGCCAATGGTCGGGAGTGTCACACCGATCGCCGAGCTTGAGGATATTGTCGGCAATCTCGATGAGCCATTTTCAGCGACGCTCCTGCGGCTGATTGACGCGAGCGGCAAGAAGGATTCGGAGATATACAAC
>BOCB01000147.1 GCA_026002695.1 Synergistales bacterium
AAATAAAATTATTGTCGGCGCTCTCGGACGGCAGCGCGGATATGCGTATGTCCGCCGGAGACGTGAGCAATCTTTTCAGCGAGCTGAGGCGCGGCTCGGAGTACGAGTTTTGCGGGTGCGTGCGCGTTAATGAATCTCCGAGCGACGATACGCTTTCAATAAAAATAATCGCCGCGCGGGAGCCCGTGAGATTCGACATAACCACGCCGCCCGCGCCGTCGGCGTATATAGCCGTATTCAAAGAGGGCGACGTCATCCCGTCGTACAGGACGAAGCTCATCTCCGAGGGAACGTACAACATTTGCCTCGAAGAGATAAGCGGCGCGCGCGTATTGCGGATTTTGACGCCGGACGACGGGGAACCTGAACGCGAGTATTGTGAGGATGAGGAACGCGAGGCTCCGGAACCGGAAATTGACGAACTCGCAAGTGAGCAAATGAATAATGATGACGCGGCGGACTCGGAAGCGATAAATGCGCCGGAAGTTATCCCGGAAGCCGCCGCCGTCAGCGGGAGCGAACTCAGCGCGGCTTGCGCCGAGGCGTCGGAGCTGCGGGAGCGCTTTGACGCGGATAGCGAGGTTCTTGCGTGTTACAAAGACGACACAAAAACAGCAGGCTTTGTCGCCGCGGAGGAGCTGTCGGCAAAAGCGCGGGAGGCGTTAGATGAGTTGGAAGCGCGGATAAGAACCTTGGTGCTCGCCCGTCAAAGCAAGAACGTGTCGGAGGAGAACGAACCCGTCAAGGAGCATTGGGCGACAAGAATAGACCATGTATAAGTGAGCGGCAATGGGCGATAATAGTAAAAAGACCGATGATAAAAACAATAAAACAACGGACGGGTTTGCGTACCGGAAGTTAGCCGAGGAGCTTCGCCGCGCTGAAAAAACAGCCGCTGAGATAAAAGCTAATGTACTTGAAAAGGAAAAGCGCGCGTCGATCGAAGCGCGCGTAGCGATAGGGGAGGCGAGACGCGCGTACAGCCGCGCGGAGAAGCTCCCGCACACGCTGTTCTGTCCCGGAAGGCTCGCTCCTTACGGAGACGCCGTAAAGGAAGCCGAGAGCCTGATGAGTAACGGTCTCAGCGAGGCGTCGGCAGCCGTTTCCATCTCGGCGCGTTTTGGAATTGAGCGCCTTTGCCGGGATATAGGCGCCCTTCGCGCCGAATGGGATGAATGCTTTGTGTCGCTCCGCGATAAGACCGATGCCCTCCGCGAGAAATTGCGGGGTTCGCTCTCCGAGTGGGGGGAGCGTTTCACCGAGTACGGGGGCGGCGATGAACGCGCGTTGATTGACATGGACTATTGGTCGCGAGGCGAATTTTCCGGCGCGGAGAACGAGGCAAGGGAATATGAGCGATACACTCATGCCGTGAAGAAGATGGGGGAGGATTCGTACCTCTTTTCTCGGGGAGCTAAAACATCTGACGAGCTGAGGCGTTTTGCGTCGCGAGCCGATAAGCTCAGCGGGAATCTTGATGATATTTGCCGCCTGGCGTCCGAGCGGCTTCTCGCGTCGCGCGAGCGGGAGCGGTGGGGCGAAGAGGCGGCGGAGCTGCTGCGCGACGCGCTCGGCATGACGCTGATCGAGGAGGAAAGCGGCTGGTACGCGGACGAGAGAGAGATAGAAAGCGAGCGCTTCAGGAAATACGCGGCGCAGACATACGGCGGCGACGTGGCGGAGGATGTGCGCGAGCGGATGACGCTCATATTTGAGAGAGCCGGAACGCGCCTTACATTATATATGGCTCCCGCGGAGAAAGGCGGTCATGTTTCAAACAGCGTCTCCATGCGCGCGGAGAGCGCGGGCGAACGTGACGAGACGCTCGAACACGAGGCGGCGGCGCAGATGGCGCGGATAACAAAACGGGCGGCCGAGGACGGCCGCCTCTACCCAAAAAAGCCTTTGATTGCCAACAAGGGTCAAGGGTGATAACCCTTGTTGGGGTGTGGGGCGAACAGCCCCGCGGTCCGGATTTTAATTAT
>BOCB01000148.1 GCA_026002695.1 Synergistales bacterium
TATCACGTTCGGCCCGGTTATTGTCGAACGGAACGTTAAAATCTTCGGAAAAACGGGTGATTTCAGTTTGGTATTTTAACAAACGTATGAGCAAATTCTCCGCTTTTGATTTTTTTCTTGCGGAACTTGGCTCAATTTCAGCTCTGCCGTTTTCTAAAGCTAAATCGTACCGATTTTTGAATTTTTGCTGATAATATCGTGAAAGTTCGGTTCTATCGTCCGATTTATAACTATCAACGACATTTTTCATTGCCAACAACAGCGGCAAGTTGTAAAATGAATTGACGCAGTGGATAAAAGGGGTTCCATTCCGGAACGAAACCGGTTAAGATTTAAGTGAACAGCAAAAAGCGACCGGAGGGACCGAAACGGAACAAATAGAGGGTAACACAAAAACAGAGCGGTGGAAACAGCTGTCTGAAAAAGAGCGGTACAAAATCGAGAGGGTTCTTCGAGCAGGGTTTAACCCCCGCCCGAATAGCGGCATTGCTTGGCAGGAGCAAGCGGACAACAGAACGAGAACGAACGCTCGGCCTTGTGAAGCAAAAGCGGATGAATCCGAGCTGTAAAAAATGCGAGCCGCTCTGCCTCGCCGAGACGGTGTACAAAGCCGGCGCGGCACAACGGCGGCACGATGAAAACGCCGCGAACAAAGGCAGGGGGTTGAAGATTGGCCGCGATCATCAGCTTTGCGAATACATAGAAGACAAGATAAAAGCGGAGAAATGGCCGCCCGGTGCAATTATTGGCCGGATAAAAGAGCAGGACTTGCAGTTTGAGACCGCCATTTGCGCCAAGACGGTTTATAACTACATTGACGCGGGAGTTTTCCTCGAAGTGACCAATAAGGAGCTATGGGTTAAGAAAGACCGTAAGAAGCGCGGCTGCAAGAAAATCCGCACAGCGGCGCTGAACAGCAAGAAGGGCAAAAGCATCAGGGAACGCCCGAAGGAAGCGGATGAACGGACAGAAAGAGGTCATTGGGAGATAGATTCAGTTGCCGGCAAGCAAGGGACAAAACCTGTCGTTCTGACGCCGGCAGACCGAAAGACACGACAATCGCTCTATGTACTTGTGAAAAACAAGACGAAAGAAGAGGTGATTTCCGCGATAAAACGAGCTCGAAAGCGTGTCGGTGGTAATTTTGACAAAGTATTTAAGCCGCTCACGGCGGACAACGGCAGTGAGTTTTTAGACAGCGAAGGAATCAAGGACGCCGCTCAATGCGGCGAGGTGTATTACGCTCATCCGTATAGCAGCCGGGAACGCGGGAGTAACGAGAACGGCAGCCGAATCCTGCGGCGGTTTGTCCCCAAGGGAACAGACTTCAGTACGCTGACCGGGGAAGAGCTCCGGCGGATCGAAGATTGGGTCAACAACTACTCCCGCAAGATATTAGGCTGCAAAACCGCGAATGAGCCGGCGGCGGCGTAAGGACGGCGGCGAGGAATTTCAGCTCGCCCCCGATAGGAAAATTGGAATTAGCAGATGCTTTTCATTTAATAAAAGCCGGTTTGGAAACTGCGACAATTAAACTTGCAATTTCCACTATTTCTCCAAACATCAAACGGAGAAAATAATTAACAGAAAATTACAACTGCGAAACGAGGGTTTTCATATCCAAAGCCCAATTTTGTCCCGGCTCAATCAATGCGTTGAGTTCGCGCAGCAAATGGGCACAACAAAGTGCGTGTTTGCATTTATCGAACCCGAAATATGGCTTCCGGCAATCGTGAACCGGCGTATGGGTGTATTTTTGCACAACGCCGCCGCTTTCCGTTCCCTCGCTTCCTCGCTTTTTATGTACGGTCACAAGTGTGAATTTTGAATTTGACGCAACGTGAAACCACTGACCTCAAACCACAGGTTCCCTTCCTTAACCGCTAAACCCATTAGTGGATCACTCAGAAATGAACCATCAAAGCCGGCATATATCATTTTATGGCTTATATCGCCATCTATCGCCAATATAAGCAAGGC
>BOCB01000149.1 GCA_026002695.1 Synergistales bacterium
ATATTGATGAGCGGCAAGGGCGCGTCGGGCAAATATATCCCCGAAGCCGGAATAAACGCCGCAGATGGTCTGATGGGTGACGGGGCTTCTTACACGACCCTCTCGGCGGATGGCCGCGCCGTGATAATCGAACGCAGCCCGACAACGGGAACCGTGATCGTTGTAAATCTGCAGGGAGCGACTCTTACCTTGGAAACGGATTTCCAAGCGAGCGACCAAGAGATGATAAAGGCGGCGGCCGCCTTGGCGAATACGCTTCCGAATATGTAGGGGCGACAATTAACGAAAGGGCATGAGAATAATTGTCTGTCAGGCTTGAAGAAGTTATAGGCGCGAAATTGGCGAAAAACCCGGATGATCGTTGTTTTTGGTGGAACGGGCAATGGTACACTAAATCCGATCTTTTGATATTGGCTGATGAATGTGAGGTGCGGCTTCGCGCTTCCGGCTTCACCAAAGGGCAGCGGCTTGTAGTTATGATGCCGAACTGCCCCATTATAATCGCTCTTTCGCTCGCGCTCTGGCGTATCGGTGGAACTATCTCCCCCTTGAACGTAAAGTCCGGACTGCCCTCCCTTCTCGCCACGCTCCGGCTGATCGAGCCTTTTGCCGTAGTAACCTCGGATTCAATACGCTCCGAAGTGGATGATTTTTTACGGGAACACGGGTTTAAGTGCGTAACAGCCGCCCCGATGGGGCCTTTGCCCATCTTGGAAGGGAACGTTTCCGCAATCGAAACGCCGGAGCTCGCCGTTATCTTCGCGACGTCCGGCACCACCGGGCTTCCGAAGGCAGTGCCGTTGACTCACGGCAACATCTACGACAACTGCAGCGTGATGTGGGAGGCGTTGCGTCCTTTAGCGCCCGGCGACGTCATACTCGACGTGCTCCCGAACTTCCACGCTTTCGGCTATACCTTAAAGATGATAATGCCCATCGTTCAGGACGCGGCGACCGCCATAGTCCCGGGTTTCATGCCGCCTCAGCAGACGGTGAGCGCGATCCGCGACGCGGAGGTCAGCATCATATTGGCCGTGCCCGCCGTTTTTTCATACCTCCTCTCAGGAATTGAGCGCGGCAGCGCCCCGAAGGACCTGCTCGACAAAGTGAAGATAATGGTGGCGGGCGGCGACAGGCTCCCCTCCACTCTGCACGAGACCGCGAAACGGGTGATCGGCAAGGACATAGTGGAGGGTTACGGATTAACCGAGACGTCGCCCTGCCTCGCGATGACCCGGAGTTACGAGGAGTACCGCCCCGGGACCGTGGGCACCGTTGTTACCGGTTACGAGTGGCAGCTGCGCGCGGAAAACGGCCTCCCGGCGGAGGGAGACGAGGGAGTCCTTTGGGTGCGCGGGCCGTCGGTTACGAGCGGCTACTTCCGCTCGCCGGAGATGACGGCTGAGCGTTTCGACGGCAGCTGGTTCAACACGGGGGACTATGTGCGCGTGGAGGACGGTTACGTCCGAATATTGGACAGGGTTACCGACATAATCATCGTCGGAGGGTTCAACGTATATCCGCAGGAAGTCGAGTTGGCGCTCCACTCGCATCCGGCGGTGAAGACCGCGATCGTGGTCGGTATGCCCCACCCGGTGAGCGGCGAAATCGCCAAAGCGTTCATACTGAAGAATGACGGAGCCGAGGTCTCGGGGCGCGAGATAATAAAATACTGCAAGAGCCGGCTCGCGCACTTCAAAGTGCCGCGCAAAGTAGAGTTCGTCGACGAATTCCCCCTTTCGGGAACCGGCAAAATCCTCCGCCGCGTCCTCCGCGAAAAGGAGCGGGGAGCGGGTTAGAGGCGGCATAAAGGGGAAATTTTAGGGGCGCGGACTATGGCGGCAGATTTTTTTGCGCATGACATTTTTTCATTGACGAAAAGGCGGCTTTTTTGAGGTTCAAGAAAGCCTATAAGATATTTGACGCGGACGGGAACCGGATTGGCAAGGTTCAGCTTATAGT
>BOCB01000150.1 GCA_026002695.1 Synergistales bacterium
GATTTTTCAGTTCGACATTTTCATTAGAGAAGCGGGTGGATACTATGACGTACAGGGTTACCAACAGCATGATGCAGACGCTGCTGCTTAACGACATGCACAACAATCTGAACAAGCTGCTGACTCAGCAGCAGCAGCTATCAACGGAGAGGAAGTACAACTACGCCTCGGACAACCCGAACGCCGTTACGAGGGGCATGGGCATAGAAACTCAGATTGACGAGGGAATCCAGTACAGGAAGAACTTAGAGGACGCCGTCGCGTGGCTGAAGTTCACCGACACGGCTCTGGGCAACATGAACGACCTCTTCCAGCGCATAAGGGAACTCACCATAAGGGCCGGCGACGGCTCGCTCGTCAATGTGGACTACAGCGCGATAGCGGCGGAGCTTAAAGAGCTCAAAAAAGAGATGGTGAGCTACGCCAACTCCACGATGGAGGGGAGATACCTCTTCGCCGGGCTCAAGACGAGCGACATCCCCTTCGCGCTCACCGAAAACGGCGACGTGCTGTACAACGGCAACGACTACGAGATATTCTGGGAGTTCGCCCGTATGCAGACGGGGCAGGTGTCGCTCACGGGACGCGACGTATTCCCGCTCGACGAGACGACGAATTATCTGAAGGGCGTGGAGCTGCCGCTCGACTTCCAGTGGACGGGACGCAACGAGATACTGGAGTTCAAGGTAGGCTGGCAGACGGTGAAGGTTCGCATACCGGAGAAGTGGCAGGACGAGATACGCAACGGCATAGACGACACCGGCGACTACAACCGCTACCGCGACCCCGGCGAGATGCTTGAGGGCTGGTCGCTCTCCGAGATAGCCGATCTGATAAACAACAGCACCGAGATGGGCGACGTGAGCAAGCTGCTGCGCGCTAAGGTCGTCACGAACTTCGACACCGGCGTGCAGTATTTGCAGATAAAGAGCCACACCGGCGAGCCGGTGAGGCTGACGAGCTGGCCGGAGACCGACGCGCTGCCCCGCGCCGAGGGCATGATGACGGCCGCTTTCGGAGCGGCGGATCGCAAGGCTCAAACCGACGGCTCGCTCGAATTACGCTTCATGGACAACAGGACATATACTGTCGACGTGAAGAAGGACGACACGCTGAAGGACATAGTGGACAAACTGAACGGTCTCCAGGACGGCAGGATATGGGCCGCGCTCAAAGAAGATTCGACGGGCAACGCGTGGATAGACATGGTAGCCCGCGCGCCGGGGGACAAGTTCTTCGTAGACGCGACGGGCGGGGCGGTGGAGCTGTTCACTCCCGGACAGGCGACGGTCGCCTCGGCGCTCGACAAGAACACGCAGCTGCAGTTCGCGCAGTCAACGACCTGGGTAGACGCTGCGGAGTTCGAAGCTCAGTCCGGCGGTTCGATAATCATCCGCAAGGGCAGCAATAAATACGAGATACCGATTCCCAAAAGTGATCCTTCAGCAACACCTCCGGTGGTCACTGATTTGACGGCCATTGCTAAGGCAATTAATGACTACGCAGCTACGCCGATACCCCCCTTGAATCCTGGACTTGACCCTTTCACGTTCACCGCGGACGCGTCAACCGGGACGCTCATAATCACGGACACGAGCGGCGACAACGCGCCGTTCACCGTCACGGGCAGCGGCGGCTTAGTTCCCCTCTTCTCGGACGGGGCGAGCGTCTCGTCCGGCGCGGTCAAGACGGTGGGCGGCATGTACGTGCTGGAGACGTCTCCGATCGACTTCGCCATAACCGGCGAGGGCGGACTTGCCTTCGAGGTTGACGGCGTCAGGTACTGGATGGATGTGACGACATTCATCAATACCAGTACTGATTCCGAGGCAAACCTGCAAGCCATAGGGGCGGCTTTAGAGACCAAGCTTACAAACCTCCCGCTCCCGGGTCTGACCGCGTCCGTCGAGGTAAAGAAAAAGT
>BOCB01000151.1 GCA_026002695.1 Synergistales bacterium
TGCTGCGGGCGGCCGATACCCTGTCCGTAACGAGGACGTTAGCCACGCCGAGCGCCTCGGACGACATGTTGCCGATGTTGACGCCCATGTCCTCGCCCTCGTTCGCGCCGATCTGGAAGACCGTCGTGTTGTCCGCGAGGTGGAGTATCGTCGAGTACTCGTTCTTGTCGGCCTTGAGGTCGAAGCGCTTCATATCGTCATTCCATTTGACATTGATGTCGGCCATAGGGTCGAACTTGACGTCGACGTTGGGGTTCACGACTCCGTACAGGACGTTGCCCGTTATCTTGACACCGAGCGCGACTGCGTTGCCGCTGTGCGCGTCGGTTACGGATACGGTGAACTCGTTCTCCTTGGAGTCCTGGATGACGTTGAGGGAGAACGCCTTGATGATGTCCTCGTCGCCGGAGAGGCTGAGCTTGCCCGACGCGCCGGGGATGAGGCTGCGGACGACGAACGTGCCCGCCACCGCCTCGGACGTGTCCGGAGTCGGCTTTGTGCCGTTGTTCTTGCCGTCGTTCTCGACGAACGAGACGAAGCTGTTGGTGTTGTTGCCCACGTACTGGCCCTGGCCGAGGTCGAACGCTATGGCGTCGTTCAGCTTCTTGCGGACGTTCTCCAGCGTGTCGGTGGAGTAGAGGGTGACGCTGGTCTTCGTGCCGTCGCCCTGGACCAACTGGAGCGTCTTCGGGTCGTCGAGCATGAACTTGCCGTTGGCGTCCCAGAACTTGTCGAGGTCGCGGAGCTGCACGTCGCCCTTCGCCACCTGGCCGATGTACGCCGCCTCGAACGTCGCGCCTGCAACCTTCCCAGCCGCAGGCAACTTGAAGGAAGTGTTGAAGTTCACCACCACGTCGCCGGCGTAGGACGCGCCGTTTGCCGTGTTGAGGTAGAACTGCCTGAAGTGGATCTCTTTGCCCTGTATGGCAGCGGCGGCGGTGAAACGGTAAACCCCGTTCTGAAGCGTCGCGCCCTTACCGTCCGCGTTCTCCCACGCGTACTCCCAGTCGGTGTTCACCTTGCCGCTTATCGCTATGTAAATATCCGCGCCGGCGGAGGCGACCTTGTTCAGAACGAACTTGTCGCCGACTGTGGCTTGCCTTGCCGCGCTGACGTTACTCAGCTTCAGATAGTCTGCGCCTGCCGCGTCGTTTATAGCTAAACCGAGCCCCTTATACGCAGTGCCGAGGCCGTTCGCCGTGGTGACGGTGAACGTGTCGCTGTAGCTGTGCATCGAGCCGTCGGTCTCGAGCACGAACGACTGAGCGCGGAAGGTTATCGAGCTGGAGCCGCTCGTCTCGTTCTTGGCGACGACCTCGAACATAATGTTGAAGTTCGCGTTGCCGGCAGTCTTATTCAGAAGGGTTTTATCGGTCGCCCAGTCCTCGATGTCCACAGTATCAAACAGCGCGCTTATTGCCGCGAGAGCGGTATTTTGTTTGTAGGCGACGACCCGGCCGGCAGTATTAGCGCCGCCGTTGGTACCGTCAATGGCGGCGTTGCTCTGCACCACGTTGTACTTGCCCGCCGGGAGGCCGTCGACGCGGACGGACTCGTACCCCAGATCCTTGCGCGTCGTAACGTTCATGATGACGTTCGGGTGCTTGATCTTGAAGATGTCGCTCTTCTTCACCTCGGCCTGGCCGGGGTTCGCCTCGATTGCGATCTTGTAGTTGCCCTCGAGCGCCTTCTTCTGGCCGAACTGGTCTATCTCGCGGAGGCCGCCGTTTACGACGGCCTTCGTCTTGAGGTTGTCGCTTGACCAGAGAACCGCCGCCGAGCCGTCGAGAAGCTGCTTCTTGTTGAACTGGGTCGTGTTGGAGATACGGGTTATCTCCTCCTTGAGCTGGTCGACCTCGAGCTGTATGTAGCCGCGGTCCTCCTGCGTCAGCGTGTCGTTCGCCGCCTGCACGGAGA
>BOCB01000152.1 GCA_026002695.1 Synergistales bacterium
CAAATTTGTCCGGCACGGACTTCGCAACGGCAGCGGCCTCGCCAACTATCTCTTCGATTATCTCCTTGGCCGGCTGTATTTTGGTTACTAATCCGGCGGACTGTCCCGCCATCACGGTACCGTTCTCCACGTCGCCGTCAACGACCGCGTTGCGCAGTCTGCCCACGCCAAACGCTTCCAATTCCTCGTTGGAGACGTTCCCTTCCATCTCTGAAAACTCCTGGGTGAACTTGTTCTTTATCGAGCGGACAGGGTGCCCGAGCGTCCGTCCGGTTACAACGGTGCTGCGGTCATTTGACGCGATTATCTTCTCTTTGTAATTTATGTGAACGTTCGCCTCGGAGGCGCAGACGAAACGTGTGCCAATCTGCACGCCCTCCGCGCCGAGCGCGAACGCGGCCGCCATTCCCCGCCCGTCAGCTATGCCGCCGGCCGCGACAACAGGTATATCAACGGCGCGCGAGACTTGGTTCACGAGCGCCATCGTCGTTATATCGCCGATGTGTCCGCCGCCCTCCATTCCCTCCGCCACTACGGCGACGCCGCCCTGCTTTCTCACCCTCTCGGCGTGAGCCACAGACGCTATAACCGGCATTACGATGATTCCGAGCGGAGAGAGCTTGTCTATGACCTTGCCCGGCATCCCGGCTCCGGTAGTAACGACGGGCACCATATATTTCTCCGCCAGCGCCAAGGCGTCCTGCCATGTGGGCGACATGAGCATGATATTGAGGCCAAAGGGCTTGTCGGTCAGCTTACGGACTTTTATGAGCTCCGCTTCTAACTGCTCGGGCGGCTGATTCCCCGCGGCTATTATTCCGAGCCCGCCCGCGTTGCTCACGGCGGCGGCCAAATCAGCGTCCGCGATCCACGCCATTGCCCCCTGAACTATTGGATATTTGATATTTAGGAGCTTTGTTATCCTGTTTGAACTGAACATTCGCAACACCTCTATTCGTGGCTATGCTTCCGCCAAAAGCGCGCCATACGTCATGCCGGCACCAAAACTCACGATAACTATTTTATCACCTTTTTGGATTTTACCCTCTGTCCTCGCTTCATGCAATGCTATCATCACCGACGCCGCCGATGTGTTGCCGTACCTGTCGAGGTTTATCACTACGCGTTCCATCGGAATATTCATTCTGCGCGATACGCTCTCTATTATTCTCACGTTCGCCTGATGAAATATCCAGAGGTCTATGCCATTCACTGAGGCGCCTGATGATTCGCAGAAACTCTCTAAGAAATCCGGCAGCTCGCGGTTCACAAACTTAAACACCTCGCGCCCGTTCATCTGCACGAAGTGCCTGCGCCCTCGAAGCGTCTCCTCTGTAGCCGGTTCAGCCGACAGTCCGGCGGGCAGGATTATAAAATCTCCCTTGCTGCCGTCCGACCGCAATTCCGCGTGAGTGAGCCTTATCGCCCCCTCACGCCAAATTCCCATCACACAAGCCCCCGCGCCGTCTCCGAAGAGAACGCATGTAGTTCTGTCCGTCTGATCTATGAGCGGAGTCATCACCTCGGAGCCGGCAACTATCACGTTCTCCCACAGGCCCGACGCTATGCCGCCGGCTGCCGCCGCCATGCCGAAGAGGGCCCCCGGACAGCCGGCCTGAATATCCATCCCGCCGGCGCGCTCCGCCCCTATCATGCTCTGCACTGTGGGACCAACACCCGGAAAGAGGGTGTCCGGCGAGTTTGTCCCGACGATTACCATGTCGACATCGCGGGCGTTCACTCCGGCGTCGCGCAAGGCGGAGACGGAGGCCGTCGACGCGAGTTCAGCGCAGCTTTCGCCGTCGGCCACACGCCGCTCATGTATACCGCTCCTTGAAACTATAGTGAATACGAGCGATGAATGGATAGTTTCAAGGAGCGGTATACA
>BOCB01000153.1 GCA_026002695.1 Synergistales bacterium
ATATTCACTAACAAAATACGCGCGGCCACACGGCCGCGCGTATTTTGTTATATGTCTTATTTTTGCTTACGCAAACAGCGGCGCGAGGACGAGAGAGACAACCGTCATCAGCTTGATGAGTATATTCAAGCTCGGGCCTGCCGTGTCCTTGAACGGGTCGCCGACTGTGTCGCCGTTCACGGCGGCGGCGTGAGCGGGTGAGCCTTTGCCTCCGTGCTCGCCGGACTCGATGTATTTCTTCGCGTTGTCCCACGCGCCGCCCGCGTTCGACATGAATATCGCCATCATGACGCCCGTTACGATGGAGCCGCCGAGCAAACCGCCGAGCGCCGCGGCGCCCAAGAAATAACCAACGATCACGGGGACGATTACCGCCATCATCCCGGGGACTATCATTTCCCTCATGGCGGCCGCCGTCGATATGTCGACGCACTTCTCATATTCGGGCCTGCCTGTGCCCTCCATTATACCGGGGATCTCGCGGAACTGGCGGCGAACTTCCTTTATCATGCTTTCGGCGGCGCGGCTCACGGCTTGTATCGAGAGGGCGCTGAATATGAAGGGCAGCATGCCTCCGATGAAGAGCCCGACCATTACGTATGGGTCGTTGAGGTCTATTGTGGTGAGCTTCGTCGCGGCGGAGTACGCGACGAAGAGCGCGAGAGCCGTCAGCGCGGCCGAGCCTATGGCGAGCCCCTTGCCGACCGCAGCCGTCGTGTTGCCCACGGCGTCGAGCTTGTCGGTTATCTCGCGCACGCTATCGGGAAGACCGGCCATCTCCGCGATGCCTCCCGCGTTGTCGCTTATCGGGCCATACGCGTCAACGGAGAGAACCATGCCCGTTATCGAGAGCATACCGACCGCGGCGCAGGCGATGCCGTACATACCGCCGAAGTAAAATCCCACCAATATCGCGGCGCAAATCAGGATCACCGGAATGACCGTGGACTTCATGCCGACCGATATACCGGCGAGTACGTTAGTGGCCGTCCCCGTGTTCGAGGCGGCGGCTATCTCCCTGACCGGCTTGTAGTCGCCGGAGGTGTAGTATTCCGTTACCCGGCCTATTGCGACGCCGCATACGACGCCCGCCACAACCGACCAGAACAGCTCAATGCCGCCGAACAGCCACTGCGTCAGGAAATACGTGCCGGCTATCGTGAAGACGCCCGTCGTGTAAAGTCCCATCGACAGAGCCTTCTGCGGATTGCCGCCGTCTTTGACGCGGACAAAGAGCGTTCCGAGAAGAGCCGCCAGTATACCGACGGCACTGAGGAGCAGCGGATATATGACGCCGTTCATACCATTAGACAGCACTCCTATTGCCATCGCGGCGAGTATCGCGTTGACGTAGGACTCGAAGAGGTCAGCGCCCATACCGGCTATGTCGCCGACGTTGTCGCCCACGTTGTCGGCTATGACAGCAGGGTTACGAGGGTCGTCCTCGGGGATGCCGGCCTCGACCTTGCCGACCAAGTCAGCGCCGACGTCCGCGGCCTTGGTGTATATACCGCCGCCGACGCGCGCGAAGAGGGCTATCGAGCTCGCGCCGAAGCCGAACGACGCTATTATTTCGACGTCACCGGTCAGCATGTAAGCTCCGAGTACGCCGAGCAGGCCTATTCCGACCACGGTCATGCCCATGACGCTGCCGCCTCGGAACGCGATGCCGAGCGCCTCGTTCATGCCCTTAGTCGCGGCGAACGCGGTTCTGCCGTTCGCGCCGGTGGCCACTCTCATGCCGATAAAGCCGGTCATAGCGCTGCAAACTGCCCCCGCCGCGAAGCATGCCGCGCTCCACGGACCGAGGAAAAAACCGAGTACGGCGGCTACCGCCACGACAAAAATCGAGAGCGCTTTGTACTCC
>BOCB01000154.1 GCA_026002695.1 Synergistales bacterium
TCCTTGACATGTCCAAGATAGAGGCCGACAAGATGGATCTTGCGCCCGTCTCCTTCGACTTTGAGAAGCTGCTGCAAAAGGTAACGGGGATCGTCAGCTTCCAGGCGAGCCAGAAGTTCCAGGAACTCATCGTGTCGCTGGACGAGAACATTCCACGCGCTCTCATCGGCGACGACAACCGGCTGCTCCAGGTCTTCAGCAACCTGCTCTCCAACGCGGTTAAGTTCACGCCGGAGCATGGCACCATTCGCTTAGGAGCCCGCCTGCTCTCGGAAAGGGACGATCGCTTCTGCGCCATACGCATAGACGTTACCGACACCGGCGTGGGCATCAGCAAGGAAGATCAGGAGCGGTTGTTCACGGCTTTTGAGCAGGCCGACGGCAGCACCTCCCGCAAGCACGGCGGTACCGGGCTGGGGCTTGCCATCGCCAAGCGTATTGTGGAGCTGATGGGCGGCAAAATCCGGCTGAAGTCGGAGCTTGGCAAGGGATCGACTTTTTCCTTCACCGTGGAGCTGGAGCGGAGCGAGTATAAGTCCGGGAACCGGTTAGACCGAGACGTAAACTGGGCTAATGCGCGCATCATGGCTGTTGACGATGCGCCGGATATTTTAGAGTATTTCAGAAAACTCACCGAAAAATTCGGTGTACAATGCGACTGCGCCGGCGGCGGTGAGGAAGCCCTTGCCCTGATAGACAGGAACGATCACTATGACGTCTGTTTTGTGGATTGGCGTATGCCGGGTATGGACGGCTTGGAGCTGGCTCGGCGCATCAAGGAGCGCTGCGCTGAAAAGCCCGTCGTTATAATGATCTCCGCCGCCGAATGGAGCATCATAGAGGAGGAGGCCGAGGACGCGGGAGTGGATAAATTCTTGGCAAAGCCCTTGTTCCCCTCCGCCATAGCCGAGTGCCTGAACGAATGCTTCGGAAAAGCAGCCCTGCCGGAGAAAGGGATCTACAAAGGCATTGACGTCTACCAAGGGCGGCGCGTACTGCTGGCCGAGGATATTGAGATCAACAGGGAAGTCGTGCTGGCTCTCCTCGAGCCGACACAACTGGAGATAGACTGCGCGGAAAACGGAGCGGAGGCGCTGCGGATGTTCCGCGAAGACCCCTCGCGCTACGATATGATTTTCATGGATATGCAGATGCCGGAGATGGACGGCTGCGACGCCACCCGCAGCATACGCGCCTTAGACCACCCGAGGGCTCGGACTATCCCTATCATCGCTTTGACGGCCAACGTGTTCAAGGAGGACGTTGAAAAATGTATTTCCTCCGGTATGAATGACCATATAGGCAAGCCCGTCGACATCGAAATATTGACGGATAAGCTGCGGATATATCTTACGAAAATTTGAAAATCAGATAACGTCAATAAATTGACATATATCCGTTGTAGTGATAAAGTATCCGTCGTTCGCGATACGGGTTGTGACTAACTTCGCGGACTCGGAGGGAAGGTCGGAAAAATGCCTGTTACCGAAATTCTGGAGCGCAACGCCCGCGACTTCGCGGACGACATCGCGCTCGTTGAGCTGAACCCGGAGCGGAGCGAGACGCGCCGCGTGACTTGGCGAGAGTACGAGCTTATCGAGCCGACCGCCGCGCCGTACTTCCGCCGCGAAATCACGTGGCGTGTGTTCGACGAAAAGGCTAACCGTTTCGCGAATCTGTTGCTGTCGCGCGGGATACAGCGCGGGCAAAAGGTTGCGATTCTGCTGATGAACTGTTTAGAGTGGCTGCCGATTTACTTCGGCGCGCTGAAGTCGGGCGCAGTCGCCGTGCCGCTCAACTTCCGCTACACGTCGGAGGAAATCCTGTAC
>BOCB01000155.1 GCA_026002695.1 Synergistales bacterium
ACTTCCAGGTCATAAGGCCGGCAAGCGCCTCGCACTCCTCGATATCCACGTCGGGGTGATAGCGAAGGCCGCCCTTCGCGGGCCCGAGCGCCGTCGAATACTGAACGCGATAGCCGGGGAAGACGCGGGTGCTGCCGTCGTCCATCGTAACAGGCAGTGAAACCGAGATCGCTCTCTCCGGGCGGCTCAGAACCTCGACCAATCCGTCGTCAAGCCCCATCTCCTCCGCCGCGCCGTAGAAATTCTCCAGCGCCGTGTCAAGCAGGATGTTTTTTGAAGTACGCTTTGTTACTGACATGACAAACCCCTCCTCAGTAATATACGAATATGCGGGCGAATTTTCGCCACCCTTTCCGTATATTTTAAGCCCATATAAGTAAATTTGTTTGCGTGAATTACTTAATATTATAAAGTAATTTTATCGGGAAATTGCAAGTTTAATTGCCGCGGTTTCCAAAACAGCTATTGACAATCGTGAAAAAAGTGGTAAATTAACGCCTTGTTCTGCTTGCGGCGCGGGATGAACGGATTCAATAAATATTTGCCTCAACCAGGTCTTTATGAGGAGTCTTTTTAAAGAACCTGATATCCTATCATACATCCACGTAAGAATCTGCGCATAGGGCGGCTCCGCACAACGGAGCCGCCCTATGTCAACCCTAATCAGCCCTTCTTCATCCGCTGAGTTTATCGCGCAAACTCTTATTCGGGGAGAGCATATCGCGCGTCGCCTGATCGCATTCCATGCTTACGCTCGAGGATTCAGGCGCGCCGCTCGATACGGCGTCGCTGACGGTCTTTCTGTAAAACGCCCTCCGTTCTTCGTCGGTCCCGTCGCCGTCTATCTGGTCTATCGAGATTTTCGTGCTCGCCTCGCCGCCGGATATGTCGGGGGACAGCGTTACAATTATCTCCTCTCCGGTAACCTCGTTCGATAGTCCTATATAGAGCGCCCCGTCGTGGCGGCCATCCTCGTAGCCGTAGCCGCTGAACGTGAAGTTGCGCTCCTCGAAGCGCCCGATTATCTCCTCGCTCAGGCTCTGGCGCGTGAACGCCCCGCTCACGGCGAGCAATCCGTCATAAACAACGGACGCCGCTTCCGGGTATATCCTCTCGTTCAGCTCCGTGAGTATCTCCTTCACGCGCGCCGTCCGCGTGTTCTCCGGCGACGCTTCGTGAAGCATGCGCATTATCTCGGATACCCGTTCTTTTAAGAGGTCGTACTTCTTCTCGCCTGACGCCGTCTCCTCTGTATACTCGCTGAGGTTTACCCCGACGAGCTCCTCTCTGCCGATGCCGGAGCGAGATTCTATTTCCGCAGCCATCTCCGGGGTGATCACAGCCTGAGCGTCCAAGTACGCGCCTATCTCCGACGCCGTCATCAGGGACAATTTATGATAGTTCTCCCATTCGCGGCATGCGCTCGCGGCCTTGTATATGGCGTCTATCGCGGCAAGCGACGCGTCCTTCGCCACGGCTATGGCCGTCTCATACCCGCCGCGCCCCTTTTGCGCCGCGGCCTCGGAGAGCTGGGCGCTGAACGTCTCGACAGCGTGAGGCGTGAAGGCGCGCCCGTGGAAGTCCTTCTCCAGCGATTCGATAACGGCTCTCGCTTCATTTATATATCGCCCGGCCGTCGCCGCCGCCGCCGCGTTCCTCTCGTCCTCCGATTTCATCTTGGCGAGCAGACCATTCATCTCGGACACCGCGGCGGCATGACTCCGCTCCGCCTCCCTCGCGATCTCGGCGACTCTGGACGGCGTTTCGGAGGCGTACTCCTTGCTGAAATTATCCTGTATCTCGGCTACCTTGGCGTTC
>BOCB01000156.1 GCA_026002695.1 Synergistales bacterium
AAGTCCCGATTGGCTCCAAAATTTAGCCATAAAAATTAAGCTCGCATAAGGTGTTGTATTACTCATTCCATCCGTAAATTCTATCTTGATTCTGTTATAGTTTTCCGACATAATAGATGCACCTCGCTGGTGAAGCTTTTGTTCTTCGCAAACATAGCTTACCACCTGTTCTCACAACAGGCCAGCGAGGTCTTGGTTTTTTATTGGCTGTGGTTTGAGGCGGACTTGAAGAAGCGCGTTTACGGCACATCTGCTGATGTTATCGTTCTGCCTGAAACAATAGCTGGGAGGTTTAATCATTCGGGCTTGGAGCTGTGGAAGGGTGAAATCAGGCAGATAGTAGGCGATGATACGGCTGTCATCTTAGGCGCGGAGCTTCCGGCCGGCGACGGGAGAAAGTACGACAACGCCGCTTTAATGCTGTACAAAGGTAACCTTTCGTCCGTCAGTCAGAGAATACCTGTTCCATATTCGATGTATCGGCCATTTTCAGGAATGGGGGCTAACCTGCACATGTTGGATGGTGGGGTACTCGTCCTGCCGGATGGGCGAAGAGCGGCTATCGTTATCTGCTATGAAGCCTTTCTAACGTGGCCGTGGCTCGTATCCATGATACATAAGCCCAACGTGATAATCTCCATTGCCAACCTCTGGTGGTGCAAGGATACGAGTATACCCGTCTCGATGGAGCGCTTCATTCAGCTTTGGGGCAGGCTCTTCGGGGTACCGGTCGTAATGGCGAGGAATATGTAACCGAGAAAATCTATACGCTATGATACAATACGTTTATTCGCTTCGTAACACGAAGCCTACAATTTTGAGAGGGCGTGAATGGGATATAACAAAAGCGGAACTGGCAAACAGCGTGGCTGAAGCTGTCGAAGGGCTTACGAAGAAAAAAGCGGCTGAGGCGGTTGAAGCTCTGCTTACATCCATAAAGAAATCTCTCGTAAAGGGCGAGAAAATCCAAATAGTCGGTTTTGGCAGCTTCGATGTGCGGGAAAAGGCGGCGCGTAAAGGTCGCAATCCGCAAGACCCGCAGAAGGTAATCAAAATCCCGGCCAAGAAAGTCCCCTTCTTCCATGCCGGAAAAACTCTGAAAGAGGCGGTCAGCGCGCAGAAACAATGAACAGCTTTTACGCTCCCCCGATATATCTCAGGGGAGCGTTTAGGTACACATATTCGGCAACGTTCGCTAACCTTCTTCATTCCTCAAACCTTTGACGAACTTCAACATCGAATTTTTGTCAGTACCGCCTGTCAGCTCTTCGCGGTTCAGCGTTTCCCCGGTCATAACGTCTATCGGCTCCGGAATATAGTCCCCGAACCCATGTGAGGAGTTCTGTCTCTCGAAATATCCGGCCAAGTACCCCGGCACATCATCCCGGGACAATTTGCGAACACCTGTCCCCATCCGCCGAGGCACTTTATGACAAAGTGATATGCCGGAGAGGGGAAACGGACGGAATCATAGTATCCGTAGCGTTCGAGCGTGTATAGAAATAATCTCCACGCCGCGAGAGACTGTTCGGCAGGCGTCCCGTCAATACGGCGGATGATGTCGGACGGCGCGACGGCAAACTTGTCCTCACGGATATACTCGATTACAGCGCGGCGAATACCCTTGAATTCATACGGCATAAGCACCTCGAACATAAACGCGACGGTTTTCTCGTCTCGCTTCGTATTCTTCGCGGCATCATCAGCTAAGTGGATTAGTGAGCAGAAGTCCCGCCAATCGCTTTCGCGCATTTTTGTTCACCCCCGTT
>BOCB01000157.1 GCA_026002695.1 Synergistales bacterium
GTTGACCATTTCAGCCTTGTAAGCTCCGTTGACGCTTTCTGCAAGCGCGTTGTCATATGAATCGCCGACGCCGCCAATCGACGCGCGCACACCATAAAGCTCCGGCAGTTTTCCGCGTTTTCGCGTCGCAGACGCCTGAGTTCTTCGGCCGATTCCGCCGTGATTCCTACCCTCTCGCCGCTGTGAATTTCAGACCGGCGCACCCGCGAGAGCACTGTGTCAAAACATCTGACGCCCAACAAGGCGGCGGCGCATTTAGCCGTTGCTTGCCTCGTCTTATACTCCGGCAGCGAGCTGCTGAACAAATCAACCGCCTGACGTCTAATCTCCCCAGGGGGTAACGGTTGGAACTTGATGAACCGGCAGATGTGCCGCTTTTGGATGACATGATTGAATCTCCTCCTTAGTTTTAATGGAATCATAACTCTCCACTAAACCCGGGGCAATTCATTGTTCGATTGTTATCTCGGTGATTTTCATTTTTTGATACGATCCTTTCGCGCGCATTCCGGACATTTCCCGTACGCTACGAACTGCTTGCCCTCTATCACGCAGTCGTCTGGGATATCTATCCTTGGCATGGCTTGGTTGTCGAGGCATATCATGGCCCCGCACAATGTGCAGAGGAAATGGGGATGATTGGCCGGGCAGCCCTCGCGCTTGGTATGAGCGCAGAAGCGCAACACTCCGTCCAACCCCTGTACCTGATGAGCGATGTCCGCTTCGACGAACGCCGATAGCGTCCTGTAGAGAGTAACGCGGTCAAGGCCGGGCATGTCGTTCTGTATCTCGGCATGTGAAAGCGGCCTGCGCGCGGCAATGAGACACCGCAGGATACCCAGCCTCAGCGATGTCGCGCTCAGGCCCGCGTCCCTGAGCATGGTTTTCAGTACGCTCGGAGCTTCATTCTCTATAGCATTAACATCAGTAACGCACACCGGAGTTCACCTCATGCGAGAATAGCAGTATATTTTACAACTTTGTTGCGTTAGCGTAAGTATACAATCAGCGCTGAAAATCCACAAGGCGCGTTTGCCGTCCTCAAACCACAGGTTCAAATTTTCCGCACAAGCCCATAACGGGCAAATGTGATGGAACGGGCGGGATTAACGGAACCGGCGAATGCGGGAACACGGGCGGCAGAATGCCGCCCCTACACGGCAAAGACCGGAAACCGAACCCGTAGGGGCGGTATCCTGCCGCCCATGTTCCGATTTTCACCCATCGGGCGCAAGGTTAAAATCACTTGAGATCGCTCATACCATGTGTCTTTTGCGTATTTGATTGTGTCATTTTCGATTGTGTTGTTATATAATATTCGAGCGCGTTTCGGAATTTTTACGGAGCGCGCACAGGCAAGCATACAGCGACAGGCAAATAGAAAGGATGACCGGTATATGAACAGCGCAATTATGATGATAAAAGCATATGAAAACCCGCCGAAAACCTTCGCACAAACGCGTGAAAAATTGCCAATAACCCTTGACAAGACTGAATCGACCTGTATAATGTCTCGTCTCGTCTCGTCTCGTCTCGTCTCGTCTCGTCTCGTCTCGTCTCGTCTCGTCTCGTCTCGTCTCGTCTCGTCTCGTCTCGTCTCGTCTCGTAAAAGTAAAAGTAAATATCATCTAAAACACCCCTTCTCCCTTTCTCGAAAAAATCGTTTTCCGCCGCATAGTCCCGCGAAATGTATACTCAGTTCACGCCTTGCCGTTGCTGTTGCCCGCGCGCCGGAGGGCAGATAGCCATGCTGTTTGTTCTCGC
>BOCB01000158.1 GCA_026002695.1 Synergistales bacterium
AACCGCGCGAACATCGACCGCCGCCTGTTCAGCAAGATACGCGGCAACGCGCAATACGCCCCGAGCAAACCCACGGTGCTTGCGTTCGCCGTAGCGCTTGAACTTACTCTCGATCAAACCGAGAACTTGCTCGAACGCGCCGGGTTCGCGCTCTCACACAGCCGCAAATTCGACGTAATAGTCGAGTATTTCATTTCAAGCGGCAAATATGATATTTACGAAATTAACGAAGTCTTGTTCAGCTACGACCAAGCGCTGTTGGGAGGGTAAGGATACGGTTACTGATTTGTCGCCTGCCAAGCGACCTTTGTTCTGTCCGCGAATACTATACTCTGTTCATAAACTAAAACTTGAACGGAGGGCGACACAATGCAAACAAATCTCACGGAACTGGTCTTTATCCTCGACCGCAGCGGATCAATGGATGGTTTGGAATCTGATACCATCGGAGGCTTCAACTCCATGCTCGCAAAACAACAGGCGGAGCCCGGCGAAGCGCGAATCACAACGGTACTGTTCGACGACAAATACGAGCTGCTCCATGACCGTCTCGACCTGCAAGCAGTCAGCCCGATTACTGACGCGGATTACTTCGTCCGAGGTTCGACCGCGCTGCTCGACGCAATCGGTAATACGATTAACAAAATCGGCAACACGCAGAAGCAATCGAAGCCGGAGTATCGCTCCGACAAAGTGCTGTTCGTCATCACAACGGACGGCATGGAGAACGCGAGCCGCGAGTACAGCTATGATAAGGTGAAATCGCAGATTGAGCGCCGGAAATCACAGTACGGCTGGGAGTTCATCTTCCTCGGCGCGAACATCGACGCGGTTGAAGTAGCGAATCAATTCGGCATAGACCGCAGCCGCGCTCAGAATTTCCACAACGACAGCGAGGGTGTTGAGCTAAACTATCGTGTAGTCAGCGAGGCTATCGGGTTATTTAGAGCAGCTCCGGCAGGAGCGCCTCTCGCTCACGCTTGGAACGCAGAGATCGAAAGGGACTTTAAGCGCAGAGGAGGTAGAGGCAGGAAATGATTGGAGTGATTGACACGGCGATGACCGCAGCCGTTGCGGAGTGATTGATGAACACCGGCAAGCCCGCCTATCTCGACCGGTCGATTGAAGGCGAACCGAGTAATCCGCGCGGTTGCGCAGGCTTGGCGACCATTTTCGGCAAGTATTTTTTATAACGGACAATATGCGTCCGCTGCGCCGATTATAATACGGATATGTAGTAGGCAGCACACTGCCGAGATCATAGGCAGGTCGGACGACGGAACATACGCGGTCACGGCTGAGCTGTTCGGCAAAGGGATATATATGTGGCTGCGCAGTTAAGGGAATTTCGGGAAGGAGGTAAAGATCAAGAAGATGAACAGGTGACAGGTTATTTGTCACTTACGGTTATTATGAACAAAAATCTTGGGGGTAGTTAGCGTGAGTTTTGTGGGAGCAATCGTAAGTGCCTTTTTTGTATCATTTTTTGCAGTCTTACGCATCGCAGTTAGTATTTTTTTTATTTCCATAATCCGGGGAATAATCAAATTCGCGTTTGCACCGATTCCAATTATGACGATCATAGTTGTCATAATTCTTATCCGGTTCTTAGCGAAGCGTTCTGAAGGGGCAGACTAAGTGGTTACGTGGCAAGATTTCACATAAATTCATGGATTTTGAGTTTCCCCATTTTTCAAGCTCACCTCCAAAGGCAACGCTGATTTGAGCGCGGCGGTCTGTC
>BOCB01000159.1 GCA_026002695.1 Synergistales bacterium
GGTCAGCGCGGCGAATACAGACTCAAGGCTCATCACGAGAGACGCGATAACCGGAGGGATGTGTTTTTGCGCGAACACCTGTATTGTGTACGCGACACTGCTTGACATTACGCCTGTGTAAAAGAGAGGAAACCACGCCTCCTTCACGCCGGCCGCCGCGCTTATCAGGTCAGCCATTGTCCCGGCATCCTTGATTTCAATGAAGTACGCGGGCAGCCCGGCCAATAATCCGCACAAAAAAAATTGTATGCTCGACAGCTTCACCGCGTCGACTAACGGTGAGTAGTGGTCTATCAGCAGTATGTGCGCGGTGAAAGAGAAAGCGCAGGCGAGCATGAAAAGGTCTCCCTTGTTGAAGGTGAGTTCCTCGTTCACGCACAGCATATACATACCGGCGATCGCGGCGACGGCGCACATGCATAAGCGCAGCCCGGCATTCTTGCCGATGAATATGCCGCATATCGGCACGAGTATCACGTAAAGCGCGGTTATGAAGCCCGCCTTGCCCGCCGTCGTGTAGGCGAGACCCACTTGCTGAGCCGCCGCTCCGACGAAGAGGACAACCCCGCACCAGAAACCCGCCTTGAACACAGAGACGTTTTTTGGGGCTGCCGGCGTTTCATTCAGCCTGAAGCGCGACATAAGCCATATCACAGGCAACAGCGCGGCTCCGCCTATCAAAAATCGCACGAAGAGAAACGTCCACGGGCCTATATGATTCATCCCGGATTTCTGCGCCGCGAAAGCGCTGCCCCATATAAAAGCTCCGACAGCGAGCGTCGCTGTCCACATGACCTGTTGTCTCCCTTGGCTCTGCATTCGATCATCCCCACGCAAGGTTTTTATCGTTACCCTTATAGGCTCCCGGCAATAAATTTTTTTATTTATTGCCGCAAAGCGTATTGTATCACGTAAAATGTTTATGGGAGTGCGCGTAAATATGCCGGAGTCCGCAAACATTCTGAACATCTCGCGCTATACTGAACGAACCCAAGCGCTCGGTCCCTTCACAAGGAGCGCGCTCTGGGTTTGGGGATGCTCGCGCTCATGCGATGGATGTATCTATCGCCTCGACAGAACGCCCGAGTCACGCGCTTTCGATATTGAGGAGCTCGCCGATATATTTTGCGCGATCAGCGACGCCGAAGGCATAACGATAAGCGGGGGCGAGCCTTTCGAGCAAGCTTCGGCGGCGGCGGCCATGCTTAGGGCGATACGCTCGCGCAGGGACTATGGCGCGATAATATACAGCGGCTTCACCCACGAGGAGTTAAAAGGAGAGGCCAAGGCAGACGCCGGAGTGAGGGCTCTTCTCGAAGAGACGGACATCCTGATCGACGGGCCGTACATCGCCGCGCTCGACGACGGGATCACCCCGTACAGGGGTTCGTCGAACCAGCGCGTGATACAATGCTCGTCAAGATATGACGGTATTATTGAAAGATACTATAATGTAACGGGACGCAAGGCCGAGATAAAAATATCGGGGCGGCGTGCGGAATTGAACGGCGTTCCGTCGAAAGCGGCGATAGACGCCTGGCAGTCTCTGATTGAGAAGTACGCGGCGCGAGGTGAAGGCAAGACCGCGGGGCGCTGCCCCACGCCCCGCAAGGGGGGGAGCGCCCCCCTTGACCCCGTTTGAAAGGTCAAATGAAAGGTCAAAAGCGAGAGGTTTGAGCATGATTGATATTGATATATCGGCAGTGAGCTCACAATCAAAGGTATC
>BOCB01000160.1 GCA_026002695.1 Synergistales bacterium
GGGTATCACGCCGTCGAACCCGTGGCTGTATTCCTGCGCGGGTTTTTTCGCGGCGGGACTCTCCGCGATGATCGCGTCCTTTTTCGTCCCGCTGAACACGATCGCGCTTGTGATATTTTTTATAGTCGGAGCGGCGGGTCTGCCGTCGTGGTGGCGCGGGTATAAGGGATGTGCGGGCGGAAGGGAAAACCGTTCGGCTTGTATTATTTTCGCGGGGTGCGCGTTTGTGGTTCTGTTCTGCCTCGCGTGTTTGGTGAGCTTTGCCGAGTGGCCATATACCTTTGCGGGCGGCTTGGGTGATACCGAGGGTTATCATGCCGGTATCGTGAATTGGTTCAATGAACATGGCATTGTCCCGGGCATAGGTAACCTTCACGCGCGGTTCGCGTTTAACACTCTTTGGCTAACAGTGGCGGCCGCGTTGGACAACTTAATATGGAACGGACGTATCGCGTGGATAATGCCTGTTCTCTACATAACCGGAGGTTTGACTTACTTTTTACATGAACTTTGTTTTTCGCGCAAAGGGGACATATGCGCGTATTCTATATGCGCATTGGCGTACCTCGCCGTTTTGTCATTATATTGCTGGCCGAAGCTGAACTACGATGAGCCGTCCTGCATAATTACGCTCATCATAACGCTTGAGGCGTACAAACTTTTGGTACACCCATCAAGCAGATACTCATCGTCGAGTTCAAATTATGCTGCCATCTTAATACTTGCTGCCGCAGCTTTTATGACAAAACCATCCGCCGCTGTGTCGCTGGTATTTGCCGCAATCGTCGTATTTTATCTGATGATGTCGAACAAGGAACGCTCCCTCAAAATATGGGCGAAGGTATGGCTGTTACCGCTCTTTGCCGGATGTGTGTGGGTAGTAAGTAACTTGGTGATGAGCGGTTATCCGTTGTACCCTCTCCCCATATTGCCGTTTGATTTTGACTGGACGATGACATACGCTCACGCCAAAATCAACTATGATGCGATCCCTGCTTGGGCAAAATACGTCGGAGCCACTGATTTTATGGAAAAAGCATCGGGCGGATTTTGGTCATGGTTCCCATTCTGGTTCGTATCAAACTTATCAGTCAGACCCCTGTCAGCCGGTTTTATCGTTTCGCTGTTATCTTTTGCGGCATGGCTGTTCGGCGCGGTTCCGCTGCTGTTATCAATTCCGGCATGGATAAAGCTCGCTTTGTCACGCCGCTCTAATACGGTTTTATGTTTTTTTGCTTTTCTCATAGCGCAGTTCCTTTACTGGTTCATGAGCGCTCCTAGTATACGCTTCGCGAGCTCCCTATTCTGGTCGTCGCTTGCCATTGTTACGGCGTTCTTAGCGCCGGGAAAATATAAAAATATAAACATTTCCGCGCTATGGCATAACAAGCGGTCAAGATTAGTGTTTTTATGCTTGTGGGGGATGGGAATAGCGGTAGGATTATACATCAATCTATTTTTCGTTACGAGCAGCATGACGGCGCACGGCATACCCAAACACAGCGCGATGTACGTTTCAGCAATGCCGTCATTTCCGCTAAAAGAATATACTATCGACACAGCCCCGCCGTTTACAGTCCGGGTACCGAAGGATTTAAACGGATCTTTAGGCAATTCGCCGCTTCCCTCCGGTTATCCGAGCTGGATTGGGATGAATATATTGGACAACCTCGAAATGCGCGAGCCGGGGAACATCGGC
>BOCB01000161.1 GCA_026002695.1 Synergistales bacterium
AAATTTGCAAAAACCTCTTGACAAACTCGCGGGGGATGTTATATTCGTTCGTTCGTTCGTTCGTTCGTTCGTTCGTTCGTTCGTTCGTTCGTTGAGGACTATTTTGTAAAAGCATCACCTCTAAAAGAATCTTTTGGTTCCCTTGCGTATCATTCCCAACAAACCCAACAATTCGTAAAACCCAGCATTTTTCGCGCGCGTAATTGTGCGCTGCGCGTTTTTTCGCGTGTTTTTTTGCAGAGACGCTGCGTGCAGCGTCTCTGCAACGGCGCGTCATGTTGATATGCGTCATGCCGGTGTATGTCATGGAATGGATTGATTACATCGAGCTCCGCCTGATGGCGGATTATTTGCACGAGCGGGTGCAGGAGGAATTGCGGCACGCTTTCCGCAGGATCGCGCTGAAAACCAAGCGCTCTTACTTAGCTTTTACGCCGGACGGGTACCCTGACCGGGTTGTTATGTGTACAAGGCTCGCTTACCGGCGGCTTTACGGAACGGGAATTGGGGGTGGTCGCGGGACAGCGCGGACAACAGAATAGGGCGCAGTTTTCGCGTCCGGCGCGGTATGCAACTGGGATGATTTTTGGTTTTTGAGAAAGGAAAGTGATTTACACATGAGAATGGTAAAAAGATTCGGGTTGGTACTCATGGTACTGGCTCTCTTGGTCTCCTTCGCGGGAAGCGCGATGGCGGCGGGATATTCGGCTCCGGGCACGAGCCGCAGCGTGGATATTATCGCTTACTACCGTCCAGCCAGCGAAACATTAAATCCATCCATATATACGGGGTCAACAAGGCCCCCTGTTGTGCTTTCGTTGGATATGAAAGAGAATGGGACGTCTGCGAACTTTCAACAGATGCCTTCGACGGCGAGTTTGGATTGGGCATATATGTCAGGGGATACAACACCCTTAGAATCACGCAAATGGTATATACAGCTGACCTATGTGCGTTCCGTTGACGCCGGCAGCACTCCTGAGGTAGTAATTCCACAGGACAGGAAATTCATCATGAATGGCATTGCCGTAGACAACAGTAGGACAGACGAGGCCATCAAAAAAACCGACGCCATACTCGCCGAAAAGGGAAAGGAGATAATGGAGGTCTAAATTCATTTTCGTGATTACAGTATTCAGCAAACCATGATACATATTCTGACAAGCTACGTCATCCCGGCCATAATTGGCATGGCTTTTGTTTGTGTACCATTTTACTGGTGCAAAGTATACGGCGTCGACTCCGAGGAGTTCGGCCTGTCGTGGAGGGCGAGCAAAGCAAACTTGACGGAATGTCTCCTGATAACGGGCGCTTTCCTCGCCCCGCTGACGGTTATCTCGCTGCACTGGCCGGCCGAGTCCCTGCCGAGGACGCTCTACTTCGGAAGGGCGCTGAACTTGCTCGTAGCCGGCTGCTCGGCGGCAATAATAGAGGAAGTGTTTTACCGGGGTTGGATTCAGCCGCTGATCAGGAAAAAACTTGGCGTCATTCCGTCAATAATTATCACGAGCGCCCTCTTCGCGGTATCGCATATCTTTGTCGCGCAGACAGCCTTCATCTTCGCGGTATTCGTCCCGGGCTGCGTCATGGCCTTTCTGAGGGAACGCCACGGCAGCATAGCCACGTCAACCGTCTTCCACGCGGCGGGCAACGTCTGGGCAATATGGTTCGCTCCGCTCGAATGGCCGACTAAAGTATG
>BOCB01000162.1 GCA_026002695.1 Synergistales bacterium
CATCCTCGCCCGCCATGAAAACAAAGCCGCCTTTTTCATAATCGGTTTTGAAAGCGGACAGGCAACCAAAAGCACCGGCAACTCGGACTCATTGATTCCGGTAAACAAGCGGCATTTTTTTAATATCGGTAAATATTTTTTCACCTCATCACCCTTTCGTTGCAAAAACAACAGATCGTACAGGCTCAGTATCCTATACTAAAGGCATGAGGTCAAGAGAAATTGCGAAAATGACGCGGATTAGCAATACGACCGATGGGAGGAAATAATAATGTCAAACATGTTTTGTTTTCAATGCGAGCAAACGGCGGGAGGAAGGGGATGCATGGGAAAAGCCGGAGTCTGCGGAAAAGGAGAGAACACCGCCGCTTTGCAGGACGCTTTAACCGGCGCGCTTATTACGCTTGCCCGTGCCGCGCAAAACCACGCGCCTGCTGCAAACACGCGCCGTATTGTTATGGAGGGCTTGTTCAGCACGGGCACCAACGTCAACTTTGACGATGCGGCTATCGAGGCAAAAATCGCGGAAGCGCGAAAGGAACGCTCATTGATCCATCCGGCCTCCGCGGAGTACGCCGACTTCGATATGGCAAAGGTATGGAACGCGGATACAGACATTCGTTCCCTGAAATCGCTCATTCTGTTCGGGATTCGCGGCATTGCCGCCTATGCTTATCACGCCTGCGCGCTGGGCTATACGGACGATGAAATCAGCAGTTTTTTCCACAAGGCGCTTGCAGCTGTCGGCGAGGACGGTTTGGGAATGGAGGAGCTGCTGCCTCTCGTTCTGGAAACGGGCGCGGTCAATTTGAGGTGTATGGAGCTGCTGGACAAAGCCAACACTGAAACCTACGGAACGCCCCAACCAACCGCAGTGCCCCTCTCCATTGAAAAAGGCCCGTTTATCGTCATCAGCGGCCACGATTTGCGCGACCTTAAACTGCTTTTGGAGCAGACAAAGGGCAAGGGCGTCAATATCTATACTCACGGTGAAATGCTTCCGGCTCACGCCTATCCTGAGCTTAAAAAATATTCTCACTTAAAAGGGAATTTTGGGACAGCGTGGCAGAACCAGCAAAAGGAGTTTGACGCCATTCCCGCGCCCGTGTTGTTCACCAGCAACTGTCTGATGCCGGTGAAGGAGAGCTATCGTGACCGCGTATTCACGACCGCGGTTGTCGCCTACCCTGAGCTGGTTCACATTGACGTAAACAAAGACTTTACGCCGGTCATCGATAAGGCTTTGAAGCTCGGAGGGTATCCTGAAAATCACCCCATGACAGGCATAAACGGAGGCGGTGAGGTTACAACCGGTTTTTCGCACGGCGCGGTATTGTCGGCGGCGGATACGATCATCGGCGCGGTTAAGTCCGGCGCGATCAGGCGTTTCTTCCTTGTGGGCGGCTGTGACGGCGCAAAACCCGGACGTAACTACTACACCGAGTTTGTCAGGCAATCGCCTGAAGATACTGTCATTTTGACGCTTGCCTGCGGTAAATACCGCTTCAACGATTTGAATACCGGAGAGATCGGAGGCCTGCCCCGCATCATGGACATGGGGCAGTGCAACGACGCCTACTCCGCAATCAAAGTCGCGGTCACGCTTGCCGATGCTTTCGGGTGCGGCGTGAATGACTTGCCGCTGTCGATGGTGCTTTCATGGTATGAACAAAAAGCGGTTTGTATCCTGCTGACGCT
>BOCB01000163.1 GCA_026002695.1 Synergistales bacterium
AATGCTGGCGCAGCTCGGACTGCCCGGCGGCGCCGCGCCGGGCTCCCTCGCGGAGTGGAGCTTCGGCGCGGACGATAATATCACGACCACGGAGGGCGGCGTCCTCTTCCCCCGCGTGGATATAGCGAAGTGGAAAGAGGAAAAGGCCGCGCGCGACGCGGCGAAGAAACAGAGGAAGACAGAATGAGGCTATTCGATACGCATTGCCATCTTGATATGAAGGAATTTCGTGATGATTTGCCGGACGCGCTCGCGCGCGCGGCGGACGCCGGCGTGGCTCGGCTTCTGCTCGCGGCCTGCGACGAGGCTTCGAGTTACGAGGTTCTGCGGATTGCGCGGGAGAACCCAAAGGATTCGCGCGTTGCGATAATCGCGGCGGCCGGCGTTCACCCGCACGAGGCGAGCTCGGTGAAGGACGGTCTGCCCGACGAGCTTACCGACCTCACGGCGAACAAGTTAGTAGCCGCCATAGGCGAGACGGGGCTTGATTTTCACTACGACAACTCGCCGAGGGACATTCAAGCCATGTCGTTCGAGCGCCACATAGACTGGGCGAGACGCGCGTCGAAACCCCTTATAGTACATTTGCGGAACGCTGATACCCGCTCCGAGGGCGACGCGTACAAAGAAGCTATCGCCCTGATGAAAGTAAACAGCGCCGGCGAGTGCGGCGGCGTAATACATTGCTTTTCGGGGGATAAGAAGGACGCGAGATCAGCGCTCGACCTGGGCTTTTATATATCCTTCGCCGGACCCGTAACGTATCCGAAGGCGGAGTCCCTGCGCGAAGCGGCGGCCTACGTGCCGCTCGACAGGCTGCTGTGCGAAACCGACTCGCCCTACCTCGCGCCTAAAGGACACAGGGGGCGCCGCAACGAACCCGCCTTCGTCCGCGAGACATACGCAAAAGTAGCTGAGGTCAGAGGGACGACAGTGGAAATATTAGCCGAGGCAGTCTGGGAAAACGGCGAGAGGTTGTTCGGATAAACGCGGGGGCGGAATTTATCCCGCCCCTTTTCGTGAAAAACGGGCGGCCAATGCTTGCCCCTACAATATATATAGGTGAAGAAAAAAAAGAGCGCCCGGATTGCCCTTTTGACTTCTCTTCTGCGAGCCGCAGCAGAACTCGCAGAAGCCATCGCGGATTTGATCCGCACCGCACCCTAACTTAGCCCGTTTTATACCATCCGCGCGAAATTTTTCTACCAGTTTGTCGCGCGAACCTCGAAGTAGCCGCGGGGATGGGCGCAGGCCGGGCATTGCTCAGGCGCTTCCGAGGCCTCGGTGACGAAGCCGCAGTTGCGGCAGCGCCAGAATACCTTGCCGTCCTTCTTGAATACGGAGCCGTCCTCCAAGTTCTTCGCGAGGCCGAGGAAAGTGTCCTCGTGGTACTTCTCGGCTGTCGCGATGCTGCGCATGACGCCGGCTATCTCAGCGAAGCCCTCTTTCTGCGCGATGTCGGCGAACTCCGGGTACATCTCCGTGTACTCGTGGCGCTCGCCGGCGGCGGCGTCCTTCAGGTTGGCCAGCGTGTCCTTTTCCGGCCCGCCGGGGAAGCTCGCCGTTATCTCTATCTCGCCGCCCTCCATGAAGCGGAACAGTCTCTGCGCGTGTTCCTTCTCCTGATCCGCTATCTCAAGGAACGTAGCCTCTATCTGCTTGTACCCTTCCTTACGCGCCACCCTGTCGAACGTGCC
>BOCB01000164.1 GCA_026002695.1 Synergistales bacterium
GAGCGAATCAGGCAGCGTGAGAAGTTCCAAGCCAAGCGAATGACGCGCCGCGTTGTGCCCGGCGAGCGAGCCGGTTACAATGGCCTCCGTGTGCCCCACCATCGCGCCGAGCTTTTCTCCGGCGCAGAAAATATTTTTAATCTCCCCTGCTGCCTGCATGGCGTTCGAGCAGTTCGCGAAACGGAAGTAACGCATGGAGTTCCCTATTCCGCCGCTTATCGGGTCCTCGAACCTCGCCCTCTCGAAACCGGCAATCTTCCGAAGCTCCATGAGCGGATAATAAGCCGTCATGAGCTTCGCCGGCCCTGTGTCGAGGAGCACGATGTTCTCGGCGAACTCGGCCGTCGCGTACTGCTGGCAGGCCTTCGCGCCGAGTTTCTCCGACCCCGCCTGGAGCTCCTTGGGGATCGGAATGACGGCGACGCCTTTTTCATTGAGTTCCCGGACTATCGCGTCCGACAGGGACTCCTTAAAGAGTTTGCACGACCCGCTCATCGCTCCCATGCTGCCGTCGGCCTTCGTCGCGTCCCACTCCTCGACTCCCGCGAGCGTCGTTATGCTTATTCGCGGAGAGAAGCTGTGGCATCTCAGGATGCACATCGCGCACCCGTTGCCGTGTTTAATGCAGTTGGCGGGGAGTGCTGACGTTCCTGTGGCGTCGACAAAAGCGTCTCCCTCGATGACGTCGCCGCCCGATGTCTTGACAGCGGTCAAACGACCGGGGGCTTTGTCAATTCCCTTGACGCAGGCGGTAACTCTGACATCCACACCCATATCAAGGAGGTACGACTTTACGGCGGGTTCGATTTCATAGACGTCGTACAGGCTGGAATGTTTATGCCCCGGAAACTCCATATTCTTGTGTCTCGAAGTCTTGTCCATTACGGAGAACATATCCCCGCATCCAAGGGCGATCATTTCCTCAGCCGCCGTAAAGCGGCCGTTGTTCCGGAATATGCCGCCCACGAGACCGGTTCCTAAGAGCATATCCGTGCGTTCGAGAAGCACCACTCGGGCCCCGGCCTTGCGGGCCGAGGCAGCCGCCGCGACGCCGCCCCATCCGCCGCCGACAACAACAACATTTTTAGCACTCATACGTCGTCCCTCCTTAGATAACAGTGTTATCGTTTGCATATATACTCATCATTGATGATTAACTTGGATGAAGTAGATTATACACAATGAAAGAGGCGCGTCAAGCGTATTGTTGTAAAATAGGTCCGAAGAGATGACGTACATTACGGAGGCTGAGATCGTATCATGCAAACCGGTGTAAGCGACCCAAAACATATAAAACTGCTCGAGATCATCGAGTCGAACGGAGGGCTGGGAGCCGGCAAGGCGCAAGCCGAGCTGCGCAGCGCCGGCATAATCGTCAGCGAGCCGACGGCGGGGAGGGCTCTCCGTGATATGGAGGCGCTCGGCCTTCTCGAAAAAAACGGAAGCTCCGGGCGAAAGCTGACGAGCTTAGGGGCCAAGCTCCTGAGAGAGCACCGCGCCGAGCTGGAAAAAATTAACCTGACCAACGACTTCGCCAAATCAATAAAAGCGACCGAAAAAGCGGAGCTGCTGGATATTCTTGTCGCGCGCAGGGCAATCGAAATAGAGCTGGCAAAATTGGCAGCCCCGAATATAACGGGGGAGGAACTGGACGCCTTGCGCGATACGGTGAGTGAAAGCAAAAGACTGTTTGA
>BOCB01000165.1 GCA_026002695.1 Synergistales bacterium
ACGTAAAAGATTGTGCCACGGCTTGACGCCATCATGCGGACGTTCAAACACAAGACCCGTAAGTTTTGTAATGTCGCTGAGCACATCAATGGCGATGCCCTGCCATTGCCGCTCCCGCTCATTGTAAAAGCTCACGGGGTAAGTGTCAAATTCCTCCGCAATGGGTATTGTCAGCCCTCCTGACACGTGTTCCTCGATATAAGCCTTTTCCTCGCCGGTAAGCTGCGTGTAAAGCTTATGTTTGAGATATTCCAGCTCCCCGATATTGTACAGCTCTGTCAGACGGCGTATGGAGCCGCTTTGCAGAGCCTTTTGGACAATGGAAATGATGGGCGCGAGCTCAGGGTTTTGCGTCGCGAACGACACAGGCGCATAGATCAGCGGAAGAAAATACTCCGCGTAAACGTCGCCGTACACATCGAAGGCAGCCTCGGCCACTCCTTCTTCCAGGAACGCGTCAATTTCAATGAAATTATGTATGAAAAAATAGGGCTGATGCGCGATACCGCTTATGCCGAGTTGTTTTTGTCATGGTTTCCGAATCACCCGAATACCACTGTATATGAGAGCACAGACGAAGGTTTTAAGGCTTTAGGGCGCGGGGAAGTCAATCTGCTGATGGGGTCGCGGAGTCTGCTGCTCAGCGCGACAAACTACAACGAACTACCGGGATATAAGGTAAACATCATGTTCAACCGCTCGTATGAATCCTTTTTCGGCTACAATGCCAACGAAGGCGCTCTGCGCTCTATCGTGGACAAAGCCCTGAGTATGGTTGACACGGCCGGTATTTCAGACCGATGGACACGCAAAACCTTCGACTACCGCGCAAAGATGCTGCAAGACCGCATACCGCTGCTGGCCGGAACCTCCGTACTGCTGCTTCTCGTGTTGGTTTTGCTGGTCGTCATGTTTCAGAAAAAACGGCAGGACGGCTTACGGCTCGAGCGAATCGTAAAAGAACGTACGCGCGAGTTGGAAGTGCAGACGGAGATAGCGCTGCTCGCCTCGACCGCAAAAAGCGAATTTCTCTCCAGTATGAGCCACGAAATACGTACGCCTATGAACGCCATCATCGGCATGACCGCTCTGGCAAAATCATCTAAAGACCTCGCTCGCACGGCTTATTGCGTCAGCAAGATAGAAGGCGCCGCTGCCCATCTGCTCGGGCTTATCAACGATATATTGGATATGTCGAAAATAGAGGCGAACAAGTTAGAGATAGCACCCGCCCCGTTCGATTTTGAAAAGATGCTTCAGAACGTGGTCAACTTTATCAATTTCAAGGTCGAGGAAAGGAGCCAAAACCTCACTGTATACATAGGGAAGGATTTCCCGTATGAGCTGATCGGCGACGACCAAAGAATAGCTCAAGTCATTGCGAACCTACTGTCGAATGCCGTAAAATTTACCCCCGAAGCGGGTTCTATCCACTTCCGCTCGATTTTGGAAAATGAAGCCGACGGCCTCTGTACGCTCCGCGTAGAAGTTACCGATACGGGGCTCGGCGTCACTGAGGAGCAGAAGGCGCGCCTGTTTAACTCCTTTGAGCAAGCGGAAATTTCCACCTCCCGCAAATTTGGGGGCACCGGGCTGGGGCTGGCCATATCAAAGCGGATCGCGGAGATGATGGGCGGCCGAATTTGGGTGGAGTCAGAGT
>BOCB01000166.1 GCA_026002695.1 Synergistales bacterium
GCCAACATCTATATAGTCTCCGCTCGCACTTGCTGTGATATTGTCATTACCACCAGTGCCGCGAATAACCGGCATAGTCGCGTTTATCTCGCTTCTTGTCCAGACCGTGCCGTCGGCGAACTCTATCTGAGCAAGCTGGTAATTTGCTCCTATGTACCAGTTTTGCAACGTTATCCTTTCGCCGGATTCGCCGATTATGAACACTGCGTTGTTACCCGAGCGGGTAAGCTCGACGTTATCCTTTGATACTCCTTCGCCTATCCTGAGCACGTCGATTTCACCGTAAGAACTCTTATAGCCACTGTAGTCATTTATCGTATCGTTTCCATCTCCGAGATTCCAGATGTAAACGTCGCTGCCACCGTCTCCCTGTAGGAAATCGTCGCCTTGCCCACCGGTGATTGTATCATTCCCATTGCCACCGTAGATGTTGTCATTCCCATCTCCGGCGAGAATAACATCGTCGCCGCCACCGGCATTTACCGTATCATTCCCCGCGCCAACCTCTATGTAGTCTCCGCTCGCGCTTGCGGAGATGTTATCGTTGCCGTCAGTGCCATGAAAGACCGGCATTGTCGCGTTTATCTCGCTTCTTGTCCAGACCGTATCATCGGCGAACTCTATCTGAGTAAGCTGGTAATCTGTACTGGAGTACCAGTTTTTGACGGTTATTCTTTCGCCGGACTCGCCTATTATGAATATTGCGTCGTTACCGGAGCGGGTAAGCTCGACGTTATCCTTCGATACCCCTTCGCCTATCCTGAGTATGTCGGTTTCGCCGTAATAATCCTTACTGCCCCTGTAGTCGTTTATTGTGTCGTTGCCGTCGCCGAGATTCCAGATGTAGATATCGCTGCCGCCGTCTCCCTGTAGGAAATCATTGCCTTGCCCGCCGGTGATTGTATCATTTCCATTGCCGCCGTAGATGGTGTCATTTCCATCACCGGCGAGAATAATATCGTCGCCGTCCCCGGCATTTACCGTATCATTCCCGGCGCCAACATCTATGTAGTCTCCGCTCGCGCTTCCGGTGATATTGTCATTACCATCAGTGCCGCGAATAACCGGCATAGTCGCGTTTATCTCGCTTCTTGTCCAGACCGTATCATCGGCGAACTCTATCTGCGTGAGCTGGTAGTTTGCTCCTATGTACCAGTCTTTCAGCGTTATCCTTTCGCCGGACTCGCCTATTATGAATATTGCGTCATTACCGAAGCGAGTAAGCTCGACGTTGTCCTTTGATACCCCTTCGCCTATCCTGAGCACGTCGGTGTATGAAGCATTGTTGTTGTAGTTGTTTATCGTATCGTTGCCGTCGCCGGGATTCCAGATGTAGACGTCGCTGCCATTGCCGCCTTCAAGATAGTCATTTCCCACAGCTCCGGTGAT
Organism: Synergistales bacterium; assembly: GCA_026002695.1. Taxonomy (GTDB): domain Bacteria; phylum Synergistota; class Synergistia; order Synergistales; family Synergistaceae; genus BOCB01. The sequence goes on from BOCB01000166.1 coordinate 1,390, forward strand.
TGTGTCGTTTCCATTACCACCATAGATGCTGTCGTTCCCATCTCCGGCGAGAATAATATCGTCGCCGTCACCGGCACTTACCGTATCATCCCCGGCGCCAACATCTATATAGTCTCCGCTCGCACTTGCGGAGATGTTATCGTTGCCGTCAGTGCCATGAAAGACCGGCATTGTCGCGTTTATCTCGCTTCTTGTCCAGATCGTATCATCGGCGAACTCTATCTGCGTGAGCTGGTAGTTTGCTCCTATGTAC
>BOCB01000167.1 GCA_026002695.1 Synergistales bacterium
CATACGTCATTTCAATCCCCATCGGCTCTATGAGTACAATGCCTATAATACCTACGCCCATTCGCTCCACGTCATACAGCCAATCGCGCTTGATGGAAATTGCCTTATCGTCAACGGCAAAGCGACAAAAATCACCGTAGCCTCCGCCGACTACTACGGCGGCAAACTCCGCGCGTGGCCGACGCCGATAACGCTCTCGCCGGATAGCTACTGGCTTATCTCCGACCCCGAACGGGGTTTTGACAGCAGATACTTCGGCCCCGTGAACAGAAGATCGTTCACGCACAAGGCGTACCCTGTTTTTTGATGTAAAATCAGTTATAATTGCGTTACGTAGAGGTGATAGCCAATGGCCGGAACAAAACAGGGTAGTAGCACCAAAACCGCAAAAATCAAGGACAACTGCGCTGAAGAAACAGAGCGGTTCGACTATGACGGGTTTTGGAAAGACCTTATTAAAAGGTTCTTTTATCTTCTGCTCAAGAAAACATTGCCGGAACTTTATGAGGACGCTGACAGGGAAACAGAGCCGCGCACGCTTGACAAAGAATTCACAGACATCCTGAACACATCCGACCCCGCGATTCATAACAGCCCATACTTCGCGGATTTGGTTATGGAAGTGCCTTTGAAGAACGGGGGCGCAGAGTGGATAATGCTTCACTGTGAGGCACAAGGCAGTGGCGGCGCCAACTTTGCTGAGAGGATGAACCACTACAAATGCCTGATTTACGGGCATTACAGAAGAGAGCCTGTGGCGCTTGCTATTATCACGGATAAACGCCCTGTAAACGAACCTTTGTATTATTCGCATAAGCGCTATGGAACGGAGAGCGTTTACAAGTATAATAACCTTATACTGTCGGAACTCGACGATGACGAATTGATAATGTCCGACAACCCGATAGACCTCGCCCTTTATGCGGCGAAATGCGCATCGCGGAGCCGAACTGCGGAGCGCCGGGTTGCAGAACATAAAGAGGAACTCCGGAAATACCGCTACCTGCGCAAACTGATAGAGCTTCTTGGTGAGCGAGGTTGGAGCAGAAACGATAAACGAGACTTGCTGCTCTTTATTGAGCGTATCCTTCATCTGAAAGATGAAGGGCTGAAAACGCAATACGTTGAATACAGGCAGCAACTGAATGAGGAGGGGAAGATAGTGTATATACGCATGGGTGAAGAGAAAGAAGTGGCGGAAATCGAAAGACGTGGCATGGAGAAAGGCATGGAGAAAGGCATAGAGAAAGGCAAACTTGAATTTGCCAGAAACCTGTTGGCTAACGGAGTGCCGCTGGACCTCATAGCCAAGAGTTCCGGGTTGCCTACTGAAAAAATCCAAGCCTTGGCAAATTAACATCACGCTCTTCGCAAGACGAAGGAGCCTCCCCTGTACGCCGGTGACGGATACAGGGGATTTTCTTATATTCAGCTCCAAAATTATTGAGTACGGCACACGCTGAAATCTTTCTTACTCAAAATACGGGAACGGAAAGACGACATCCTGCTGAACGAAAATGCCCACTTTCTTGCCGGGACGTACCGTAATCGTCGGCTGGATGTCGCTCGCCTTGTTCATGAGGCGCGTTCCCATTTCGAGGATAGAACGCGCTGTACTCTCGGCGGCCACGTC
>BOCB01000168.1 GCA_026002695.1 Synergistales bacterium
GGATCGGAACGCGGTTGTTTTCGCCCGCCCCCCTGTCCGAGAGGATTATCAGGTTATATCCGGCCTCCACCGCTGTATCGGCGGCAAAAAACAGATTATCGAGAGCTTTTTTCAAACCGTCCGCGAGTCTGCCGTTGAAGAGCATCGGCAAGGTAACGCATTTGAAGCCCCCCGCGTCAGCATCATCATCGAGAGCGGGGAGCCGAGGGAAATCCACCACATAGCCGCCCTGGTCGGTTACGGGGCGGACGCCGTCAACCCGTACCTGTCGTATCGGATAATACGCGACATGGTTTCCCGTTCGGCGATCAAACGGGACGAGGCGGCCGCTTTGGCGAACTATACGAACGGTTTGACGAAGGGCATAGTGAAGGTCATCGCGAAGATGGGTATATCCACCGTCCGAAGCTATCACGGCGCTCAGATATTCGAGGCGCTTGGAGTGAGCGAACAGGTGGTGAACGAATATTTCACCGGAACCACAACCCGCATCGGCGGGGTAACGCTGAAGGAGATAGAAGCGGAGGCCCGCGCGCGGCACGAGAACGCCTTCAACTCCATCAGGATAGGCGAACCGCTCGATCCCGGCGGCGAATCCAAATGGCGCAGCGGCGGAGAGTATCACCTCTTCAACCCGGAGAGCATTTACTATCTCCAGCAGGCGTGCCGCACCGGCGACTACGAGATGTTCAAAAAATTCTCCGCCGGGGTGACGAAGCGCTCCGATACCCTGAAAAACATTCGAGGCCTCCTCAGCATAATAACGAGGGGCAAACCAATTCCGCTGGATTCCGTCGAGCCTGAGGAGAATATAATCAGGCGCTTCAAGGGCGGGGCGATGTCGTTCGGCTCCATCAGCCCGGAAGCCCACGAGTGTATAGCAATAGCGATGAATCGGCTTCACGCGAAGAGCAACTGCGGCGAAGGCGGCGAGGTTCCCGAGCGCTGGAAGGAACGGGAGGACGGGCTGAACGCTTCGAGCGCCATAAAGCAGATCGCCTCCGCCAGATTCGGAGTGACGATAGCTTACCTGAACAACGCGGTCGAGATACAGATAAAGATGGCTCAAGGCGCGAAACCCGGAGAAGGCGGACACCTCCCCGGAACGAAAGTTTATCCGTGGATAGCGCGCGCCAGGAATTCGACGCCGGGAGTAGCGCTGATTTCGCCGCCGCCGCATCACGATATATATTCAATCGAAGATCTGGCGCAGCTCATACACGACCTCAAAAACGCCAACAGGCACGCGCGGATCAGCGTCAAACTCGCCTCGGAGGCGGGAGGCAGTAACATTGCCGTAGGGGCGGCGAAAGGACTCGCCGACGTCATAACGATAAGCGGTTACGACGGAGGCACGGGCGCCGCGCTGAGGGGGAGCATCCGCCATACCGGCCTGCCGTGGGAACTGGGGCTCGCCGAGGCGCATCAGACGCTGCTGCTGAACAACTTCCGAAACCGCGTAACCTTAGAGACGGACGGCAAGCTGCTGACCGGCCGCGACATAGTGATAGCGGCCTTACTGGGCGCCGAGGAGTTCGGGTTTGCTACCTCCCTCCTCGTAGCTCTCGGTTGTGATATGATGCGCGTCTGCAATCTGGATACCTGTCCGGT
>BOCB01000169.1 GCA_026002695.1 Synergistales bacterium
CACGCTTTGAGCGTGTCGGCGGGATAGCTGAACGAGACAGAGGGCATGAACTTAGCCGCCTGCGCCATAAGGTCGAGCTGATACGTCCTCCTGTCCGTGTTTATGACAAGATTGGTGGAAATATCAGCCATGAGCGGCTTTATAAGCACATGAAGCTGCTCGTTATCATTGCTCCCTGAACGTCCGGGGACAAACGTCCAGCGCACCGCGTCTCCGGGGTGTACGCCGGTTATCTTCTCTCCGGGCTGGAGTATCACATCCGTAACGTACATCGGGCGACAGACTATTTTGGGGGTATAGCTCGAATAAACTATCACGACCGAACCGGCAGCGCCGCTTGAAGGGGGAACAGCTCCCTTCGCCTCGCTGAACTCCTTTACAAGTTCGAGAGCCTTACTGTCGATGCCGCGCACGGTCAAGTCCTCCACGATGTTCGTCCATTGACGCGCTCTCTTTTCATCCTCGTACTGACGCGCGGTTATCTCCTGAGTGTTAGACGCTTGAGGCTGATTATTTAAGCTCTCCGAGGCGTCTACCCATTCCTTAGGAACGACAACCTCACTACCCGCTCCATAAACAGGAGCCTCCGCGAGCTGCTTTGAGTATTTAGCGGGGTCATTCAGCTCGGTCTGAATATCGCCGTCCGTGCCGGAGGTGAGGATAATATCCGCCATATCAACGGATATTATCTTTCCGCAGTACTCTATCTCCACAATTTCAGCGGACACAGCAGGAGACACAAACGAGAGCGCGAATACCGTAACCATTACGAACAAAAGTATTTTCTTCATTATATATACCTCCATTATTATCAAAATAATTCAGATAGGTTGAAATCGGTTATGAATATGCCGAGCGGGTTCACGAGAACTTCGCGCATTTCAGTGGGCGAGGCGATCGCAGTTACGAAGATGCCGCGATAGTTTTTCGCGGAGAGCTTCGCGCCCGTGAGCGTATAGCGCTCCTCCGTCCACTCGGCCTGCCAGGATTCCCCGCTCAACGGCAAGACGCTGTTTATCGTTATCTGGGTCGTCTCCGTCTCGCCTATGACTGTCGGGTTGTTCTCGGCGTAGAACTCCTTGTACTTCTTTTCAGCCGAGGTGTTCACCGGCGTGGAGTTGTAGACGAAGTGCATTATGTGAAGCTGCGCCTCCGGGTCGGCAAAGACTGTTCGCAGCGAGTAAATGTATCTGCCGACGTGGGCGACCATAAGGCGGGAATCCACCTTCGACGGGGCTACCGGCTCGACCGCAATCTCGTAGCCGTGCTCATCCACCTGAACGATATAAGGCACGACCGTAACGCGGCTTGCCACAAAGACCGCCGAAACAACGCAGACGAGACAGCAGAACAGCAGGCCGATGGATATGTTGCGCCACTGTGCGGCGTTTTTGGCAAGGTGTCCGTAGCGTTCAGCCGCCTCTGTCCGTCCGGCGAGGAAGGGGTTATTTGCCAACTCCCTCGCCTCTTCATTGTGTTTGCCTATCATTTATTACCATCCTTTCTGTCGGAAGCGTAAGCTCCCCATGAATCCGTCTGCGCGCTTTTTGCGTTCTCTGCGGAAGGCGTTGAGGCGGACGATTGTGCCGGTGCTTGCGTT
>BOCB01000170.1 GCA_026002695.1 Synergistales bacterium
TGGTGGCGGAGCAGGCGAACAATTAACCGCGATTCATAATTTGAGGTGATGATATGGTGAAAGTCAATGAAACCGAGCGGTGGCTGCGTCTTGCTTTCGGTGTAATCGTGCTGCTGTTCGCGGGAATCATCTATGCGTGGACGGTGCTCAACACGCCGTTCGCAAAACCGCTCGACGCGGGCGGCGAGTTCGGCTGGACTAAAACGCAGCTCAGCCTTAATTACACGATTACAATCGTTTTCTTCTGTCTCGGCGGGTTCATAGCGGGGCTGCTGACGAAAAAAACCACGCCGCGAGCGCGGCTTATCGCCGGCGCGGCGTTGCTGTCCGCCGGATTTTTCATCACGTCGCGCCTTACCGCGTCGGGACTGACACTGCTGTATCTCTCCTACGGCGTGATGTGCGGACTCGGCGTAGGTCTCGCGTACACGACGATTATCGGCTTGACCTCCGCGTGGTTCCCCGACAAAAAGGGCGTTTGCTCCGGTATTCTGTTAATGGGCTTCGGATTGACGACGCTCGTCATCGGCGGCCTTGCCAAGGGAATGATTGCCAATGAGAGTATCGGCTGGCGCGGCACCTACACCGTTCTCGCAATCGCGCTCGGCGTCGTGTTTCTGCTCGCGGGCTTTATAATCCGCGCGCCCCGTGAGGGAACGGTTTTCCCTGAGCCGAAAGCAAAAAACGCGCAGCCCGGCGCGTCTGCCGCGCGGGATTATTCGGCGGCTGAGATGATAAAACGCGTCTCCTTCTGGAAGCTGTTTATCCTGATTACGCTGATAGCCGCCGTCGGCTCCGCCGCGATCGCGCTCGCGCGGGATTTATTGGAGGATTTGAGCGTCGCCGATCCCGCCGCGATTATCGGCGTTATCTCAATTTTCAACGGTCTTGGCCGTCTTGCGTCGGGGACGCTGTTTGACCGCGTGGGTGTGCGGAAAACGCAGTATTTTATCGCGATATTCGCGTTGGCGGCTCCCGCCGCCGTCGCGCTGTCAACACTCGTCGGAAGCTCCGCAATCGCGGTTATCGGGCTGTGCCTGTGTTACTTCTCATACGGGTTCGCGCCGACGATTTCGAGCGTGTTCGCTTCGGCGTTCTACGGCACGAAGTCGTTCTCGCTGAATTTCAGCATTTTGAACCTGATTCTTATTCCCGCGCCTTTCGCGGCGACGCTCGCCGCTTCGGTCCGCACGTCGTCGGGGAGCTTTCTCGTCCCGTTCGCAATCCTGACGGGCTGCGCGCTTATCGGCGGCATTATCAATCTTTCGATTAGGCAGGCGTGATCACACTGGACACAATAGATTCGGCACAAAGGAGCATACTATGAAAAAACTATTGCTGGGCAACGACGCGGTTGCCGAGGGACTTTACGATGCGGGCGTTTCCGTCGTATCGAGTTACCCGGGAACGCCGTCCACCGAAATCACCGAAGCCCTCGCGGAACACCGCGACATTTACTCCGAGTGGGCGCCGAACGAAAAAGTCTCGTTCGAGGTCGCGTTCGGCGCGAGCCTCGGCGGGGCGCGCGCGTTCTGCGGCATGAAGCACGTGGGGCTGAACGTC
>BOCB01000171.1 GCA_026002695.1 Synergistales bacterium
TTTGGTATTCTGGTAATATTTTAATGTCCTGCCGTATTTTTGTTACAAAATCTGAGATAACTGCTACAATCACTTTGTCAAATATATTTCACAAAATTGTTACACCAAATCTGAGGAGGAATGTAAAGATGGCAAGAAACGCGTACAAATCACCCGCTTACACGAAGTTAGATGAGTTCGTATTCGGAACCGCGAAGAACCCCGTCAAGCTTAAGAACGGTATGGTCATAGGCGGCGGCACGATTTATCCAGAGCTGAACTTCACCGTGCCCACGATGAAGCTCACTGACGACACATGGTCGGATGCTATCGCGTGCTACACGGAGATCATCACCAAGACCTGCGAGCGCGCCCGCGAATTGGAAGTCCCGGGTTTCGTCGCCGAGATAGAGACTCTCCCCGAAATGACCTTCAAGCCCAAGTGGGCGATCGAGGTCTGCAAAGTCGTTGTTGACATCATCAAGGAGCACGAGTCGAAGTACGGCATCAAGGGCGCGGTTCGCATCACCCCGAACGACAACCGCGAGGGCGACGCCGTTGATCACATGTGGAGAGGTCCCCGCTGGGACGAGACGATGGAGGCTTTCGAAGGCAGCGCCAAGGCCGGAGCTGACTTCCTCGCCATTGAGACCATCGGCGGCAAAGAAGTTCATGACGATGCCCTCATGTTCTGCAACATTAAACAGGACGTGTTCGCGTACGCGGCGCTTGCCTGCCGCGACATGGAGAAGATCTGGAGCCATATAGTCGACATAGCCGGCAAGTTCGGCGGCGTCCCCGCCGGCGACACGGCCTGCGGACTCGCGAACACCGCTATGGTTCTCGCCGAGAAGAACTACATCCCGCGCGTTTTCGCGGCGGCCGACCGCGTAATGTCCTCCGTCCGCAGCTTAGTCGCGATGGAAGTCGGCGCAAAGGGCCCCGATAAGGACTGCGGCTACGAGGGTCCGTACGTGAAGGCAATCAGCGGCAACCCGATCTCTATGGAGGGCCGCGTGGCCTCCTGCGCTCACCTCAGCGCCTGCGGCAACATCGCCGTCTGCGTCGCCGACCTCTGGTCGAACGAGTCCGTGCAGAACATTCAGCTTCTGAGCGGCATCGCGCCGGTCGCTTCCTTCGAGACGCTGGCCTATGACTGCCGTCTGATGAACACCGCAAAGAAGAAGAGCAACGAGGCCGCGCTTCTTCTCCGCGACCTCAACGCCGATTCCGACAGCCCGCTCGACCCGCACGCGTACATTCTCCGTCCGGATGTTGTCCTTGAGATCGCCAAGGGCATCACCGACGCCGGTGACGACTACTATCTGCGCACGAAGGCGGCCGCCGCGCTCTCCCTCGGCGCTATCGACAAGGGCGTTAAGGACGGCAAGCTCAAGATCAACGCCAAGGAGCAGGAATGGCTCAAGAAGCTCATCGACGAAGTCGCCTCGCTGCCCAAGACCCTCGACGAGCTGGCTGAGCAAGTTCTCCCCGATTGCGACAAGCTCGATCCCAAGAAGTACGACCTGCCCTACTAGAATAAAACAGACCGCAT
>BOCB01000172.1 GCA_026002695.1 Synergistales bacterium
TAACCACGTCCGGTTATCGCCGAGCAGTGTCTTGAACGCTCCGGCGTTTGCCATACGGGTTTTCTTGCCGAATATGGATTCGGCTGTGATAAGAGGAACCGCCCAAACGAAAATAGCTATGAAGCAAGCGATGATAAAAGCCCCGCCGTTGTTGGCGGCGACCTCGCGGGGGAACCGCCATATATTGCCGGTCCCTACCGCCATACCAAGAACAGTGCACAACAACCCCCAGCGGCTGGTAAACTGTTCGCCCCCCTGTTTGTTCTCAGACATGATACTTACACCCTCCTTCGCGAAAATTACGTGGAGAGAGTATATATCGGACCGGGAAATTATAAAAATGTATCTTTTTAATGCTTGCTATGAATTATTTGCATGTATAGGAGCGGTATATCCATATTCCCAGGTTTACTGCGCCGAGAAATTCGGAGCGTTCCGGTACCCGAGATAATCAATGAATCGTTTGGCGGCTGTTGAAGCGTGTTCGATGCTCTTCAGCGCCAGTCCGATTTTCCGGTAATGGGGCTTGTCGGGCATTTTTTTGACGATCCTGTACGGCGTGCGATACAGCACGCGCTCCGGCAGTATGCTTATGCCAAGCCCACTCTCCACCATAGAGATGATAGTATAATCATCATCCACCGTAATACAATTTTTGGCGCTTATCCTATTGTTTGATAAAAAATCCATGACCTCTATATCGAGGTTATCGCGCAAAATAATCAGGTTGTCCTTCTCCAAGCGATCTACCGGGTATCTCTCGCAATTCGCGAGAGGGTGTCCGAGCGGCAATATCACGATCAACGGGTCTTCTTCCAAAAAGATACTTTGCAGCCCAGTTTTAGAGGGCAGCCTTATAAAGCCGCAGTCGATCCTGCCCTCGATGACCCAGTTTTCTATCTCCTGATAATTGCCGCGCAGGAGGTCGAAATTTACATCGGGATAATCCTTGTTGAACGCGTTTAGGATATTCGGCAGCCAGTGAACCGAAACGCTGATCAGCGTCCCTATCCGAATCAGCCCGCTTTGCAGGCCTTTAAGCTCTCCTATTCCGCTGATCAGCTTTTTTTGCGCGTCGCACACGTCTTTGATCAGCGGCAGCAGGCTGACTCCGTCGGAGGTAAGGCGCGCCCCGCAGCGGTCGCGCACAAGCAACTCCACGCCCAGCTCGCTCTCCAAAGTATTCAGTATATGGCTCATCGAGGATTGCGTATATCCCAATTTTTCGGCGGCCTTCGTGAGGTTGCCGCACTCGACCGTCTGCAAAAACGCCTCGTATTTCGCGATGCTCAATATTTATGCCCCCAAGCAGGTTTTATCCTTAACCCTTATAGGATTCTAACGATAAACTAAATTTTACTTTAGAAAAGATTATACTCGTAATTGTTTACCCGGCGCCACTATACATTTTCATGATTCTCGAATATTTGAGTTTTTGACACCATCCGGCAAAAACATTCAGTGTTTTTTATAGCGGGGTGAGTGCGGGTATTGGCAAAATACATGACCAAACGTATTGAAGGATGTTGCC
>BOCB01000173.1 GCA_026002695.1 Synergistales bacterium
GTTAAATACGACGCCGACGATGAATTTCCCGTCGATATCCAGCTGCTGTTCGACAAGACCGCGCCGAGGTATTTAAATACCGAGACGCTCGGCTATTTGGCCCGCAACCTTGTGCTCGCGTTAGCGGTCTGACAGTGAAATGAAAAATACAAGACGCGGCCCGGCAGCTAAATCCGTAATAACTTTCTTGTGCTGTCTGTTCTTGTTTCTTGTATCGTCAGCTTTCGCGGATTCCGCGGCCGGTCCGGTCAAAGTCCTGCGAGTCGTGGACGGCGACACCCTTGAGCTTGTTTATCAAGGCAAAAAAGAACACGTCCGCCTGATCGGCGTCTTCCTCTCCGGCAGATACACCCGAGTATGTAGGCAATAAAAGCAGCATGATATTCCACCTGCCATCGTGCCCCGGAGCCGCCGCCATGAGCGACAAAAATCGCGTCTTAATAGAAAGCAGAGACACAGCCATAAAGGAAGGCTATAAGCCTCATAAGGAGTGCAATCCATGAGACTCATGCCACGCCGGCGGCTTGAAGGGGGACCGGAAGCGCTTCGGCTGTATTGCCCCTTCAGCACTGCTTTGATCTCGTTGTTTTCCGGCCTATGGTGAATTTTCGCGAAACGTCTTAGCGCGATTAGGCGCGCTTGAGCCTAATCAAAGACTGCCATTGCAAATCTCTCATAAGAGAGATTAAATCCGCTTTAAGCACATCCTCGGCTACATCGTACTCGTTTAGCAATTCGTCATATATATCGGCAATAGTATTTGTCTCATTCAGTCTTGAATAGACATCTTTCGCCATAGAATTCAAGTAGCTGATTTTCAAATCCTTGGACATTACAATCAGAAAATCCCCCTCTTCGCGTTGTTTCAGCGCTTTCGTCTCTACTTTTATATCTTTCAAAAGTTCAAAAATCACAAAGAACACCCCCTTAAACTCAAGGAATACATCCTTGAACTTATCACAACAGGCGCTTATGCTTGATAAAGAACCTGAATCGTAATATAGCTAATAAACAGGCTCCAAGGTGCGGATCGGGTATCCCACTATATTTCCTTTTGCTTGAGCCGCTTTCTCATTGGCGGCGGCCTGTGTTAGTCCACCGCCTATTGCACTTAAAACTGCGGCACCCAGAGCAAATGCCTGCGCTGCGCTAAGAGCCGCCAACGGTACTATCAAAGGACCGTTTAGATTGGTCAAAACTATAGGTTTCAGGTATTCTTTTTTCATTACCGTCATCTCCTTTTGATGGCTATAACTCAATATCATCATCGACATGATTGATCATATCCATTTCAAAATCGGGCATATGCGTCATGTCTTCCGCATACTTCAATACCGCAGGGTTTTCCCAGACATTCTTCAATTTCTTGTTCCAAATTTCGGCAAAATCCTGTTTTAGTACATTCCCGCCGATAAACGGCGCTACACAATCAAGTCTTACGTCTCCATTCGGCCGTATGATCGCCGTTGTATTGGGTGACGTCTTAGAATAATTCAACTGATAAACATCGGTTGCAGACGTTTGTAT
>BOCB01000174.1 GCA_026002695.1 Synergistales bacterium
AAGCGACGGGAAGCCGCCGCCGCCTGCAAAACGTCGCCGAACGCGCTGAACCGTATCCATAATACCTTATCGCCCTGCTGAGGAATTACTGTCATAATGTGATAATTATACATGATTCCCCAATAATGCGGCCGGCCTAATTTAATCAGTGCTCCCTTGGAGTATAATAGATTTGAGATTTTTATTCAGGAGGGATTAGTCCAATGAAAATAGGTTGCCCGAAGGAAATCAAGAACAGGGAGTATAGAGTGGGGCTGACGCCTGCCGCGGTGGCGGCTTATGTTCGAGCGGGGCATGAGGTGTTCGTCGAGAAATCGGCCGGTATAGAGGCCGGCTTTCCGGACGCCGAGTATGAGCTCGCCGGGGCTCGCATATCTCACGAGGCCGACGAGGTATGGCAGGCCGCCGACATGATAGTCAAGGTCAAGGAGCCTCTGCCGGCGGAGTACGCGCGCATGAGGGAGTCTCAGATCGTGTACGCGTACTTCCACTTCGCCGCCGACAGGGAGCTTACGGACGCCTGCCTGAAGTCCCGCGCGAGCTGCGTCGCCTACGAGCTCGTGGCCGAGAGCTGGGGGCTGCCTCTGCTCCAGCCGATGAGCGAGGTCGCGGGGCGCATGTCCGCGATAATGGGCGCTTATTATCTCGGCAAGCATAACGGCGGCAGCGGCGTTCTCCCGATGGGAGTGCCGGGCGTGGCTCCGGCGAATATTACCGTAATAGGCGGCGGTACGGTGGGCATCAACGCCGCCCGCGTGGCGGCGGGGATTGGCGCGCGCGTGAGCATACTCGACGTGAGCCAGAAGCGCCTCGCGTATTTGGCGGAGGTGATGCCCGCGAACTGCGCGCCTCTCTTCAGCGACCCGCTCACCTTGGCGCGCGAGATGGCGGCCTCTGACGTCGTGATAGGCGCTGTTCTGATTCCCGGAGGCTCGAAAGCGCCGCGCCTGATTACCCGCGAACACCTGAAGACCATGAGGAACGGCTCCGTATTTGTCGACGTGGCGATAGACCAGGGAGGCATAGCCGCGACGTCCCGCGCGACGTCGCACGACAACCCCGTATTCATAGAGGAGGGCGTCGTACATTACTGCGTGGCGAATATGCCGAGCGCGTACGGGCGGACCGCGACGCTGGCTCTCTCGAACGCGACGATAAAATACGGGCTTGAAATAGCGAACAGAGGCCTGAAGGACGCCTGCGGAAACGACGAGGCTCTGCTCAAGGGTCTCTCCACGCATAAGGGAGAGCTGTTGGTGAAACCCGTCGCCGACACCTTCGGCATCAAGCGGAAATGCCCGAAGGAAGCGCTGGGCCTGTAAGTAGGGGCGGCCGCCCTCGGTCGCCCGTCTTTTTTAATTGGAGGAATGAGTAATGTGGCGTAAATACAATAGCAAAAGCTGTATAACCGAAAAAACTCAGGTAATCAATCATCCTTTGTCTCATAAAAAAATCACCTCCTTTTTAATACTTATAATCCTTGTCCTCTTCGCGCGGGAAGCTGACACGCGGGCGCGTT
>BOCB01000175.1 GCA_026002695.1 Synergistales bacterium
CGTTACCCTATGACCGTTTGCTTATGCCGGGGGTGTGGGGGCGAGGAGCCCCCACGGTTTAGTTTTTTTGTTTCTTACTTTTTTTATTTCAGCACGTCGGCGCATCTCGCGCATACGCCGCCATCTTTGACCTCGGGGCGGTGCTTCCAGCACCTTGGACATTTTTCGCCCGCGTCCTTTTTGACGGCCGCCTTTATGCCTGTGAGTTCGTCCTCGTAGATGACGGCGTCGTCCGTTTGCAGAGACGCGCGATCGCGCGTCTCTGCCCTGAACGAGGATACTATGGTTATCGTCTCCCAGTCCGCGTCTTTGAGGTGATTCGACAGGTCGCCGTACTTTTCGCCGAGGTTCGCCGTAACGTCAGCGTCGAGCGAGTGGCCTATCACGCCCTTCGAGCGGGCGGATTCGAGCGCGCGGCTTACCGCGCCGCGAGCCTCCATCACTCTGTCCCATCTCTGAGCTATGCCGGTGTCGAGGCCGTCGCAGGATACGGCGGGCCATTCCGTGAGCTGTACGCTCTCCTCGGCGGAGGGGTCCATCTTGCGTACCTCCTGCCATATCTCCTCGGCTGTGAAGCAGAGCACGGGGGCTATGAGGCGCGTTATCGCGGTGAGAACCTCCCACATTACGGAGCGGGCGCCGCGGCGCGAGGGCGAGTCCGCGCGGTCCGCGTAGAGCGTGTCCTTGGATATGTCTATGTAGAAGGAGGACAGCTCGGTGTCGCAGAACTGATGAACCCTCGTCATGGGAAGGTGGAACTCGTAGGCGTCGAGCTCGGCGGTGTTCTTTTCGATGAGCGACTGCAATTTGAGCAGAATGTACTTGTCAACGTCGGAGAGCTCGGGGCGCGGGACGACGTCGCGCTTGGGGTCGAAGCCGCTCAGGTTGGCGAGGAGGAAGCGGGCCGTGTTGCGTATCCTGCGGTAGTTCTCGGCCAAGTTGGAGATTATGGTCTGGCTGATGCTTATGTCGCCCCGGTAGTCAGTTGAGGAGACCCAGAGGCGCAGAATGTCCGCGCCGTATTTTTCAACTATTTCCTGCGGCAGTATCGCGTTGCCGAGGGATTTCGACATCTTGCGCCCCTTGTCGTCGACTATGAAGCCGTGGGTCAGGACGGATTTGTAGGGAGCGCGGCCGTTCACCGCGACGCTCGTCAGCAGGGATGATTGGAACCAGCCCCTGTGCTGGTCGCTGCCCTCGAGGTACATCTCTGCGGGGAAGCTGAGGTCGGGCCATACGGCGCGGTTCTCCAAGACGGCGCTGTGGCTGCATCCGGAGTCGAACCAGACGTCCATGATGTCCTTTTCCTTGCGGATGTTCTTCGAGCCGCACGACGGACAGGCGGCCAAGTCTCCGAGGAGCTCCTCAGCGCTCGCCTCCCACCAGTAGTTGCCGCCCGCCTCTCGTATCTTCGCGCCGTATGTGCCGGGTTACGACACGCACGGTATGCCGATCGAGCACAAGGTTCTGAAGGAGGGCGGCATATCGAACGACGCCATCGACCC
>BOCB01000176.1 GCA_026002695.1 Synergistales bacterium
GACGAAGCCGGCAGCCCGTCTGTAAAGAATGAGGGGGCCGACATCGGCGGGCACAAGATACTGATCAAGACGATAGACATCAGGACATTCGGGCTGGGCGGCGACAGCCGAGTGCTCCGGCAAAGAGACGGAGCGCTCCGGATAGGACCGCGGCGCGTAATTCCCTTAGCCGCGGCGGCTGCCGCGTTCCCCGGACTGGACGAACTGCTTGACGAGCTCGAACATGGCAAGCCGCGGGGCAGGGAACCCCTGATCGTTCTCCCGGGCCGAGAGACGACGGCTGAAAACGCGATAGAGGATAGGATCGCGGCAAAGCTGAGAGACGGCCCCTCTACTCTCGAACGCCTCGGAGAAGGGGAGTCGATCGGCGCCGCGCACTCCATGGGACAACTCGTGGACAAGCTCGACGAGCGAGGATTGGTGAAGATAGCCGCATTCACTCCTACGGACGCTCTGGTGGCTCTGAATAAACTCGGCAGATGGGAGAGGGGAGCCTCCCTCATAGGAGCGCGTATTTTGGCGTCGCACCCGGCTCGTCCGGTTGAGGAAGAGGCCTTCTGCGGCGAGGTATGCGAGGCCGTATCGAAACTCATCTCCAGAGAAATCTTCGTCAAGGCTCTTGATAAAGTGAAATATTCGAGGGTCGCGGAGGGAGAAGACCTCATCGAACTGGGGCTTCGCCGGACGTCCGCCGGCCCGGAAGTGAGCCTGAAGCTGAACGGCAATGTGATCGGGGTGGGCGCTCCGGCGTGGGCTTTCATGCCGGAGGCCGCGGCCATGCTCGGCGAGACCGCGATTCAACCGGCCGACTTCGCCGTCGCGGGCGCTGTAGGCGCGGCCGTAGGAACGTTTTTCCTGCGCCATACATTGCTCATAACTCCATTGCTCGCGGCCGGCGGTTTCCGTGTGCATCTCCCTGACGGCATACGGGACTTCGAGGAGTTGGAGGAATCGGTATCGGTGAGCGTAGAATTCATGATTCCGTGGCTTAAGGACCTGGCCGCGCGGGCCGGCGGCGTCTCCCCCAACATCGAGTGGACCAGGAGGGATGAAATTGCGAGGGTGAGCGGAGGGACTCTCCCCATTCACCTGTGGACGCAAATTTTATTCAGCGTAAAGGACGGAATTGATTGATCATGGCTGATTTCGCCGAGAACGTTACGATCCTCAGACCTGAGATATCGGTCGATAAGCTCAAAGTTCAGAAGCAAATGGGAGCCATCCGAAGGCCGGAGCGATTCTCCGGCCTCATCGACAGTGTGTTAGAGGAAGCGAGAGAACTCTGGCGCCCTGAAATCTGCTGGGCGTCCTACGGTATCAAGATGCTGCCCGCCGAAGGCGCCGCCGCTCTGTACCGCGAATCGGGAGAACCGGCGGGGACGCTCGTTATTGGCAATGTATGGCGCAGGAAAAACGTTCCTACGGCCGCGCCTACAGCGCCCGCGACGGCGAAGTCGGCCGGTTGAATCGCGGTCTCGCCGAG
>BOCB01000177.1 GCA_026002695.1 Synergistales bacterium
TGGTCGAATTTATCTATCCCTTCCGATGGTATGTCGAAGATCCGTCGGAAGGGATTTCCTATGATGCCGTCGTGTTGTTGATTTGACTCTCGTCAGTATCTTTTTTATTCATGGATCGCCTCCAAGGATGATTTTTAGCCGGTTTATACGGCTCTTTCTCTGTTTTTCCTGTATCGGGTGTGGGTTGCTGAACCGGCGACGCGCATTTTGCCGCACTTTTCACAGAACGCGCAATCTTCTTCAGAACAACACCTTTGCCGCAATGCCGGAGCAAAACCTCGCCGGAAACAGTCTCGCGAACCTCAACTAATGTTCTCGCGTCAAACATGGCGCTGTCATACTTCGGAACATATGTCGCATTCTTGTACGAAATCTCGCTGCCGCTTCCCACCTTTCTCGTCTCTCGCTTGGCGAACACGTAATCCGGCTTGACGCCCTTGCCAAGAGGACGGTATGCCTTTGCCGGTTCTGCGGGAAGCACCGCGTATTTCTCGTTGTGCTTCCTGATAAGTTCCGGCAGAGCATTGTTCGCCTCCTCTATGCTCTTTACTCCCAATAGACGCAACTCTACAGGCAGCCTGTCCCGGAGCGTCTCCCACAGTCTCTCAATCCTTCCCTTAGCTTGAGGCATGTTTGCCTTGATATGCTCAATGTTAAGCTCAACCAAGGCTTTACCAAAATTAGACAAAGGAATTTCTACGTCTTCACCCGCAAGCTGCTGTTCTACCGTCGATTTTTCATTCGGCGGCCGAAAAATTGTATGCTTGTCTGTATAAAGCGCCAACGGGACGCCATATCTCTCTATTCCGCCTTTCATGGCGTCGCTGTAACCTCGGAAGCATTCGTTTTGTGTGAAGGCAGCTCCTGTCACTATGCCTGCGGCGTCGTCGATAAAAGCGTGCAGAGCGAATGCGCTGACTTTTTCTCCGAGCCGCGCGTAAGGAGCGGCGCCCGCCTGCTATAGCATCCCTTCCTGAGTGCGTCGTTCACGCGGCTTATGTTTCTTTGGGCGTCGCTTTATTGTTCGTTTGCTCTCCTTTCCGGCCGCTTTCAAAATGCGTCTGACACTGGAAGCGCTCAACTTAATGTTCTCGTGCTCGCTCAGCAATTCAGAAAAATGAGTGAAATTAGTGTCGTTGTATTTTTCGCTATGCAGATGCGCGACTTCTGCCTTAAGCTCCTCCGATAATGCGCGCTCTGACTTCCGCCCCTTTCCCGCGTGAATGACTCCCGTCTCTCCTTCCTTTGTGTATTTCGCAAAGATCCTTCGCACCTGCCGCTTCGTCAGACCCGGTGTTTCCGCCGCCTCCTTCCGGCTCATGCTGCCCTGTTTCACGAACTCCATCACTTTTATCCGCGTTAATTCTTCCCGAGTCAATGTCATCGTCTCCTGCTTCATGCGGACATTTTCTCAGATGACTTACAGGGGGACATTATCACAGACGAGTGACACTCAAA
>BOCB01000178.1 GCA_026002695.1 Synergistales bacterium
GCTCTCTATGGCCGAGAGCAGGCCGGAGAGGTCATCCTCTAACTTGCGCCGCTCCATTCCGGTGAGGCGTTGGAGGCGCATCTCCAATCTCGCCTGCGCCTGCGCTTCCGAGAAATCGAGCGCGCCTGCCAATTCAGCCCTTGCCGAGGGGGCGTCAGACGCGCTCCTGATGATGTTTATTACCTCGTCTATGAGGTCGAGCGCCCTAATTAACCCCTCGACTATATGGGCGCGTTCCTCGGCCTTGCGCAGGCGGAACTCCGTTCTGCGGCGAACCACTTTCCTTCTGTGCCCGAGGAATACCTCAATGAGCTGCTTCAGGCCCATCTCAAGCGGCTCGCCATCCACGAGGGAGAGGTTTATCACCCCGAACGTGCTCTGAAGCTGCGTCCTGATATAGAGCTGCCTCAGCAGCAGATTGGGGTCTGCGTCGCGCTGCAGCTCGATGACTATGCGCATGCCTTTTCTGTCGGACTCGTCCCTCATGTCGCTTATGCCGTCTATCATGCCGGTCTGCGCGCACTTCGCTATTGTCTCTATGAGGTTGGTCTTGTTCACCATATAAGGGATTTCGGTTATCACTACCGATTTTTTGCCGCGTTTCGACTCCTCTAACTCCGCGCGCCCGCGGACTACTATTTTGCCGCGTCCCGTGGAGTAGGCGTCGGCTATGCCGTCGCGCCCTAGGATTATGCCTCCTGTCGGAAAGTCCGGCCCCCGGACTATGGCCATCAGGTCGGCGAGCTCAATGTCCGGGTTCTCCATCACGGCGAGGCAGCCTTCTACTATCTCGCCGAGGTTATGGGGGGGTATGTTCGACGCCATGCCCACGGCAATGCCGGAGCTGCCGTTTACGAGCAGGTTTGGTATCAGAGAGGGCAGCAGGACGGGTTCTTTGAGCGACTCGTCGAAATTCGGCGCCCAATCAACGGTATCCTCCTCGATGTTGAGGAGCATCTCCTCGCCTATGGCGCAGAGGCGGGCTTCGGTGTACCTCATGGCGGCAGGGGAGTCCCCGTCTATGGAGCCGAAGTTGCCCTGTCCGTCGACCAAGGGGTATCTCATGCTGAAGTCCTGCGCCATTCGCGCCATCGTACCGTATATCGCCGAGTCCCCGTGGGGGTGGTACTTACCCATCGTCTCGCCGACGACGCGCGCCGACTTTTTGAACGCCTGGTTATGGCGAAGGCCGAGCTCGAGCATGGCGTAGAGTATGCGGCGCTGAACCGGCTTCAATCCGTCGCGCGCGTCCGGTATGGCGCGTCCGACGATAACGCTCATGGCGTAGTCCAAATAGCTGTGTTTTATCTCCTCCTCTATGGGAAGCGGGAGGGTTCTGCTCAACAATTCCTTTTGTCCGCCGTTATCGGCCATTTGAGATTGCTCTTTTCATCTTTACGATATAACCCCTTTATCTTGCTCAATTACGCTTATTCCACACATAGATG
>BOCB01000179.1 GCA_026002695.1 Synergistales bacterium
ATGTTCAGCGGTATTTTGCGTACGCCAAACTATTGGAGGCAGGAGAAAAAAGCCAAAGAACGCGTGATGGAGCTGCTCTCCATCTTTAATATGGAACAGATGCTGGGCTATCGCGCGGGTTCGCTGCCCTACGGGGCTCAGCGCCGATTAGAAATTATCCGCGCCTTAGCCACCGGGCCCAAAGTGCTGCTGCTTGACGAGCCCGCCGCCGGCATGAATCCCTCTGAAACAGCCGAACTGATGGAAAACATCGTAAAGGTGCGGGACACTTTCCAAATTGCCGTCCTGCTGATCGAACATGACATGAACCTTGTAATGGGTATCTGTGAGGGTATCTGCGTACTTAACTTCGGCAAGATTATAGCCAAGGGCGTCCCAAGTGAGATACAGAACAATCCCGTGGTGATCGAGGCCTACCTCGGCAGGCGGAAGAAGGCGGGATGACATGCTGAGGGTTGAGGGTATCAACGTATATTACGGCGCGATTCACGCCGCGCGGCAGGTTTCGATGGAAGTGAGCGAGGGCGAGATCGTCACGCTCATCGGGGCTAACGGCGCCGGGAAGAGCACCATCCTTCGGACCATTTCCGGCCTGCTGCGCTCCGACACCGGCAGCATCCGGTTTATGGACGAGAACATCGGGACTATGGCGCCTCACAAAATTGTGGAACGAGGCCTTGCCCAGGTGCCCGAGGGACGGCGTATCTTTTTGAGTATGACCGTAGAGGAAAATTTGGAAATGGGCGCCTATACACAGAACTCGCTCGGCATTCCGGACGATTTGGAGCGAATATACGCGCTCTTTCCGCGCCTCAAGGAGCGCCGCGGGCAGATAGCCGGCACTTTGTCCGGAGGCGAACAGCAAATGCTGGCAATGGGCAGGGGTCTGATGAGCAGACCGAAGCTCCTGATGCTGGATGAACCCTCTATGGGCCTCGCGCCTATTTTGGTGGAGCAGATATTCGACACCATCATCGAGATGAACAAGGAAGGCGCTACCATTTTGCTGGTGGAGCAGAACGCGCAAATGGCTCTGTCGATTGCGGGGCGAGCCTATGTGCTGGATACCGGACACATCGCCATGCAAGGCGCCGCGCATGATTTGGCCGACAACGAGGATGTAAAAAAAGCCTACCTCGGCGGCCGTCAGGATGAGTAGAGACGCCCGAATCGGGGGGCGGCCGCCCTTGCGCGTCTCAAAACAGCGAAATTCCGTTTTGGCGATTTAATCAGCGCTTACCTGAATCCTAAAAATTCCCTTACTCCGGAAAATTTGACAAGTCTAACAAATCTTGCTATCATATGCGCGTCGGGCAAAGTTAGATTGTACTAACTAAATTGCCGCGATAAATTGGAGGTGTTGCTGTTGACGTTGCGGGACGTTCCGTGCGGACAGAAGGTTCGCGTCAGGAAAGTAACGGGCGAGGGAGCCGTGAAGC
>BOCB01000180.1 GCA_026002695.1 Synergistales bacterium
GACGGTGATAACAGCGGAGGAAAGAAGCGCATATCGGGCAGCGGCTATACATTTGCGGGCTTCTTCGCGGCGGCGGGCTGCCTCGCCATTCTGAAGGTAATGAACCCGGCCCTTGACATAAGGTCGGCGGCCATCATGCTGGCCTGTACGGGGCTTGCCTGTGTCATATTGGCGCGCATAGGAAGGAAATAGGAGGCTGCATATTGCGGGATAAACTGGCGGCTGCTGCGCGGGAGCTTGTTCAGACTTACGGGGTGTCGCTGCTCGACGACCCCGAGAGGCTTGGTCAGCTCTTGGAGGGTGAGTGCGGCAGCGAGTACAGGCGTGAGATATTCATACTCTCCTTCGCTCTGCGCGAAATATTGAAGAAAGAGGGCGGGGTTCCCTCCGACGCGGAGCTTGAGAACTGTATGGACGGCACGGTATCGCGCTTGCACGATAACCTCGGTTTCTCGCGCGATGACGCGTCATGGGCTGCCGGCGCCATACTTGAGATATTATCGGGCGGCTCGGATGACGGGCGGCGCGATCAGCGCGATCAGATAGAGGCGCGCCGCGGTTTCCTCGAAGACATGGAGCGCGTAAACGAGATGCCCAAACACCCGCGAACCGCCTCGCAGCGTAAAAAGGCTTTCAGAAACGGTTTTTTGCTGACCGGTATAACAATACTCTTCTTCCTGCTGTTCGTAAGGATAACCGATTCGTACATCACGCTCACGGACGAGCACAGGATACTCTTTCTGGGACATCTGTCGGGTCAAGGGGCGGCGGCGTGGCACGTCAGCCTCAAAGGTTCTCAGCTTGCCGCCGATCAAATAAACGAGCTTGGAGGGGTCAAGAGCAGACCTATTCATCTGTACGCGCATGACATATCCCGAAACCCCGGCACGGCGGCTGAATCTTTGAGCGAGCTGCTGCGCTCCGGCGGTGTTACGGCGATAATATCCGCCTGCGGCGGCGAAGTAAACGCCGCGATGGCGAAGGTGGCTGACACCCGCGAGACCCCTCTGATAGTCACGAAGTCCGGGCTCATTGCGGCGACTATGGAGGCGCAGGACAGGCCGTGGCTTTACTCGTTTCGGATATCGTGCGACAACAATTACCTTGGGGAAGCGATCGCGTATTTCTTATCGCAGGGGCTCAAAATAGGGCGCGGCGTGAGCCTGATACGTGACATCCGCAAATCAGCCGCCGAGACGGCCGCTTCATTCGAGGAGGCATTCCGGCAATCGGGAGGCGATCTCCTCTACAGCGCGGCGTCCGGCGCTCAGGGTGGCATACGCGCCTCGGACGCGTCAGAGATGATAAGCCGGCGCAGCGAAGCGGTCATCATGATAGACGTTTCGGGCGGCTCGGCCGCAAGGTCGGGCGGACTGCTGCGCGAGCTTGGTTATAAAGGGTATATAATTGAGGCGCTTGGAGAAGACAATGCCG
>BOCB01000181.1 GCA_026002695.1 Synergistales bacterium
CGTTGCAGATAACGGCGCAGTTCATAGCGTATCAGTACGGGAACAACGCGGCTCTTGGTTGGCGAGTTGATATATACGGCTTTCAGATATACCCGTTCTACAGGGCTGTGTACTGGCTCTTCGAGCTGATGAGAGTATACGAGAAGACACGCTCGAACGTCGCCGCGATGAGCGCGTTCGTATTCGCCTCCGGCTTGTTGATGTCGGCCTTCATAACCCGTGTTGTCCTGTTCAAATCGCGGGCGAAAGCCGTTGAATCCCTGCACGGTTCGGCGCATTGGGCGACGATCAACGAAATTAAACAGGCGGGTTTGCTCGATTCATACGGGAACCCGTTCCCCGAAGGCGTCGTTGTCGGGGGAATACGTACAAGCAAGAAGGGTTATGTCAAAATGATGAGACATAACGGGAAGGAGCATGTGCTCTGCTACGCGCCGACACGAAGCGGCAAGGGCGTGTCGCTTGTCCTGCCTACTCTGCTCGACGGGTGGAAACAGAGCGCGTTTGTCTTCGACATAAAGGGTGAGAACTTTGCTTTGAGCGCCGGTTATCGCAAGAAGGTACTCGGCCATAAAATACTCAAATTGGATTTTACCGACCCGGCCGCTTCTGAGAAAGGCACGTCCGCGACGTTCAATCCCTTGGAGGAAGTGCCGCTCGACTATGATTTTCCGAAAGGCTTTATGCCGGACATTAACAACCTCGAAAAGATACCCTTCGAGATGGTACGTTCAGGAACTTATAACGAGACCTCAAGCATACAACAGATTATAGCGATAATCATAGACCCGCAGGGCAAGGGTTTGGAAGACCATTGGGCTAAAACCGCCTCCGCTTTACTCCTTGGCGCTGTAACTCATCTGCTGTACAAGTTCAGGATGGAGGGCAGGGGCTGTCCCGGCATCGCGGACGTTCTGTCGGAGCTGTCAACTCCGGGGCAGAAGTGGCAGGAGGTCGTTCAAAACCGGCAGAATTACCCTCACCTCGGAGTGCGCGAGGAATTGGCGGACGGAGCGGCAGTCATTGTATCCGTAACTCATCCGGTCGTGCTCGAAGAGGCGCAGACGATTCTGAATAAACCCGAAAAGGAAGCGGGAAGCGTCTTATTACCGTCGTCTCGAACCTTGCGCTATTCCGCGACCCTATTGTCGCGCATAATACGAGCAGAAGCAGTTTCAAAATACGCGACCTGATGCACAATGCCGCCCCTGTTGACTTGTACCTCGTAGTCAGCCCCGCAGACCAGCTTAGGTTAACGCCGCTGACGAGGCTTGTCATAACTCAGATTATCTTTACGCTCGCCGGTCATATGGAGTTCGCGGGCGGAAGAAGTGTCGAGGGGTACAAACACAGGCTGCTTCTGTTACTGGACGAGTTCCCCTCTCTGGGGAAGCTCGACCTGTTCGAGA
>BOCB01000182.1 GCA_026002695.1 Synergistales bacterium
TGCGGGGGAGTGGGGGCAGCGCCCGCACGGTCTTGCCTTTTTATTCACGCTCGTAATCCTGCTCTCCCTCGCTCCCCTCGCGCAGGCAGCAGCGCCTGCCCGCACAATCGTCTACATCGCAGGCATGAACGGTGTGATAGGCGTCCCGATGGAGGAACACGTCACTGAGGTGTTCGGCGCCGTAAAAAGCGGCGGCCGGGCTGAAAACGCCATACTGATATTCAAGATAAACACGCCGGGCGGCCTTGTGGCGTCCATGTCGGAGATAACGAGCATGATAGCGGAGTCGGATTGCCCGGTTGTGATGTGGGTGGCTCCGTCGGGCGCGAGCGCCGCGTCCGCGGGGGCGTTCATAGTCGAGGCGTCTCACGTCGCTGCGATGGCTCCGGGCACGAACATCGGCGCCGCGCACCCTGTGACGGGTTCCGGCGGAGATATAGAGGACGGCGACATGAGGGAGAAAATAATGAACGACCTTAAATCAAAGATGAGGGCGTTCACCCAGGAGCGAGGCCGGAACGTAGCCGTCGCCGAATCGATGATCACGAAGAGCGTGTCGCTCTCCGCGCGCGAGGCGCTGGACAAAAAAGTCGTGGAGATCATCGCCGCCGACGAGGAGGAGCTGCTCTCGAAGCTGAACGGCCGCGAGGTGAGCGTCAAGGGCAAAGTCCGCAAGCTCGCCACTGAAGATTATGAGACAAGAAACTTGGATATGTCATTTCGTCTGCGCGCCCTCGAAATACTCTCCCGCCCCGACATCGCGTATCTCGCGCTCCTTGCCGGAATATTTCTGATAATACTCGAGGCGAAGGCCCCGGGCGGCTTCGTCATGGGCACGGCGGGGGCTCTGCTGCTTCTCGCCGCGTCCTACGGGATGCGCGTACTTCCAGTAAACTGGGTCGGGGCTGCGCTCCTTATCGGCGGAGTAGCCATTATAATATTGGATGTAGTATTCGGCGGCATTGGATTGTTCGCGGCGATAGGCGTAGCCGCGATGTTCTTCGGCGGGCTGTTGCTGTTCAAAGCGCCGGGAGGCGAACTTTTGAACGTATCTACCGCGTTTATAGCCGGGGTTACAGCCGTAATAGCCGTAATATTTCTCTTAGTGCTCACCGCAGTCTGCCGCGCGCTCAAACGCAAACCGGCGATGGGCGAAGCGTCGATGAAAGGAGAGCGAGGCAAAATATGCGCGGAGAGCGGCGGCGCGTACACCGTCGCGCTTCACGGCGAATATTGGAAAGCAGTGCGCGAGAACGAGCGCTATGAGCTGAACATAGGCGACGAAGTGGAGGTCGTGTGCGCGAAATCGCTGCTGCTGTACGTAAAACCTGCGGACAAAAACGCGCAATCGTAGGGGCGACCGCCCTCGGTTGTCCGTGCCCATAGCGACTGGCGTCTA
>BOCB01000183.1 GCA_026002695.1 Synergistales bacterium
ACCGTTACCATAAAACTCTTCATCACTTCCCTTGTAATATTCACGGACTTGAGAACTCAATTTATCCTCCCAAATTTGAATGTATTTCCTGATAAATTGTGATCTGTACGGCAAATTATCATAAATATACGAATTTACGCTTGAAGCCCACTTTTCATAGGGCAGGACTCTCAAATCAGGTTTTTTTGCCAATGTTCTGTTTTCATTAATATAGACAGGTTTAGGCGCGAAGTTGGTAAACCACATCCCAAACGGCATCAATAGCAGAAATAGAAAGCACATTATAAAAGCTGCCTGAAAAAACTTGCGCACTTGTTACTCTCCTCCGTTCATGGTCAGAACCTAAAATAAATAAATGCCGTGAAGGTCGCTCCAAATAACGGCATTAGACAAACCAACAGAAGCGACAGCAATATAGCCGCTTGACACGCGTATATTATACATGCGGCTGCTCTTGATTGCTCAATGAACTCGTTAAAACGCTTTTTTAAGTATGGGATGACGGGAGCGGAGCCTATTATTCCGAATATGAACGCCAAGTAAACGTCCCCGGCAAATAACTTTAACCACACGTTGTTTGCGTATACGCCGGCGTCATAAAAGCCGAGCAGCGATTTGAAGTATACATAGGCGTGTGAAAAATCGTCTGACCGGAATAACACCCAACCCATCAAGAATGTGATGATAACGTATGCGTGTCTCACAATCCCCGGCATTTTATCGGTGAATCTCGGAAAAATTCGCTCAAGAGCCAGGAAAAATCCATGATAGAGCCCCCACGCAAGGAACATCCAGGCGGCGCCATGCCAAAAACCGCATAGAGCAAATACCGCCAACTGATTGACGGACGTTCGGAAGAGTCCCAATCGGTTGCCGCCTAAGGGAATATACAGATAATCCCTGAACCAGGTGGAAAGTGAGATATGCCATCTTCGCCAGTAATCCCTCATGCTTTGCGCGATATATGGGTAATTGAAATTTTCAAGAAATGTAAAACCCAGCATATGTCCCATGCCTATCGACATATCTGAATAACCGCTGAAATCGTAATAAATTTGTAAAGCGTACGCGACAATGCCCGCCCAAGCCGCAAACGCGGACAGCTCGCCTGCGGGGACGCTAAAAGCGGCGTCGGCAACTTTGGCAAGAGTGTCCGCTATCAACAACTTTTTCGCCAGCCCGATTATAAACCGCGCGCCTCCGCCCGCAAAACGCTCAAGGGACAGCGTCCGACAGCGCAATTCCCGCTCAATCGTGGAATATCGGACAATAGGACCGGCCACGAGCTGAGGAAACATAGTGAGGTAGCACGAAAATGTTACGATGTTCAAGGTGGCGCGAACGCTCCCGCGATATACGTCTATTACATAGCTCATTCCCTGAAATGTATAAAAAC
>BOCB01000184.1 GCA_026002695.1 Synergistales bacterium
CCGAACTATGTCGATCATTCGCTCGATCCCGTTGCCGCAGTTCGTCCCGCCTATATCCGCACCCGCGTCCAGGACAGCTTTGATCGCGGCGGCCGGTGAAACGCCCATCATCGTTCGGTAAACTCCCTTGGGGGTTCTGTCGAAGGTAAAAGTGGCTATTACCTCCAGTTTGGTGTTTTCCTTTGCCGCCTTAACGGCGCAGCAGGCTTCGTCCACGTCTATCATCGTCTCGACGCAGACCGCGTCGGCGCCGCCTTTTTCCAGAGCGATAACCTGTTCCTTGAAGGCTTCATACAAAGATTCCTTCGTTAAGTTTTTATCCGTCAGGAACAGTTTGCCGGTAGGACCGGCGGAGGCGATGACAAATTTATCCCGAGCCGCGTTTCTCGACGCCCTGCGTCCCGATCTCGTCGTCATCTCGAACATGAACGCCACCCTCAAGTCTCGTATAGAAGCGCTCGGCATCCCGGTAGTCATCGTCTATCAGGATGACTTCGCCCAGATATGCGAATCGATAATCAAAGTCGGCAAAGCTTGCGGCATAGAGGCGCGCGCAAACTCCCGCGTCGCCGAGCTGAAGGGCGAGGTCAAGAAACTCAGCGCCTCCGCGGACAAGAGCGGCAAGCGCGTGCTCATAGTCGTGGGGGGCGATTTTACTGACACGTCCTTCAAGAAGGTATACGTCGCCGGACCGCGCTCGTTCTACGAAAATTTGTTGAAGGAATCCGGCGCGCGGAACGCCTTCGAGAAGGATGTGCCATACGCTCAGATTGCGAGGGAGGGCTTGCTGCGGCTCGACCCGGACTTCATAATCGAACTCATCGGGGAGCACGGTGATACGAACATAACAACCGGCGAGATATTCGGCCAATGGGAGAAACTCAGCATCCTGAAAGCCGTGAAAAACGGCAACGTCGCCGTTATACGCGGGAGCTTCACGTTCCGCGCCGGGCCGAGATACCCGCTTGTGTTGAGCGCGTTCCAAAGCGTATTGCGCGGGCAGGTCCGCGAGATACAGGAATGAGAGGCTTTCGTACAAGGGGCGGAGGCACAGGACTCCCTTTGCGCCACTCAGCCGTGTACGCGCCAAGCTCTTAACGGAACGCGTCAACTACGAGGAAAGCTATAAGGGCATTTTTATTTGCGCAGCGAAGGGGTCGTTGGAAGATGAGTACGCATCCGAGCCATGCCGACAAAAAAACTATTCCCGCTGTAATTGTGTCCGCTACACACAGCGGCGCGGGCAAGACGACGGTTACCCGCGCTTTGCTTGCCGCGCTTAAAGTGCGCGGCTTGACCGTCCAGCCCTTCAAGATCGGCCCCGATTTCATCGACCCAATGTATCACGCAAAAATAGCAGGCAGACCCTCTGTCAACTTGGATGTCTGGATGAT
>BOCB01000185.1 GCA_026002695.1 Synergistales bacterium
CATGAAGGTTCACAAGAAGGACTTTCATTCGCGCCGCGGCCTTTTGATAATGGTGGGGAAGCGCCGCAAGCTCTTGCAGTATCTGCGCAATAAGGATTTCTCCCGCTATCAGGGCTTGATACAGAGCCTCGGCTTGCGGCACTAAGCGGAAGACTGATTTATTGTCAGGAGCCTAAAGGGTAATGGACATAGGGGTGAATATATAAAATATATTCACCCCTATTGTGAATATTGTCAGTGTTATCATGGGGGGTTATTGCTTGCGGAGGCGTCCTGCTAAACAGACGAGGGAATTTTTCGGATCTTCTCCGAGAAACAGCGATATAGCCGATAAAATTCGCAGCGATGGTTATGTCGGCGTAATGTTCGACCAGAAGGAGTTCATTGACGCTGTTATCTGGGCGGCCAATGTAGTGTATGAGTACATGGATTTTTTCAGGGACTTCAGCAACAGAGCGGTTGCGTCGGTAAAAGAGCTGCCTTATTTGCGCGAAGATTTGCTGAACGCCCACCAGATAATGATAATCTATTACAAAATGAAAAAAGACCTCGTCTTCAGCGAAGAGTTTAAGCTGAGCCTTTACACTATCGCAATATTCCAAGACATGGAACAGGGGCACGCGAGCGTGGTAAAGGCGGTCGAGGATAGGATGACAGAGAATGGGGATACCCCTTCAGCCTTGAGCTTGAGCTCCATAGGGGTTGACGCTCCGAAAATTGACGGCGCGGACGCGAAGAAGTTATACGATCATTACGTGGCTCTCGCCCATTCCGACTCCAAGAAATACAAGGAGTTAGCGGAGAAGCTTCCGGGCTGACGCCGGGCGATATGACCGAACCCGAAGGGGGGTGCGCGCGCGCGGCTCCGAAAAAATCCATACATAGCGTCAAATCGCTTGCGGCGATGGCCGTCATGCACTTCCTTAACGATTTGCACCCGACGCTTTTGCCGACTTTCTTGCCGTCGCTCGTCAAAAAGCTCTCATTGTCGCTCGGTGAAGCGGGTTTCCTCAGCACTCTTTTCGGGATACTGAACCTCGTAGTACAGCCCTTCGCCGGTTTTTTGTCCGACAAACTCAACAAACCCGTACTCGCCCTATGGGCGCCGCTTTTTACCGCCGGCGGCGCATATCTGATACCGATTGCCCCGTCATACGGCTTTGCGATGTTCTTTGCCTGCATGATGGGCTTCGGCACGGCGTCCTTTCACCCGCAGGGACACGGTCTTGCCGGTTTGAGCGGAGGGCGCGAACACCTCGGCATAAACCTCGCGGTCTTTGCCGCGGCGGGACAGCTCGGCGCGGCGCTGAGTCCGCTCTACGCCGTCGGCCTGATTCGCGTCATCGGGGTGCCGATGCTGCCCTGCGCGCTTGTATTCGTGATCGC
>BOCB01000186.1 GCA_026002695.1 Synergistales bacterium
GGATAATGGGATAACTCCGCGCTTTATAGAGTTCATGCCGCTCGACTGCGGACTCTGGCGGCGGGAGGATTTCCTCGGTGCGCGTGACGCTCTGAAATTATTGGAGGGGCTGTTCGGCAAGTGGAACCTCATGGAGGGCTCGGCGCGTTATAAAAATGACGATAAAAAAATTCCGCTCGGCCCGGCCAAATATTACTCGAACGAAGACGGGCGGGTTGTGGGTATAATAGAGGCCGTCAGCAATCACTTCTGTTCCGTATGCAACAGACTTCGGGTTACCGCGTCAGGGGGGTTGCGGGCGTGTTTGTTCGCCGCTGAGGAAGCGCGGCTTTTGGATATGCTGCGGAATAAGGATGCTGGCAGCGTGAGGCGCGCGATATTGGACAGCGCCGCGGCAAAACCGGAGTGCTGGAGGGACAGCCTGAAGGGCGGCGTGGAAATGTCGGGCGTTGGAGGATAGGACTATGTCAAAGTGGACGCATTTCGACGGCGAGGGACATCCCATAATGGCGGATGTGGGCGGCAAGGCGGAGACCTGCCGCCGCGCCGTGGCTCGCGGACGGGTAACATTACCGGACGCGATATACGACGCCGTAAAAAAAGGCGGGATAGCAAAGGGAAACCCTATGCCGATAGCCGAGATCGCCGGCATCATGGGCGCAAAACGGACCTCCGATCTCATACCGCTCTGCCACATAATCAAATTGGACAGCGTGAAGGTCAGGTGCAAGCTCCGCGACGGGGACAAGTCCGTAATAATCGAGTGCGAAGCTTCGGCGCGCGGCGTTACGGGCGTCGAGATGGAGGCGCTCACCGGAGTTTCCGTGGCCGCGCTGGTTTTTTATGATATGTGTAAGGGGATTGATAAGGGCATGATAATAAAGGATATAAGGCTTATGGAAAAATCGGGCGGCAAGAGCGGCATATGGCGCGCCGCTGATATGGAGGCATTTGAATGAGCGATATGAGCTATAAAATTCTCGGGCTTTATGACGCTAAACTAAACGAATGGGATAAATTGGCCTACCTGCACATCAATTCCGGCGGAGGGGCGTGCGTGAACGGTTCTTCGAGTGAGATAACTCTTCGCAACGCCGGAGAACCCATCGGCGAAGAGTGTTATTCGATAGTTGTCCCCCCAAAATTCAAACCGCCGCTCGGCGGATACATAGCCTTAAACAAAGGCGAGTGCCTGCTGCGGCTCGGAGACGACGGGAAGCTGTCCGTGGTAGTCTCCGGCTTTGCGTGCGTATCGTCGAAGTTGGAGGCGTGGCGTCCGATCAACGCGGCTGTGCTAACAGTGAGCGACAAGGGGAGCAGGGGAGAGCGCGCTGACACAGCAGGCCCCGCCCTCGCTGATATGGC
>BOCB01000187.1 GCA_026002695.1 Synergistales bacterium
TTTTATGACCTGCTGAATGTCCGTCGGCGACAAGCCAAGCTGCCAACCCTGATTCAAGTCGCCGCTCATGGAATCCTTTATCTTTTGCTCCATGCGCGGAGACATGGTAAACACCGAAAGAACGCCGTTCTCATCTTGCAGCCTTATCGTTATCACCCGAGAGAGAGCCTCGCGCACCCGCTCAGTAAGATAATCGACCCCCTTCGTAAATCTGGCGAAATCCGACAGCGTTTCGAATATCGTAACGAGATCGCGTATCGGTACCTGCTCGCGCGACAGATTCTGGAGCACTTTCTGAACGTCGCCCAACCCCATAACCGATGTCAGCTCTCCGGCGACAGCCGGGTTGTTCTCGTTGACCAAGTCGACCAACTTCTGAACTTCCTGTCTTGTCAGCAGGTCAGCGCCGTAGCGCTTAATTATCTCAGACAGATGCGTGGCAAGCACCGACGGACAGTCAACCACAGTATAACCCATCGCCTCAGCTTGATCCCTGACCTCCGGGGAAATCCACACGGCCGGAAGCCCAAATGAAGGCTCCGTAGTCGGAATACCCACCAACGTATCGTCGTTCTGGTCAACGCTCATGCTAAGATAGTGATCCGGCAACAGTTCCCCCTTGCCAACCTCCGCGCCCTTGATACGGATTATGTACTCCGTCGGCTTGAGCTGTATATTATCCCTTATCCGTATCGGAGGAACCACAAGACCCAAATCCATCGCCATCTGACGGCGTATAGTGCCTATCCTGTCAAGCATATCGCCGCCCTGCCCGGGGTCTACCATGGATATAAGCGCGTAACCTATCTCAACCTCCATCGGGTCGACGGTCAATAATGGCAACACATTCTCCGGACTGCCCGGAGCTCCGGCTCCTCCAGGCGCACCCGTAACTGTCGAGCCGCCCTGTTGGGAGTGGGGGGCGTTTCCGCCCGGCCCCTTCTTGTCGAGCTCAGACTTCTGCATCTCTCCCTCGCGCGATACGCTCCTCGCCATTACAGCCATAAGAACACCAAGCGTCGCAAATGGTACCAACGGCAACCCGGGCACCATGGCGAGAGCGAATAACAAGCCGGATGCTATATAAAGCGGCCTCTGGCTCGTCGTGAGGGATTGTATCATGTCATAGCCGAGGTTGCCTTCTCCCGCTGAACGCGTGACTATTATACCGGTGGACGTCGAGAAGAGCAACGCCGGTATCTGGGAAACGAGGCCGTCTCCTATGGTGAGCAGGCTGTATGTACGAAGAGCTGTCTCTAAGTCCAGACCCCTCTGAAACATACCTATGGCAAAACCGCCAAGTATATTTATGATAGTGATAATGAGCCCGGCT
>BOCB01000188.1 GCA_026002695.1 Synergistales bacterium
GGCTAAGGGTTATCAATATGCCGCCGGCCGCCCCCTCGCGCTCGACAGTGCCCCGCAAATCCCTGACGTGAGATACTCCGGTCTTGCCGGATTTTACCGAGAACAGAACTTTTTGAGCGCTCGAATCTGCGCCGGCTATAAAAGCCGCGCCGTCAACGCCTTTATCGCTCCCTTTTTTTTCGTTAATCCTCGCCTGATTATTCGAATACGTGAGGACGACCCATTTCTCAAACTCTTTGCGCGTCCTATCGTCCTCTTTTTGCGCAAGCGCGGCGGCGCTCTCCATGTCGCGAGGTATACCGTTCAACTCGGCGTTATCAAGAACTTCCCTGCCGTATGTGTCCTCAAGCCGTTTGAGTATGAGCGAGATACTCTGATAGGTTATGTCTATGCCTATCCATTTCCGTTTGAGCCTCTGCGCCACAGCGACAGTCGTCCCACAGCCGCAGTAAGCGTCAAGCACCGTATCGCCCTCATTGCTGGAAGCTTTTATTATGCGTTCGAGCAGAGCTTCCGGCTTCTGCGTCGGATAGCCGAGGCGCTCTTTTGCCGCCGGGTTCAGCGCCTGTATATCTATCCAATAATCGTTTGGCAGCACTCCATGAGTTAAATAATAACGATACTCCTTGCCATTTTTTATATTTCTCTGATATTGCCTTCCCTCTTCATCGGTTAATACCGGCTCGTGCATGGTGCTTGTATCTCTTGCCAGCCTGATGTCGGCATCGTTGAAGGTGAAGTGTTTAGCGTCCTTAGCATAAAAAAATATCACGTCGTGCTTACGCGGAAAAAAATTATTAGAACGCCCGCCGGTTTCATAGCACCATACTATTTCATTTACAAAATCACCGCTCTTTTCACAAAAAACGCAGTCAAGCACAAGCTTCAGGTAATGGCTTGCCGTAGGATCGCAGTGAAGATAAAAACTCCCTGTCGGTTTCAGCACACGCCTGATTTCCGCAACTCTCTGCGTTATGCTGACAAGATACGCAAGCAGGCTGCCTCGCCCGAGAACGGCCATAAGCCCGTCCAATAAATGTACAACCTTCAATGGACACAGGGGATTATTGTGTATATCCCTGAAGCTATCCTCGGCTATGTCGTTCCATGTCCACGTATCGACAAACGCCTGAGCCTGCGCCGTATCATCTTTACCGACGTTGTTGTATATCTGATTGTAGTTCCTGCTGCTGTTGAAGGGTGAAAAAAGCGCGGCGGGATAAAGGGAAAAACAAGAGT
The DNA here is from genome assembly GCA_026002695.1 of Synergistales bacterium. GTDB lineage: Bacteria > Synergistota > Synergistia > Synergistales > Synergistaceae > BOCB01. Next base: position 1,240 of record BOCB01000188.1, read on the forward strand.
TTGGATTTCGGATAACGTCGCGCATATCGCAGTTTTCGAGCCGCCCTTAACGGGGCGGCTTTTTATTTGCGTACATTAAGGAGGTGA
>BOCB01000189.1 GCA_026002695.1 Synergistales bacterium
CCTTACGATCGCCCGGTCATCTGCGGGAACCGTCTGACTAAAAACCTCGACAGCGGATATGACGACGCGATACCGAGCAGCGCCTGCATTGTGTCGCCGAATATTTCGAGCGGAACAACCTCTTTGCCGTACAGCAGCGCCACAGCGCAGGCATAGCCGACGACCATTACGGCGCAGCCTGCCGCCATAGCCAACATATCGCGCTTGCCGCCCTTCCCCGACGAAAATCTTCCGGCGATGAAGCCCTCGGCTCCGTGAATTACGAAGCTGAACGGCGCCCAGACCGGCGCGCCGAGGATTACATCGGCCAGCGCCGACGATATGCCGCCGACGAACGCGCCTCCCCTGCCTCCGAGGAGGAGGGCGGAGGTCAGTATAACCGTCTCGCCGAGGTGAAAGTACACCCTTCCGTCAAAGCCCGGAACACGAAAAATACACATCGCCGCGACGCCGAACGCCGACAGCACTCCAACCCTCGCAACGAGCCACAAACTATCTCTGTTTATCGCAAAGCACCTTCCTTATATGTAACGAATGTTCGTGATATTATAACACCATAAAACAGAGCCGCGCGGCGCGGCTCTGTTTTCAGAAAAAACTATTCGGAATATTATACTTTCTTGATGGGTACGACGCGCCTCTCCGTAAGGTCGAGCCTCGGCGCCGTTATGTGAATGACTCCGTGCTCAAACGCCGCCTCGGCTTTGTCGGGGTCGATCTCGAACGGCAGGGCGACGTCGTAGTTGAAATTGAAGCTCTTCTTCTTGTTGTACCAAACCTTGTCGTCCTCCGGCGCGTTTATGCCGGGCTCCGGCCTCTTGACGCTCTTTACGGACATTCTGTTCTTCGATGTCTTTATCTCCACGTCATCGGGACACGCGCCGGGGACTTCTATGGACAAAAAGAGCTTACCGTCCTTCTCGTAAAGGTCGAAATCCCTGAAATTCCTCTGCCCCCGCAAATCATGCGCGTACAGGAAACGGTCGAAGATATCCGCGAAATCGCGCACCACCCTGTCGGCGCCCTCCGGTCCGGGCGTTCTCCCGTTGTGAAACGGAATTAGGTCAATCATGCTAACATCCCCTTTATTAAGTAATTTTATCGCAAGTAGTGCTTAACCTTCAATGACTAAAGAGATAATACGACAATGGTTAATGTTTGTCAACAGGGAAAGTCAAAGAAAATCAAATCTATGGAATAAACGGGCGCAAGGAAACGGGCGGCCGATGGCCGCCCGTACATGGCAGCGGATTATTTATTCGCGTCTTTAGATTTGACATCCCCGCTCTTCGCGTCAAGCGCATCTTTCGCGC
>BOCB01000190.1 GCA_026002695.1 Synergistales bacterium
CTATATCTACGACCCACGAGACTCGTCCGGTATCACCGGCGGCCGCTAAGAAGCGCGCTCCCATAGCGCTCGCGGACGGTCCCGATACGACGGTTTCCACGGGGTGACTTTCCGCCCAGTCCGCGCTCACGAGTGAACCATCCCCTCTGACAACCGAAAGAGGCGCGTCAATACCGAGTTTCGCCATTACGCTCTTCACCGCCTCCAGCAGCTCCATTACAATGGGAATCAGGCCCGCGTTTATCGCGGCGGTTGTCGCGCGCTTGAAGGCGTCGAGCTCTGAAGCCAGTTCGTGCCCGCATGTGACCGACATCCCCGGCTTGTGCCGTCTGATCAGCTCTCGGGCACAAATTTCGTGAGTGGGGTTGCGAACCGAAAAGTAGCCCGAAATCGCCATGCCCTCAACGCCCTTTCGCAGAAATCCGTCAAGCGCCGTGATAACGCCTTCTTCGTCCAGAGGCATCCTCTCGCTGCCTTTTTCGTCATGTCCGCCGCCGATGGAGGCTATTTCAACCGCGCTCGCCGAACCGAACAGGTTCTTCTCCTTAGCTTGGAGGATGTCCCTCTCCTCGTATCCGATGAGAAGCAGGCCGGCGCGAGCCATCTTATTCTCCACCGTGGCGTTTGTAGCCAGAGTGGAAGCGAGATGCACGCCGCCGATAAGATGTCCGCCGACCTGTTTAAGGATAAGGGCTATTCCCTCCTCGATGGTACTCAGGAGGTCGTCGTGACGGGTTTGAACCTTGACGCGCGCCCCAACGGCCGCCCTGTCTCCGGGAAGAAAAATCAGATCGGTGAAGGTTCCCCCGGCGTCGATCCCCAGGACGCCTTTTGTCTTATTCATGAGGGCAAAAAACCTCCGTCATTTTTTCAAGCCGAGAACTTTTTCTACCTCCAACACAGCGCTCGACGCGTCCTCAGCGTAGCCGTCTGCGCCTATCTTCTCGGCCCATTCCCTGGAAACAGGCGCGCCCCCTACCAGTATCTTTATCGAGTCTCTGATGCCGGCCTCCCTCGCCATCTCGACGAACTCCTTCTGGACGGGCATCGTAGTCGACAGCAAAGAGGAAAGCCCGACGACGTCGGGTTTTTCCTCTTTGATCATTTCGATGATTCTCTCGTTGCTGATGTCGACGCCCGCGTCTATAACGTCGTACCCGCTCGCGTTGAAGATCATGCACACCAAGCTCTTGCCGATGTCGTGCACGTCGCCCTTTACCGTAGCGAAGAGGCACTTTCCCAGTTTCTCGATCTGGTCTCCCACGCCGAACCTTTCGGAGAGGTCGCGCATCACCTCGGTCG
>BOCB01000191.1 GCA_026002695.1 Synergistales bacterium
GCTATATTTATATTGAACCAATAGAGGATTTTCATAAGTTATTTATCGGGCGCCCATCATTTGCCTGACCGCGCGGCCTATACCCTCAGCCATCGCGTCAATGGGCAGTATTTCATCCGCGAGTCCTTCCCCCGCGATAGCCCCGGGCATTCCGTAGACGACGCATGTCTCCTTCGACTCGACTAATACGTAAGCGCCCTTTGCGCGAAGGAGTTTCACCCCATCGTAGCCGTCCTTGCCCATACCTGTGAGCACTACGGCCAATGTGCTGCCTATCGTGGTTTCAGCTACGCTCTTGAAGAGAACGTCAGCGGCAGGGCGCACGGAGCGCACCGGAGGAGTTTCCCTGAGACCGCATAACAGTTCGGCTCCGTGCCTCTCCACAACGAGGTGATACCCACCCGGGGCTATCAACACGGCACCCTTCCTGACAGGCATACCCTCGCACGCCTCGGAGACGGCGAGCTCACTGTTCTCGTTCAGGCGCTGGGCAAATGACGTTGTAAAGCCGGACGGCATATGCTGCACTATGAGTATAGGCAGAGGGAAATCAGCGGGAAGGGCGGGAATGACCGTTTGTAACGCGTTCGGTCCGCCGGTTGACGCGCCTATTACAACAAGCTCCGGTTTGTCTGTGATTTCACGCCGCGGAAGAGGGGGCGGCGTATGGCTATCAGACATTTTCGCCATGCTGGCAAAAGAAGCGGGTTTTTGCGGAACCGGATGAATAAGGGCGTTTTTCAGCATCGCGCGCGACGCGCCTTTTACTTTTTGTATAAGTTCGCCGCCCACTTTTTTCATATCGAGCGAAATAGTGCCCGACGGCTTCGTCACAAAGTCGACGGCACCAAGTTTAAGAGCCTGCATGGTAACATTGGCGCCCTCTTTTGTAAGGCTGCTCACCATGATTATAGGCGTAGGGTTAGCGGACATTATCTCGCGCAACACCTCAATACCGTTTTTACCCGGCATATCCATGTCGAGCGTCATTACGTCAGGTCTCAATTCAGACAGAAGAACGATTGCCTCTATCCCGTTCCTCGCTCGCCCAACTACCTCTATGTTCGGGTCAACCGCAAGTATGTCCCCTATAATCTTCCGCATGAAAGCGGAGTCATCTGCTACAAGAACCCTTATTTTTTTTCCGCTCATTTGCTATCACTCGACCTCAATCCCAGCTCAAGCTGACGGATAAATTCTAAAAGCACCTTCTCAACACTCATAGGAAGAACGTCGAAATTGACGCTTACCTCCCACCTTGCGTGCTCGTCGTTGTGAACTACCCTGACAG
>BOCB01000192.1 GCA_026002695.1 Synergistales bacterium
GGATTTTGGGCAGCGGCTTCAGAGCCCAGACGTGCTTCCCCTTGCCGGAGACGGGCAGCTTGCTCCCGCCCAAGCGAGCCACCGCGGCGTCTAATTTCTCGTTGTCCGTGCCGAATTCCTTGACCATGATACCGATCGAAGCCTCGTCGGATTGGTTGTATTGGCCGTCGAGCGAACCCACCAAACGACCGAGCTGAACAAATTCGTCCGACGGATCCCCCGCGCTGTCCGAGAGGATATAGTGAGCGAGCACGCTGCGGTTGTTCACGTCGGTGGGTTCTCCGTCCGTCGGCTCTACGCCCTTGCCCGAAATAATATATTCGCGGCGGAGAAATATCACCCGAGCCCCTCGCTCCGTCATATCCAAGCCGAGGCGAGCCGCGCTTTCGGCAATATCGCGCTCACTTAACCTCGGCAGGAGACTTGCGTATATATTTTCATAACCTGTAGCCATTTTACCCACTCCTTTTTAGACTTATCGGACAACCCGCGTCAATTATTATATCCTAAAACTATTATATCCTAAAACCCCGCAACGTTCGCCCGTTCCTTTGCGCCATAGTGTAAGGCGGTTTCACAAAAATTGACCCCGGGGCGTAATACATTCCTATTGCGCGCCCGGCGGACATAAAAGAATAAAACCCAAACGGCCGCCCAAGGATTCTATTTGTTCCGGCATATCTCCCCGCCTTATTTCGCGCTGAACTTCATCTTTATATCCTCAGGCTTGCTGTAATGTGCGGTTTCCCGCCATAGACCAAGTTCTTCGCGTTTCCCGGAAACGTTAGCGCAGTACGTATCTTTCCTGTTACATGGTGCAATTATAAATATAAAGGACAAACGTGTCAATAAAAATATCGCCATTGGTGATTATAAAAATCGCTATTTTCGATTTGTGCTTCATTGTCGCTAACAGCGATAATAAAGTTAAAGGAGGCGATGCTATGAGCGTGGGGGCAGAGATTACGCGAATCAGGAAACGTAAAGGTTTGACACAGAAACTTCTGGCGGAGCGCGTGGGCATAAAGCCTAATTTCCTGAGCGAGATCGAGGCCGGTAAGAAAATAGCATCGTTTCATACCGTCGTTCGCATCGCTAACGCCCTTGATTGTTCGTTAGACGAGTTAGCCGGCAAGGAGATATCCGACGCCTCCTCCGAGATGGATGTCGATAAGGCTGTGCAATATTGCAAAGAAGACGGCTTGGTGCGAAAATCCGTCATTATGATGGCGTTTTTAGACGAGCCGGAAAAGTTCAAGATATTCACATACATTCAAGACCGTATTGAAT
>BOCB01000193.1 GCA_026002695.1 Synergistales bacterium
TCACTATGCTCAACGCCTTCGTATTGTTTCCGGCGCTGTTCGTCGCCTTTACGGTGAAGTTGAAAGTTCCGGCTGCGGACGGCGTACCGCTTATAGTTCCTGTGGAGGCATTCAGCGTCAACCCTCCCGGCAAGGCTCCGCCATCAATCGCCCACGTGATTGGCGCGCTTCCTGTCGCGTCTATGGGTCGGCTATAAGCCGCTCCTACAGTGCCGCCGGGAAGCGAGGTTGTTGTGATTGACGGAGCTGAAGCGACGTTGACCAAAGCTCTGATACAGAAATTACCTGTTGGAACAGACTTAGCTAAATCATACCATGAAGATGATGAAGACGGAGCGCCTGTCCCATTATAGGAAGAGGAAGAGAGAAAGCTTTCTCCGGTGTTAGCTGTTGCGGCGTCAGTATAATTATTCACTGCGTATTCAAATGGAAAATAGACTTCACTCTCGCCGTTTTTCCTCTTGATCTTTATCGCGACAGAAAACTTTTCGCCGCTTTGAATTGCAATTGGACTATCCAAAATCACAGTATGGTAGCCGGCATAAGTCAGCGATCCGCTTTTTGCCGGGTTTCCTTGCTGAGTTCCGCTCGACGGGTTTGCTGTATCAGTCACATTGGTGAATACCCTCACCTCATAATCCAAAAGGGCATACTTAGTATTAAAAGCGACGGCGTTAATCTGCCCGTTCTCCGCAGCCGTAAAAATATTTGCCGCCCAAACCGAATCCAAGTTACTGTAACCCCATGCATGAACATAGCCCAACGGGTCATGGAGATACATTTTTTGGTAAGTATTCTTCTCAACGCCTCGGAAGAGCGCTACATCCGAGAGCGTATTGTCATAGTAGGATATCCAGAAATAACCGCCATCCTCCCAAGACGTAGACGTACCCCAGCTGTTTTTAATCAGCCACGCGCCCGGCCCCGGGGGAGGCGTACCGAACTTTGCTGCCTCAAAAGCATCGTCCCATCCGACCACGGTAACGGCATGGTCGGGTCCGTAATTGGTTTTGCAATAAAAGGCATGTGTGGCGGTATTCATCACATTGCTGACATTTCGAGCCTGGCTGCAAAAACTGATACTAAGCGCGCCGTACTCCGTAATCAGCTCCTTCATGGAGTCGTATGTCTGTTTGCGCTTTTCATTGAATTCCGTGACAGACGGGGAATTGACGCTTAATTCGGCTATGGAAAGACGGTATACATCAGTGACCAGCAATTGACGCGGATAAGAATCGGAAGCTTGCGCAGGCAATGTGCCGGTCGGCTCGTATGTAAGTGAACTC
>BOCB01000194.1 GCA_026002695.1 Synergistales bacterium
ATCTCTGAAATTCTTGTCATCACATTTTCCTAAAACAAACATCCGCGCGCTCGACAGAGGGTACGACGCAGGATATATTTTCGACTATTTTATTCCGCGCAAAGAGAGTTTTATTGTGCGTATGCGCAGCGACCGCCATATCCTCTTCAAGGGCGAAAAGGTAAAATTGCGCGACTTGGCAAGAAAATACAAAGGTAAGTATGCTCTGAATTTTGAGGCAAAGGACGGTAAAAAACGCGATTGTAAAATTTCCATCGTGCCTGTGTCATTGCCGAATTATCCCGATGAACCGCTGAACCTTGTTATTTGCCGCGGTTTTGGGAAAGAGCCCTTGTTGCTCCTGACGAACCTTACAAGCGACGACAAACGGCTTTGTGTAACGGTCGTCAAAGTGTACCTCATGCGGTGGCGCATTGAAGAATACTACAAATTCAAGAAGCAAGGCTTCGGATTCGAGCGATTTCTTGTGCGTTCATTGAAGTCTATCAGAAACCTTGATTTGCTGCTATCCGTCACCATCGGATACATCGGAGCTCTGAGCGAAAAAATAGACGAGAGCCTTGAGGTTCTCCAAATTATTGAAGTCTCCAAACGTTTGTACGGCTTGTCAAAATTCACATTTTACGCAATCGCCGCCGGCTTGGCTGAAATATTCGGCAAATTGTACACCGGAATGTCATCATTTTTTGACAGACCGCCGCGCTCAAATCAGCGTTGCCTTTGGAGGTGAGCTTGAAAAATGGGGAAACTCAAAGTTGAGTTGAGCCCTCAAACCACAGGTTTCCTTCCTTAACCGCTAAACCCATTAGTGGATCACTCAGAAATGACCCATCAAAGCCGGCATATATCATTTTATGGCTTATATCACCATTTATCTCCAATATGAGCAAGGCTGCGCCGCATACAGGAACTTTTTCTTCTCCTGATGTCGCTTCAGACTATTGGCATCCACTCCTCTAATGTCATTCTAAACACGGCAAAAGCCTGTCGAGCCTCGACAAGGCGTAAATCAGCAGTTTAGCTCCGTTGTCCTGTGAACATACTTTCAGCACTGTTTGTCTCGCGTGATGGGCTACCTTGCCAATCAGTGTATAAAATTTATTTCTCAGCGCCTTCATTCGGCAGCTTATAAAACATTCGGGAAGGAAAAAACGTTTCAGAATATTATTCACGTTCATCGAAAGCACCGCTATATTCCACCACGCCGCGTTCACTCCGAACAGATGAGACGGAACATGGCTCCCGCCAAAGTCGTTTTTCAGAATGT
>BOCB01000195.1 GCA_026002695.1 Synergistales bacterium
GAGCAGGAACGGCGACATATACTTGCCCGCGAAAGAATGCTTGAGCGAATCTTCAAGGATGGAGCTGCTGCGCACGATGATCGGGTCCCGCGTTTCGGCGAGGTAGCCGGAGAGCGCGGCTGTTACGAACTCAGGCAGACTGACTTCGAGGAACGCCGCCTCTATCTCCTCAGGAGCGCCTTTCGCTTTGAGGTAATCCAAATTCGGCACGCGCGAGATGAAATCCTTGAACACGTCGGAGCCTATATAGCGCGAGCGGGGCAGAACGACGGAGCGGAGGTCGAGGTCGTCGGAGTCGCGGAGCGCCCTTATGGCGAACAGGAGGGAGCGCCCCTTGCCCCCTATGGAGCCTGTGCCGATGATAAGGGGGGAGAACTCCGGATCATTTGCCGGATCCCAAGCAAAGTACTCTTGTCTTGCTTCCTCTGTAGAAATCATGCCGCTCCTCCTTTAGTGTTGCGCGGTGCCGCGTATATTTTATAACCGGACAGATTGCTTAACCAATATATTAACATATAAACGCCGAAAATTTATAGATTGCCGATATACGTTTAATTCGGAACAATATATAATTGGCAGTGAGGCCGGAATCAGCGGCACATTGACTTTGAAGGGGGAATTGATTTTATGGCGCGGGGAAATTTCCTCAAGATAGGAGCCAATCTACGCGAAGGGCGCCGGAACAAAGCCTGATCTATCCGAACTCCGCCTCGCGTGGTTCGCTAAGACCGGAAATCCCCATTTCGGAGATCCGAAGTGGAATGACAGATGTGTTTGTTGATGACAACCCGGCGGAGCGGTATAATGTTTGAGAAAGAAGGCGATCGTCACGGACATTTCAAACTCAGGCGGATTGTCTGCTCAACCTGAAAGCAGGCCGGCGAACAAAAGATGAACAAGGGGCATTTTATAGACCGCGCGTGGAAGCGCGTGCTTTCCGAAGGAATTGACGACGCCATAGAGTTCTTTCTGCCCGCTCTGGCAAAAGACAGGGATATGTCGAGGGAGATAACGGCGGTAAAGGAGGAATTTCCCGCCCTTGAATCCGAAACCGACACAGGCATGAGAAGAACCGATTTATGCTTCTCCATACCGATCAAAGGCGGCGAATCGAGAAAGGTTTGTTTGTTTATCGAGCAGCAGCACGATGACGATAAGGAATTCGCGGAGCGAATGTTTCAGGAGTTCTATCGGATGAGCGACGCTTTCAAGGAAAAAATAACTGCGCTCGCCATATTCACCGGCGGCGCGAAGGACAGGAATGAA
>BOCB01000196.1 GCA_026002695.1 Synergistales bacterium
GTATTATGTTGTCTAAATACAACGCGAGTGTCACGCCTTATATGCGTAGCTGCGAATTTGACCAAACTTACCCATGTATGAGTTGCTATGTAGAGGCAATTAAATAATTTAGGTATGGTTACGGTTGTACTCCGGGGGAAATGAAAAAATAAAGAAATTGCGCGAGATGTAGAGACTGGTTTTTGAGGAGGATATTGGAGCGATGACAGAAAAAATTTCTTGTTTGATCCCGCTCAGGGGAGGAAGTAAATCAATCCCACTGAAAAATATCAAGATCATAGCGGGCAAGCCGTTGTGCTATTGGGTCATTGACGCGGCCGCTAAATCCAGTTTGTTTAATTATATATATGTGTCTACTGATAGTCCCCAAATAGAAGAAGTCGTAAGGGGGTTACACATTCCGGGAGTGGAAATTGTTAATAGGCCGGGAATTTATGCCCAAGATACCTCGTCTACTGAAGAGGTAATGCTGCACTTGACGGAATTAAAAGATTTTGACATTCTCTTTACCATTCAGGCGACATCGCCTTTAACTACTGCTATGGATCTTTGCAACGCGTATAAAATGTTTAAGGAGGGCTGCTTTGACAGTTTGGTTACGGGAGTTGAAACCAAACGTTTTTATTGGTCGCATGATGGAGTTTCCCTGAATTATGATTATAAGACACGGCCATTAAGACAAAATTTTCAGGGGTGCGTGATGGAGAATGGGGCTTTTTATATCACAAGGCGAGAGATACTAAAAGAACATCATAATCGGTTGGGCGGTAGAATAGCTGTGTTTCCTATGCAAAAGTTTACCGATGTTGAAATTGATGAGCCTGAGGATTGGGTTGCTGTAGAGCAAATCTTAAAAATCAAATATCCGCAGGAGCTTGGAAACATAAAAATGGTGGTCACTGATGTAGACGGCGTTTTGACAGACGCGGGAATGTATTATTCTTCGAGTGGCGAAGAAGCTAAAAAATTCAACACCCGTGACGGGAAGGGCGCGGAGCTATTGAGAAACGCCGGGATTAAGGTTGCGATTATTACTTCAGAAGATACTCCTATCGTCTCGAACAGGGCGAGGAAATTACAAATAGATTATATTTTTCAGGGCGTGAGGGATAAGCATAGCGCTTTAGAAGAACTTGAATTGCAATCCGGAATATCCAGAAAAGAGATGGTATATATCGGCGATGATGTTAATGACAGCGAAATAATGCAGGCTGTCGCGTATTCTTTTGCCCCGCAGGATGCGATCCGCAGCGTTAGAAGAATC
>BOCB01000197.1 GCA_026002695.1 Synergistales bacterium
TGTCGAGCGATAACCCTATCGACATCGTTCTCTACGCGGCGAAGTTCGCCATAGGTAAGAATGAGGAACGCCGGAAGTTCAACTTTCTCCGCAAATCTGTTGAGCTTCTGAACGAGCGAGGTTGGAGTGAGGAAGATAAGCGCGATCTGCTGCTCTTCACTACGACTATAGTCAATATAAAGGACGAGGAAATATTGACGGAATATAAGAAAATTCTGTTGCAATATGCTAAGGAGGGAAAAGCTATGTACATATCGTTGCTCACCAAAGACGAGACCGCCGAGGCTGAACAGCGCGGCATGAAACAGGGCATAGAGAAAGGCATAGAGCAGGGCATAGAGAAGGGCAAGCTCGAACTTGCCAAAAATCTGTTGGCTAACGGAGTGCCATTGGACCTCATAGCCAAGAGTTCTGAATTGCCTTTGGACAAAATCCAAGCCTTGGCAAATTAACCTCACGCTCTTCACAGAACAAAGGAGCCTCCCCTGTACGCCGGTGACGGATACAGGGGATTTTCTTATATTCAGCTCCAAAATTATTGAGTACGGCACACGCTGAAATCTTTCTTACTCAAAATACGGAAATGGAAAGACGACATCCTGCTGAACGAAAATGCCCACTTTCTTGCCGGGACGTACCGTAATCGTCGGCTGGATGTCGCTCGCCTTATTCATGAGACGAGTACCCATTTCGAGGATAGAACGAGCTGTGCTCTCGGCGGCCACGTCGCTTGGGTTTTTATTGTCGCTGTTCTGTTGGCTGTCCTTGTCATATATCATCTCGGCTCCGGCTATGAAAACCGAGGCAAAGAGCGCCGCGCCGAGCATCTTCCCGAGGTGCTCGTTCACCTTGCCCGAAATGCCGGAATAGCCCGCCCGGTCAATGCCGGGGCTTCCCGCTATGTTGAGCGACGTGCCGTTCGGGAGAACAAGCCTGTTCCGGAGGAGCAGAACTCGCCGCTGTCCGTAACTCACCTCGCTGTCGTAAACGCCTATAATCTTCGTTCCCTTCGGTATGAGAATATGCTTACCTGTCGTGGTGTTCCGTAATCTTCCCGTCGTCCCACGCGGAGCTCTTCTTATTTATATCAATGCCGCCGGGCATACCGCCGATATTCGGACATCCCGCGCAAACAGCGCTTATGGCTGACATTTCCACCAATCTGGTGATAAATACGGACAGGAGGACGTATCAGCTCGACCTCATGGCACAGGCGGCTAAGTTCATGCCCTCTGTCTCGTTCAGCTATCCCGCCGACACGCT
>BOCB01000198.1 GCA_026002695.1 Synergistales bacterium
GAAGCACGCCCCACTCCTGACGCAGACGGCCTGAGCTGCCGCCCTCGTCTGTAACGGCGACTACGGCGGTTATATTCCGGGAAAAACCCTTCAATCCGGTAAGGAGCGTCGAGAGTCCGGTTCCTCCGCCCACGCATACAAAGCGAGGTCCGTGAAGCAGGCGCTGTTCTATCGCGCTGCCCATGACGTCGCTGCGTTTGGCGCCGCTTCGCGGCGACATTCGGCCTTTCTTTTGAGGAAGCATGGCTGTTATCGCGCAGCCTATGAAAAAACCCGCCGCCGCGCATATGAAATAAAAGCCCAACGTTACTGCTCCTTGTCTATATCACGATGCCGCAGAACTGTCTTTATGGCCATCGCGGAGATGTACTCGGCGAGTTCTTCGGCGAGCGCCACGGAGCGATGTCTGCCGCCCGTGCAGCCTATCGCTATGTGAACCTGTTTTTTTACCGCGCCGTTGTAGTTGTCGAGAATGAACTTCACGAAGGACTTCAAGCGCCCGAGGAAGACGGCCTTCCGTTCATCCCTGTTCAGGTACTCGCGCACGTCGCGATCCCTCCCGGAGAGATGCTTCAATGTCGGCACGTAGTTAGGGTTCGATATGAACCTCACGTCGAACATGTAGTCGCAGTCCTTGGGCAGGCCGTTCTTAAAGCCGAAGGAGCTGACCACGACGCTCATCGGCGAGTCGTCGAGGGACAGTTCCGAGAGAATCCGTATCCGAAGGTCATTGGGGAGCATGGACGACGTGTCCATTACTATATCGGCGCGCTCCCTCAGGCAGGCAAGCATTTCACGCTCACGCGCTATGCCGTCCAAAACGGAGACTCCGTCGCCGAGAGGATGCCTCCTGCGCGTCAGCTCGTAGCGCCTGAGCAGCCAGTCGTCGGACGCCTCCAAAAACATCAGCTTTACATCGGGAACGGATTTTTTGAGCGCCTCCATCGAGGGGAATATCCCGTCCAGCAGCGCCCCGCCCCTGACATCGGCGACAACCGCGAGTTCGGTGAACTTAGCCTCGCCTGACAGAACCGATATGAGCTGCGGCAGCATCACGGGCGGCATATTGTCGACCGAGAAGAAGCCGGAGTCCTCCAATATATTGAGTGCGCTCGTTTTTCCCGCGCCGGAGAGGCCGCTTATTATCACGCACCTGCCGACCCCGCCCTGTCCGCTCATCTGCGCCCCCCGCCGTGTCCCCCGCACTCCGCGTCCCGGCCGCAAAGTATCTCGACCGCGTGCCTGAGCCCCGGAGCTATTG
>BOCB01000199.1 GCA_026002695.1 Synergistales bacterium
CCCTTGCGAGGGGGGTGGGGGCGAGCAGCCCCCACGGTTCTGAGTTTTAAGGAGGTTTTAGATGTATGTTGTATTCCGCTGAAGTGGAACACATGTGTCCGGTGGCAAAGGGGGCATATCACGGCCCGGCTCCCGTGCCTGAGGAGGGCAAGTGGGTTCAGGTCAAGGAGAACAGCGACATAAGCGGTCTCACTCACGGCGTGGGTTGGTGCGCGCCTCAGCAGGGCGGCTGCAAACTGACGCTCAACGTCAAGAACGGGATAATCGAGGAAGCGCTCATCGAAACGGTTGGCTGCTCCGGCATGACGCACTCGGCCGCCATGTCCGCCGAGATACTTCCGGGCAAGACACTGCTCGAGGCTCTCAACACCGACCTCGTCTGCGACGCCATTAACGTCGCAATGCGCGAGCTCTTCTTGCAGATAGTCTACGGACGCAGCCAGACCGCGTTCTCCGAGGGCGGGCTGCCCATAGGGGCGGGCCTCGAGGACCTCGGCAAGGGATTGCGCAGCCAAGTGGGCACCATGTACGGAACGAAGGCCAAGGGAGCGCGTTATTTGGAGATGGCCGAGGGCTACGTCACGCGGCTCGCGCTCGACAAGGACGGCCTGATAATCGGATACGAGTTCGTCCACATGGGCAAGGCTATGAGCGCTATCAAGAAGGGCGTCGACGCGAACAAGGCCATAAAGGACGCGACCGGCTCTTACGGACGCTTCGCCGAAGCCGCGAAGTACATTGACCCGCGCGTTGAGTAAGGGGGCGATATAAATGGCATCTTTCGAGAGCTACGACAGGCGCATTGAAAAGATAAACAAGGTTCTCGCCGAGTACGGGATAGATAGTCTCGACGCGGCGGAGAAAATATGCAAGGACAAAGGGTTTTCCCCCGCCGATATAGTCAAGGAGATACAGCCAATCGCCTTCGATAACGCGGGCTGGGCCTATACGGCGGGAGCCGCGATAGCCATAAAAAAAGGCTGCGCCAAGGCGTCCGATGCGGCGGAGGCGATAGGGATAGGCTTGCAGTCCTTCTGCATAGCCGGTTCGGTGGCCGACGACCGCAAGGTGGGCATAGGACACGGCAACCTCGCGGCCATGCTGTTGCGCGATGAGACGAAGTGCTTCGCGTTCCTCGCCGGGCACGAGTCCTTCGCAGCCGCCGAGGGCGCGATAGGCATAGTCCGCAACGCCAACAAGAGCCGCAAAGACCCGCTGCGCGTGATACTGAACGGCCTCGGCAA
>BOCB01000200.1 GCA_026002695.1 Synergistales bacterium
GCAGGATCCTCTCCGTATCCGACGCGAACGGACCGGCCATTTCCTCCGAGGCGGATATTTACATCGACAGCGGAATAGTCAAAGCAAACGTGACCGGCACGGGCAGCACGGAACCGGCCATAAAAACCGGAGGAAGCGTCACCATCACCGGCACGGCGACCGTACTGGCTTCGAACAGCGGGACGGGCGCGAACAGCGGCGCGATCGCGTCGGGGAATGGGCGTAATGTCATCGTATCCGGCGGCGCTTTCGTCCTCGCGGAGTCGAAGGGCAGCAGAGCGGCGATATCCGCGGGCGGCGACCTCACGATAACCGGAAACGCGGGTGTGACCGCGAACGGTTACGGCGCGAACAGCGGCGGCACGAGGTCGGGAGGCAAGACGACGATTTCCGCCGGCGGCGGCGTGAACATCACGAGCACCGGCACCGCCGACGCCATACACGCGGCGGGCGACGTGAAGATAACAAGCGGCACGAACACCATCAAGGCAAGCGGCGCAGGTTACGCGATCAACGCGGACAACGTGGGGATAACGGACGGTACGAATACCATCGAAGCGAGCGGCGGCGGTTACGCGATCAACGCGAACGACGGGAACGGGACGATCTCCGTCACGGGCGGGCACACGGAGCTCACAGGCTATGGCAGCGGGACAAACCCCTATCCTCCGGCGATGAGCGGAGCCGATACGGTCGTTATCGTCAACGGGAAGACGATCTACCCCGGTAACGGCGACGGAAGCGGAAGCGGCGGCTGCAGCGCCGGGACGAACGCGGGAGCGCTGGCGCTGCCGGCGATACTGTGGAAAAGGCGGCGTACAAAGTAACGCGGCGCAAAAACGCGGGAGATGACTCTCCCGCGTTAAAATTATTGAAACGCTCAGGCCATGTACGCTCGTCTTCGCTGAGCGATCTCAAGTGATTTTAGCCTTGCGCCCGTTCCGTTAACCCCGCCCGTTCCATCACATTTGCCCGTTATGGGCTTGCGCGGAAAAATTGAACCTGCGGTTTGAGGCTCAACTCAACCTATTGAATATTTATCTGTTATGTGTTTTAATGTGCTAATCTGAGTAATGTAGTCTGATGAATGGGGTTACATAAAACTGCCCTGAAAAGGTACGCCTTTTGATAGTAAAACCTGAAATTCCGGTATAACATCCAAATGAATTAAAGAGCGATAGCGCGCCGTGTTTCGTTTCGTAACCCCATTGGTGTCTTTCGCGGGAAGGGTTGCGTGTGAG
>BOCB01000201.1 GCA_026002695.1 Synergistales bacterium
TGTGCTCTCCGTCGTCGGAACAGGAGAGACGTTTGCCGACGCGAAGAGGCTCGCATACGAGCGGGCGGTCCGCGTGAAATTCGATAACATGCACTACAGAAAAGATATAGGCCGGTCTGAGGAGTAAGGCGTTAAATGAGTAAGGAGTGAAATTAAAATGCCAAACCCTGTTGTAGGTATACTTGTAGGCTCCGCGTCTGATTTGTCCGCGGCGTCGAAGGCGGCGGACATTCTTAAAGACTTCGGAGTGCCGTTCGAGATAGGCGTCGCGTCCGCGCACAGGACGCCTGAGGACGTAGTGAACTACGCGCGCGGCGCGGCAAGCAGGGGAATAAAAGCGATAATCGCGATGGCCGGTCTCTCCGCCGCGCTGCCCGGAGTGATAGCGTCTCATACGACTTTGCCGGTGATAGGCGTACCGATAGCGTCGGGCGCGCTCTCAGGCATCGACGCGCTGCTCTCGGTAGCGCAGATGCCTCCCGGTATTCCCGTAGGCAGCATGGGAATAGACGGCGCGAAGAACGCGGCGCTCTTCGCTCTGCGCGTAATAGCTGTGAATGACAGCGCTCTCGCGGGACGCCTCGGTGAATGGATGGAAAAATCCGCGCGTGAGACGCGGGCGAGCAGGACAAAGATAGAGAACATGCCGGCCATACCCGACGAAGCGTTCGTGAAATAATGGACTTTGATTCCTCCGCTTTCGGAGAATTTTTCGCGCATATACCGGCGTCCGGAACTTTATTCAACGTCGCGCTGATCTTGTTCGGTTCGATGATGGGAATGCTCATCGGGAAAAGAATACCCAAGGCGCTCACCGACGCGCTGATCTCGGTAATCGGCGTCTTTATCCTTTATCTTGGTTTCAGCATGGCGAACTCCGGCGCGGGAATGCTGAAAATGCTCTTCAGCATCATCGGCGGAACTGCCGCAGGTGAACTCCTCGGTATCAACAACGCGATCAACTCCTTCGGCGAGTGGGCAAAGGGAAAACTCCGCATGCGGGACGAACGCTTCAGCGACGCGTTCGTCTCCACTTCGCTCATCTACTGTATGGGCTCTCTCGCAATACTTGGCTCCATAGAGGACGGGCTCGGCGGCTTTCCCGCGATACTGACCGCAAAAGCCGTTATGGACGGCGTCTCGGCGCTCGTATTCTCCGCCTCGCTCGGCGTGGGCGTGGCGTTCTCCGCGTTTTCGATATTAGTCTACCAGGGCTCGATAACC
>BOCB01000202.1 GCA_026002695.1 Synergistales bacterium
CAAATGTTCTTCCAAAAACTATTTCCGGAAGCAAAAAGCCTTTTTTTGCGCCGGCCATGCCGTTCTTTCGCTTTATTTCAAGCATAGGTTCGCACCTCTGTTGCAGGGGACCATACCAACGTATCCGAGTTTTTGATCGGTTGGACGCCCCGTTGACCGAATCCCTGTAATCCGACAACCCGGGAGTATCCAAGTATATATTGTTGACTTGCCTCTCATGGTAGATTTCCTTGAACAAGTATGATGAGCGCAACACAGTTTTCAAAACCGCGTCCGCGTGACCGGGCGCAAATAGGTATTTTATTTCATATCTCATTGGATTGGCTCCTCGTTAATCAATCTCGATATAATTAGAGCTTCTTTCTTTTTTGAGCGCGGGTACCTCCGCTTTCCATCGACAATTAGAATCTCATTCTTTTCGATCAGAAAATCAAAATCTATTTTGCCGGAAAGGGAGAAGTTTTCAATTTCGGCCTTGGAAGAACCGAATTCAGGCTTTTTTTGGTATGCGACATATCCTATAAAGGCATCTTTGATGAAAACGCCCTTTGCCGTTACATTGGAATTGTCCTTGACGCCTATGCCGGCCTGCGCGTTTATGACGCGTATATTCTCAATATCCGCGGCGGATGCCTCGCCGACACTGATGGCCTTGTCGGAAATGTCGCGAAACACGCAATTCAGCACTAGCAGTTTGGTTGTGGAAACATCCAGCGCGTCATTGCCGGTCCGTCTGAAATAGCAATTTTCAAAAGTGCCGGTACAGAAATCCGAGTCAAAGGCATCCTGAAACGCGTTGAAAAAAATTGAATTTGTGATGTAAAACTTTGATCGCACTATATTAAGCCCATCCTCAGAGCGGTTATTCAAAAACTGACAGCCATAAAATTCCGCGTCGGATTCATAAAAGGTGACAGCGCCTGTCAGAGCGTAAATACCGCTGTGAATTTCTCCCAAATTATTGCAAATCAGATAATTTAGCGTGGAACGTTCCTTCGCCTGCAAAACAAGGATGCCTTGTCCTGTTCCGTCGGAGGAAATCAAGCGCGCGGGATTTCCCTCCGTGCCGGTCACTTCAACGGCGGAGCGGCAAATAATAGCCGCGCCGTTACTTAAATCGACAGTTTGCCCCTGTCTTAACACAAACCGTAATCCGGTCGGTATAAACAGCTTGCGATCAAGGGAAACAATATCCCCTTCAAATGTAACGATCCCGTTCT
>BOCB01000203.1 GCA_026002695.1 Synergistales bacterium
GGAAGGGGTATTCCTTTATAAAGTGCCGTCTCCGCGCGGGGCGCACTCATCAGATTCGCGTCCACATGAGCGCCGTCGGCTGCCCTTTGGTGGGAGACACGGTGTACTCGAACAGGCCGTCCCCGTTTGACGCGCCGCGCGTGTTCCTGCACTCGTGGCGGCTGTCGTTCAATCATCCGCGGAGCGACGAGAGAATGGAGTTCAGAGCCGTCCTGCCGGACGACCTTACGGGATTTCTGCGCGCCGAGTAAAATCCGTTGTTGTATTTTACGAGGAATTATGATAAAAAGTCTGTGAGGAGCTGAGATCATGTCAAATATAAAACCTGTTTCAGATTTTTGGTGTATCTGAATGCTCAGAAAACTTAGAAAACGTAAAAAATCACTTGGCAAGAAGCTGACCGCGGCGGTTATCATAATGGTTTTACTGCTCAGCGGGATGGCAATCGCGATCGGGGACAATATTTTCAAAGATGAACTCGTGGAAAAATACAAACGTTCCGCGGGCGAACTTACCCGCACGGTAGCGGAGCTTATTGACGGGGACAAAGTTGAGGAATATATCGCCGCCCGCGCCGAGAACCCCGCTTTCGTCCCTGACGATGAGTACTATCACTATGTTTCGGGCATGATGCAAACCATGCTTAAGAACAACAAACTGACGTATTTGTACGCGGTGACGCCCCCTACCGCCGACAGGAAACAATATACCTTATTTGACACCCCCGTGGAGGGAGTGGAAGTTTTCCCTTTCTTTCATGAAGATGACTGCTCGCCGGACTGGGAAAGGGGCGGCTGGATGTACGAGCTTATGGCGCAGGGCAAGGAAGTTCCGACTGTCGTGGAATATTTATCCCCGGAGGTGGCCGGCGACGGGGTTGTACCCGGAATGTACGTTGAAGGAACCGCGCCTATATACAACAGCGCCCGCAAGGCGGTAGGATACGTTATCTGTTATTATTCGACAGCGGACATATATACCGAAAACATACAATATCTGTTTGTTCTGAGCTCCGCCACGCTCGGTGTGTCCGTAATTTCCATATTCCTGTTCCTGATGTTAGTGCGCAAAATCGTAATTAATCCGCTGGAAAATATCTCCGCGGCGGCGAACGAGTGGACATACGACGACGATGAGCTCGGCGCGGACGGCGTCGCCGCCGCCGCGTTAAGCATAGCGCGGCTTGACATTAAGTCCGGCGACGAATTGCAGACCCTTG
>BOCB01000204.1 GCA_026002695.1 Synergistales bacterium
TGCGTTCGCGCGTGATGGATATATAATTTTAGGAAATCTGATATTTAGTTTTCAGATTGTTAAACCGGTTATACGGAATTAGGTTTTCTTTCTGCAGCCGTCCCACCACAATTCCATTGTCTATGTGACAACGATTTGCAAAGCTGACGATTGACTCTTCTGAAATACTTACGTTCTTGTTGCATTCAACAAACATTTCAAACATTTCGGTTGGTATCAGAGTATCGCGAGCGAAAGCATCCGCATCGCGCTCCTGGTTCTCTGTGCTCTCCTGCTTGCTATTGATGTGTCCGCGCAAAATATGACAAAGCTCGTGAAAAAGGCTGAACCAGAAATTATCGGCATCTTTCCCGCGCACGGTCAATCCCATTACTATATGGTCTCCGTCACAAAAAGACGCGCCATGAAGAAATGATCCGCCAATATGAGGCAAAAACACGACTGCTACGCCGCAAGATGCAAGTAACCGCGTCAAATTCGGGCAAAAAACAGCAATGTCTTGCGTTGTCATTTTTCTGATTTCTTCGAGAGAGTCTTCAAGCTGCCGCAGATTGATTAACGCTGTATCAATTTTACGAGCTTCGATTTTTGCTTGTTGTGCCCACGCGGCGAGTGCGTAGTCGCTGGTTTGGCTTACTCCGCTTCTTCTATACGCGATCCCGGGAATTGGCAAAGTCCCTACGATTTCGAGTTTTGCCACTTCAAAAAACCGGCGCAAACAAAACACCTTTTCTGTGGCAACTTGCGTTTCGGGAACCCAGCCATATTTAGCCATTGCGCTATACGGATAATCCTTGGTTAGTTCAATGTCGTCATCCATTTCATTTTCTGTAATAGCGCGTACTGCCTTATCCTGATAATTCGCTTCGAGCTTATTCCAAAACTCTGCGGGAACATCAAGAACCATCTCTAACCTCAACGCCGGCAGGGGCAATCATGTCGGCCAATGTTGGCTCCAAAGGGCCACAACATTACGGCTACGAGGTGCCAAAACCCAATTGTGTCGTGATGGCTTATACCCGGTACACCCACTTCTTCACTGACGCGCCCCCCACTTTTGTAACAATCAGTGACGACGATCCCATCGTGATGGGTGGTACAGCCCGTGTGGATGAGAACATTAAGGCCATGAAAGAAGCTGGCGTGGATGTAAAATACCAAAAATTCAGCGGACCGTAACCGTGGCTGAACCCCATACACCCCATACCAACAGC
>BOCB01000205.1 GCA_026002695.1 Synergistales bacterium
ACAAAACCGCCACAACGGAATCTCTCCGTAAATCGGCCTTTCTGTAAATAATGCTGACAGGTTCTGAACTGAAAAATCTGATAACGACCGCGTCGGAACGACTGGGAATCGGCTTGATCGGTTTTGCCGATGTTGATCGATGGGAGGAGGCGTCCGCCGCGGCGCTCGCTCTGCCGGGTTCACCCATGCCCTCGGAGCCGAGAGAAAATTATTTCCCAAAAAATATATGGCCTTGGAGCAGAAGCGTCATCACCGCCGGCATACCAATCCCCCTCTCCATGGGCGAATCGACCCCGTCCAATTTTTACTCTGAGCTGTACAACACGACTAACCGCCTCCTTGACGAGGCGGCTTACAGATTGGCCTCCGCGCTCTTTTCCATTGGGTACAGGGCGCACTTTTTTCCTCGGGACGGCTACGGCGAGATAGGCGCTTTGGTCGAAAAACCGGAGGCCGCTTTTTCACAGGTGTTGGCGGGCAAATACGCGGGGCTCGGAACCATCGGAGCGAACCATTGCCTGCTGACGCCGAAATACGGGCCTCGGGCGCGCCTTGTCTCGATAATAACCGACGCTGTTATCCCCCCTGACCCAATGCTCGAAAAGGAGCTCTGCACCAACTGCGGGCAGTGCGTGAAAGCCTGTCCGATCGGCGCTTTTACGAAACGTCCCGATATGCACATAGCCGATATGGAGCGATACGGCTGCGCCAAGTACCATCAGTTTTTGCGCGACGAAATGCGCTACCCCTGCGGCGTCTGCGTGATGTCCTGCACAGTCGGGGAGGACAGGAAGAGATTCGGCGGAGAGGCCATTTCCGAGACGGGCTTCTATCACTTGCAGAATTACGGCTCACGGGGGAGAAACGCGACTGAATTTTACCTTGCGAGGAGGAGATTTATTATGAGCAACAGGAATTACAAGTTTGAGACCGTCCAGGTACACGCGGGACAGGAAAAGCCCGATCCCACCACGGACGCGAGGGCTGTGCCGATCTACCAGACCTCGTCATACGTATTCCCGACGTCGAAATCAGCGGCGGATCGCTTTGCCCTTACGGAGCCCGGCAATATCTACACGAGGATCATGAACCCCACTTGGGACATCTTTGAGCGGCGCATGGCCGCCCTCGAGAAGGGCGCCGCGGCTCTGGCGACCTCTTCGGGCGCGGCCGCCGTCACTTACTCGATACAGAACATAAC
>BOCB01000206.1 GCA_026002695.1 Synergistales bacterium
GAATTGCAGACCCTTGCCGAAGCCTTGAAATCAATGGCTCTGAGGATTGAGGAGTATGAGAACAAGAAAAAAATACGCGAGGCCGACGAAAGGATCAAGGCCATATTCGACTCCACTCCGATGGCTTGCGTTTTACTGGACTCGAACCGCAGACCGAGAATTTGCAACGCGGAGGCTCTCCGTTTGTTCGGGGTTTCCTCGGAGGAGGAATACCTGGAACACTTTTCCGGCTTTATGCCGGAGTTTCAGCCGGACGGAAAACGCAGCGCCGACAAGCATGCCTCTCTGATTAGCAAAGCCTTTGAGTCGGGTTATCTGCGCCGCGAACTGACGCACACAACGCAGTCCGGAGAACAGCTGCCGACGGAAGTTACGCTTGTCCGCCTCGAATGGAAGGGAGCTTACGCCCTCGCGACGTATATCCGCGACCTGCGCGAGGAGAAGGCGCACGAACAAAAAGCGCGCGTTGCCGAGGATCACAGGCGCGAACTGCAAGTTCAGGCGCTCGCGGCTCAGGCGGCAAGCGAAGCCAAGAGCAGTTTTCTCGCCTCGATGAGCCACGAGATCCGTACTCCGATGAACGCGATAATCGGAATGAGCGACCTGATGCGCATGGACAACATGGATAAAACGCAGCAGGGCTACTTCAGCGACATCAAAAAAATGGCCTACTCCCTGCTGCAGATAATCAACGATATCCTGGATTTTTCCAAAATCGAGGCCGGAAAGATGGATATAATTCCGGCGGATTACGACGTATTTTTACTGTTCGACAACATCTGTTCGCTGACAAGTTTCACAATGGCTGACAAGCCGCTTGAATTCAGGCGCTCCATCGACGAGAGCCTGCCGCGCGTGCTCTTTGGGGACGAGGTTCGCATCCGCCAGGTTATCATGAACCTGATAAACAACGCCGTGAAATACACCCAAGAGGGCTTTTTTGAGCTTCACATCGAGCGCGAAGCGCGGCACGGGGCCGATTACCTGTCCATACGCGTGAAGGATTCGGGGGTCGGCATCCCAAGGAAGGACTTTCACAAGCTGTTCGGCGCTTTCGAGCAGGCCGACAACAAAAAAAATCACTATATTCCCGGAACGGGTCTGGGGCTTTCCATTACCAAACGCCTCGTGGAAATGATGGACGGGTCGATAAAATTCGCCAGCAAATACGGCGAGGGCACGACTTTTTT
>BOCB01000207.1 GCA_026002695.1 Synergistales bacterium
CACGGCCTCCGGCTGCTCTTCGCTCCTGATTTTCCCGTCCATATTCAGTGAAATGTCGAGTTCTTGCAGACGGGAGAGCTTAATGTTCAGCTCGTCCTCCTTCTGAAACGGCCTCAACACCTCTTCCCGCGCGTCCTTCACCTGTTTGCGCAGTGATTCGATTCGCTCCTTCTGCGCTTCGATACGCTCAGGTATCTTGTCGAGTGCGTTGTTGAGGCGGGTTATGTTGCCGGAGGGGCTGTCGCCTAAACTTACCGAGTGGCTGAAGGTTCCTTTCAACGTTACCTCCGGCATCTTGTATAGTGCTTTAACTTAAGAATAATTAATACCGAAATATCTATGTATGGCGGTTTCGAGATTTTCAGAATCGGGCAAGATGTCAGCCAAAGCACGTTTCATATTTGCCCGTCTTTTTTCAATCGGATTGAAATCCGGTGAATAAGCAGGCAAAAACAACAGTTTTACGCTATGTCTTCGAGCTAATTTCCGTAGTTTCTCCTTACGATGAAAAGAGGCGTTGTCCATGATTATCGTAACGCCTCTTGGGACAGATTTAACCAACTTAGTTTTGAACCAATTTTCAAAGAATTCCCCCGTCGTGTGCTCCGTATAACAAAACGGAGCGGCAACAGTGGTTTCTCCGCTCTCAGACTTGAATTGCGCGGCGATGACGTTTATTCTCTGAAATTTCCTTCCGCGTTTTACGTCCTCAACTTTTACGCCGCGAATAGCCCTGCCGTATTCTCGGACAAGGCAAGTGTTAATACCGCTTTCGCCGACGTAAACACGTTCGTTTAGGGGGACTTTCTCTACTTTTTTCAGGTATTCAGTCCTGTCCTCTTCGGATTTTTCCGAATATGTAAACGTCTTTTTTTTTGGTAATTTTCAGTTGCTTCAAGCGGTTGTGTACGGCGGTTGTTGAACAGTTAAATTTTTCGGCGAGTTCCCGAAGATATGCGTCCGGCTTCTCCTCAACAGCCGATTTTAGTTCTTCGGGGTCAATCTTTCGCTTCCTTGTTTGTTTTCCGCATGGAGGGACATAAACCCCTGTTGTTTCCTTTTTTTCTCTCCATTCGCAGTATGCAGCGCTGCAAATGCCGAAAACTTCTTTCAACTGCTTAAAAGTGTGTCCGCCGTCTTTGAACGCAACCGCATGTGCCCTGAATTTTTCATCGT
>BOCB01000208.1 GCA_026002695.1 Synergistales bacterium
CTCGGCGCGTACCAGAACAGGCTGGAGCACACCATCAACAACCTGACCACGGCGTCGACGAACCTGAAGAGCTCCGAGAGCCGCATCCGCGACACCGACATGGCGAAGGAAATGATGAACTTCACGAAGCTCAACATCCTGAGCCAGGCCGGCAACTCGATGCTCGCGCAGGCAAACCAGCTCCCGCAGGCGGTTCTGTCCCTGCTGAGGTAAACGCGGCGTAAATCATTCGGCGGGGCGGTTTGGACATAAACCCCGCCGATCCTACCATTTTCACGGAATAATAGCGATTGAACTTGCCGGGGCGGGGTCCGCCCGTCCCGGCAATATTGTCGTCTTCAGTGACGAGAACCCCGAATCGAACCGGGGCGGGGGCGGGCGAACCCTGCCCCGCAACCAATCCGCCAATCCATTTCCAAAAATTCCCGGCATCCGCAAAATTCCCTCTGTCAAACGTCCGGCAGAGGGGGAACGGGCGGCAGAATGCCGCCCCTACAATCCCGTCCCCATTTCCGTCAGACACGCATTCGTAAAAATTCCTTCTTGACAAATCGCAAAACTCCCTGTATTTTTAATCTCGTAATAAAGTTACATGCCAAGGAGGCGATGCTCGGCCACGGACGGCTCACATTTCTCTTATTCCACGCGATGAGCGCGAGGCGCTCGAAACGGGGTGTTGTTGTCCCGTTAAGTTATGTTTGGCCATACGGCCGCTTTGTTGACGCTGCGTATTTTTTCGGTGTCAGAAGGTTGTTTATATGGTCGGATTGAATTTTTCCTTTGTTTACGACAGGGAGGTCGTATTTTATGCGCAGCCAAGGATGGCCGGAGCATTCATTTTTTCGCGCGGTTTTTGGGGAGGATAATTATCCTCATGGGGCTTGGATGCCTCGCAAAATCAATCTCGCAGCGAGATCGTACATATCTGTGCCGGAGACGAAGGCTGTGTCTTTCAGCCCTTAATCTTTTATTCTATTCTTGAATGAAGATTAGGCGCGAAGGATAACTTCTTTCGGCCGAGGTATTCGGTATGCGGCTCTCGTTGCAACAGCGACAGGGAGGTCGTACTAATATGCGTATCAATACCAATATTCCCGCGTTGACATCGTACAACGCGCTCACGGCTACAAACTCACTTCTTCAGAAGTCCATAGCGAAACTCTCCACCGGCCT
>BOCB01000209.1 GCA_026002695.1 Synergistales bacterium
TGAATAATGGCAAAGGAGAAGTTTGAGAGAAACAAGCCGCACTTGAACATAGGCACGATAGGTCACATAGACCACGGCAAGACGACGCTTACGGCGGCTATCACAAAGACACTGGCGAGGAAGGGCGGAGCTGACTTCACCCCGTTCGATCAGATAGACAAGGCGCCTGAGGAGCGCGAGCGCGGCATTACGATCAATATCGCGCACGTGGAATATCAGACCGAGAAGCGCCACTACGCTCATATCGACTGTCCCGGACACGCCGACTACATCAAGAACATGATAACCGGCGCGGCCCAGATGGACGGAGCCATATTGGTCGTCAGCGCGGCGGACGGCCCGATGCCCCAGACTCGCGAGCACGTCCTGCTTGCCCGTCAGGTCAACGTGCCGGCTCTTGTCGTGTTTATGAACAAGGTGGATATGGTTGACGATCCCGAGCTTCTGGATCTCGTCGAGATGGAGATACGCGACCTTCTGACGAAGTATGAGTTCCCCGGCGACGACATTCCGATAATCAGGGGTTCCGCTTTGAAGGCGCTGGAGAGCGACGCCGACAACGAGTGGAGCGCCGGAATAACGGAGCTGATGGACGCTTGCGACAATTACATCCCGACGCCTGTCCGCGAGGTTGACAAGCCGTTTCTGATGCCGATAGAGGACGTCTTCACGATAACGGGGCGCGGCACGGTCGTTACCGGTCGTGTGGAGCGCGGGGTAATCAAGCCCGCCGACGAAGTCGAGATAGTAGGTATCAAAGACACGCAGAAGACTGTCGCTACGAGCCTTGAGATGTTCCGCAAGATACTTGACGACGCGGTTGCCGGCGATAACGTCGGCGTGCTTCTCCGCGGTACGGGCAAGGATGACGTCGAGCGCGGTCAGGTTCTGGCGAAGCCCGGCAGCATCAAGCCGCACAAGAACTTCAAGGGAGAGGTTTACATCCTGAAGAAGGACGAGGGCGGCCGTCATACGTCGTTCTTCTCCGGTTACAAGCCGCAGTTCTACTTCAGGACGACGGACGTTACCGGCGAGATAAAGCTGCCCGATGGCGTTGAGATGGTGATGCCCGGAGATAACAGCACGTTTGAGGTAAAGCTGATCGCTCCGATAGCGATGGAGCCCGGCTTGCGTTTTGCCGTCCGCGAAGGCGGCCGCACTGTCGGCGCCGG
>BOCB01000210.1 GCA_026002695.1 Synergistales bacterium
TTTACATTCCTCCTCAGATTTGGTGTAACAATTTTGTGAAATATATTTGACAAAGTGATTGTAGCAGTTATCTCAGATTTTGTAACAAAAATACGGCAGGACATTAAAATATTACCAGAATACCAAAATAAAGGCCGATTTAGCGATCGCCGAGGAGCGCGTGTATCATGCAGCCGCTCATAAACGCCAAACATTCGAAGTCCAAAAACCTCGGCGCGGTCCGGTCGAACATAATCTGAATGTCCGCCGGAAATTCGTCGTCCTCCTCGTATAACACGATTTGGGCAAGAATTTTGGGCAGGGGCCTCAGCTGCCAGACGTGTTTCCCTGATGCCGCCGCCGGCAGCTTTGCCCCTCCGAGGCGTGCCACGGCTTGCCCGAGCCCTTCGCTGTCATGGCCGAATTTCCTGACGAGCGGAACGCTCATGAAGTCCTTGGTCAGACTGTTCTGCCCGTCTATCAGCCCCGTCAGTCTGTTCAGCTGCGCGAAATCACGCGACGGCTCTCCGGAGCCGTCTGAGAGGATATAATAGATCAGGACGCTGCGGTTGTTTACATCGACCGGCTGTCCGTCAAGAGGCTCCGCCCCGTTGCGCGTGATTATATAATCCCGCCCGAGAAAATGGAGAAATACGCCTTCGCCCGCGGCCTTGGCGCCGAGGCGGACCGCGTTTTCGGCAAAATCAGCGCGGCCTGCGAGCTTCGGCAAGAGCGTAGCGTAGATATGTTCATACCCTTTACCCATAACATACACCTCCGATGAAAAATTACCGCAAAAGTTTATGACAACGTCATTATTATATGTGTTATTATAACAACATTATCGTAGCGGCAAGTCATGAAATCACGCGAAGAAGAATTGGAAATTTCCTTAAATACAGGTATTTTGCCGTATTATGCTAAAAAATGTTGAATTTTGCAATACACAATTTTTTCGATTGTATATAATCCAGTTTAATTCAAATTATTGCAATATCTTAGAATATCATTTATGATTGCGCGCGTACAGCGAAAGCAGACATTTAGTCTGCGGATTATCATAAAAGTGCCAACTTTTACCACAATAGCTGAGGAGGTTTGACATGGGAAAGATAGTGGATATTCTGAAGACAGGCAAGGTGCTGGTTTCCGACGGCGCGTGGGGTACGTTTCTCTATCAGAAGGGGCTG
>BOCB01000211.1 GCA_026002695.1 Synergistales bacterium
TTTACGTAGCGCAGATCGGCTATATTCTTGTTTATGCTGTCGGAGACGACCGCGTATCCGTGGTTCTGCGTCGTGATGGAGACGCGCCCGGTCTTCTCGTCGCGCACGGGCTGGTTCGCTCCCCTGTGCCCGTATTTGAGCTTCTCCGTCGCGCCGCCCATAGCCAAGGCGAAGAGCTGATGCCCAAGGCATATGCCGAGCGTCGGTATTTTATATTTTACGAGCGCGCGGAGCTGCTTTATCACCTCGGGGTTATCGATCGGGTCGCCGGGGCCGTTGCTCAGCATTACGCCGTCCGGATTGAGGGCCGCTATGCTCGCGGCTGTCGTGCCGTACGGAACGCGCAGCACGCGGCAGCCCCTCTCCAATAATGAGCGGACTATGTTCTCCTTCGCGCCCAAGTCCAAGAGGACGACCGTATATTTAGCCCGCCCCGGTTCGTAGGCGACAGCCTCCCTTACGGAGACGGCCTGCACCGAGTCGATTATTCTGTACGAGACGAGCTCGCCCATGTCAACTTTATCGGGGTTCAGGGTCAGCGCCCCGTTCATCGTGCCGCGCTCCCTTATTATCCGGGTGAGGGCTCGCGTATCAATGCCGGAGACGCCCCATATGTCGTTTCGCGTGAGGAACGAGTTCAGGTCTCCCTCGCTCCGGAAGTTCGACGGCGTAGGGCAAATATCCCTCACAATGTACCCTTTAGGCTGAGGGCGTCCGCTCTCCAAATCCGCGCTTATGACGCCGTAATTGCCTATCAGCGGGAACGTCTGCACGATTATCTGGCCGTGATAGCTCGGATCGGTGAGCGTCTCCAAATAACCGGTCATGCCGGTCGTGAACACAACCTCGCCGACCGTGTCCCCTGAGTCAAAAGCTCCGAACGGCGTCCCCTCGAAAACTCTGCCGTTCGACAAGACCAAATAAGCGGACTCTGTCAAAGAAACTCCTCCCTGCACAAATGAAAGGTCAGCTTTACAAAGGTTATTCTATCACAATAGGTCTCAAACTTCGCGCCCTCAATCCTGAAAACCATCAGTCCATGATGCCGTCACCCGGAGACGACGGCCGCGAACAGGGGGTTAATGCGCGTTGTACATATTGACATCGAAGGGCAGCCGCCGTTATAATAATTAAAAGTAATTCATATCGAATTTATATGAATAAAAA
>BOCB01000212.1 GCA_026002695.1 Synergistales bacterium
AAGCCCCTGGTGGCTGACATCGTCGGCAAAGCCGGGGATATTGAAGACTCTGCGCGCGCGCTTGAGGCGGTCTCCTTTGAAGAATACGGGAAATTTATACGCATGAGCCGCTCCCCTTTGCCTGAGATACGCCCCGACAGGAACCTATTGGTGGAGAGAGCGCGCGCAGAGGACGCGGATGATATTGTTCAGGTGCTGCGATGCGAGTTCGATCCGCTTTTATCGCGCATACCGACAAGGGATCAGATGACTCAGGCCATAGGAAACGGAGATGTTACGCTCATCAGGGCTAACGGTTCGATTGCCGGGTTCGCGCACTTCGACAGACCTTCAAAGAGGGCACTCCTGCTGCGTTTTTTTGTGGTGAAGAAATCATACAGGGGGCAGAGATTCGGACTGGCCCTTCTCGCCAATACGTTTGCGGAATATCCGCCGTCGGCTGCCTGCACGCTGTGGATCGGCACATACAATAGTTCCGTCGGCTTTTATGAGAAACTCGGCTTCAAACGCGACGGCATGGTGGATTATATAATGAAGAGAAAAGGCTGATTTCTTGTTATATATTATTTCGAAATCAAGCGGCAATATCCGCCATAGACATTGATGCCTATATTGACGGAATTCGTAAGAAGCTCTACGATACATTAAAATCAGGCAACGGATATATAAGGGGGAGTGATTTTATGAGCCTTGTTTATGAGCGTGAAACTCTCGTTTCACTTGTGAAAACAGTGCCGGACAGTAATATACCGGAGATTATAGATTTTGTGCTTTTCCTTCAGTCAAAAAATACTATGCCCAACATAATCAACCGTGTTGATTTGTGCGGGCTTTTTGCTCACAGTGATATTTCATCCTATGAATTCGCAGCTAACAAAAAAGCAGAAAAGGAGTTGGAACGTTGAAGTACGTTCTGGATGCCTGCGCGCTTATCGCGCTGATAAAAAAAGAACAGGGCTTTGAGCTTGTGAGGGATATTATCGAAAAAACCTCTAACGAAGTGTTATTGCATAGTGTAAATCTGCTTGAGGTTTATTATGAATTGCGACGTGATTTAGGAGAAGAAGCCGATAAGCTGCTCACCGCCGTTAAATATTCTCCCATTGACGTGATTTTCCTTATAACAGATGAGCTAATAAGGGTAGCGGCGCGG
>BOCB01000213.1 GCA_026002695.1 Synergistales bacterium
ACGCGGAGTTCCTTTTTTACTTATCTCCGGAGGAGGGGAAATCCATAGACGCGGACTTCGGCGCGATAGCGCGTGAAGCGGTGATGATAGAATGAGAAAAAAGAAGAGGGTAATAGGTCTTTTTTTCAAGCAGGACAGGGAAGGCTTCCCTGAGATAGCGGACGCGATAGAGGCGGCCGACTACGGCGCGCCGGCAGAGTTCTTCAGGAAGGAGCCGTCTGACGGCAGGGTTCGGCTCAAACCTATGGACTTTGCCGTGTCGATCGGCGGGGACGGAACTTTTCTGCGCGTCGCCCGCCTGATTGGAAGCAGGGGATTGGAAGCCCCGCTCTACGGCATAAACGCGGGGCGGCTCGGATTTTTGGCGCTCGGCCTTCCCGCCCAGGCCGTCTCCGACGTGTCGCGGATTTTGTCGGGCGATTACGAAACATACGTCCGCCGGCCTTTGCGTTGCGAGATAACCTCAGACGGCGAGGGCGGGAAGCGTTTTTACGCGCTGAATGAGATAGCCGTTACGAGGGGCTCGTCGCCGAGGCCTGTGGAGCTTTATATACGCGCCTCGCGCGGCGAGCTGTACAATTTCCTAGCCGACGGTGTGATAGTTTCGACCGCCACAGGCTCGACGGCTTACTCGCTGTCCGCCGGCGGGCCCGTTATACATCCCGATGTCCGCTGCATATTGGTGACGCCGATATGCCCACATTCGCTTTACCCGCGCCCCGTTGTGCTGAGCGAGAATGAAAATATAGAGATAACCCAAATCAGCGGCGGAGACGCAATGTCCCTGTCATGCGACGGCACTCAGGACGTTAAGGTGCCGAGCGGCTGCCGGGTGCGTGTTACACTGGACAAGAAGGGCGTTACGGTTCTGCGTCTCGGCGAGGATTCATATTACGAGGTGCTGCGGCGGAAGCTCCATTGGGGAGAGGGCGCGCCCGGCGCACGGGACGGCGCGCAATGATAGATGAGCTGTACGTTCGCGGCATAGGCGGCATATCCTCGGCGGAGCTCATTTTCAACGGGAGCTTCATAGCCATAACCGGCGAAAGCGGAGCCGGCAAGAGCAGCTTGGTTCGCTCGTTCGAGTTCATATCGGGCAGGCGCTCGCAATCCTCCATGATACGCGCCGACTTTGACGAGGCTTC
>BOCB01000214.1 GCA_026002695.1 Synergistales bacterium
CGCCGTGAATGTCAAGTCCGGTCGTGGGATTCTGCTGGTGCCCGGTCATTCCGGTAATCGAGTTGTCGAGGATAATCACGGTGCTCGCCCCGCCGTTGTACGCGATGTTGATAAGCCCCGTAACGCCCGAGTGCATGAACGTGCTGTCGCCGATGACGCACGCTGACTTCACCGCCGCGCCGTTTCCCGGCGCGTGAATGAACCCGTGCAGCCCTGAAACCGACGCGCCCATGCACAGCGTCGTGTCTATAGCGCCGAGCGGAGGCGCCGCGCCGAGCGTGTAGCACCCGATGTCGCCGAGGACGGTCACGCCGTTCGATTTCAGCGCGTGGAACATGCCGCGATGCGGACACCCCGCGCACATGACCGGGGGACGCGTGATAATCGGCTCCGCCGATTCCAACGCGGAATTGCGAATTTCAAATTCAAAATCAGCGGAGGCCGGAACGTGTTCCGCGAGGATTTTCGCCACGAGATTCTGCGAAAATTCGTCGCACAGCGGAAAATAATCCTTGCCGCGGCACTCGATTCCGAGCGCCCTGACGTGGTTTTCGATCACGGGGTCGAGTTCCTCGACGACGAAAAGCGTGCCGACGCTCTCCGCGAAGCCGGAAATCAGCTTCTCGGGCAGAGGGTTCACAAGTCCGAGCTTCAGCACGGAAACAATGTCCCCGAACACTTCCTTGACGTACTGGTAAGCCGTGCCGGAGCAGATAATCCCGACGTTTGACGCGCCGCTCCCGCGCTCGACGCGGTTGAGCGGCGACGTTTCCGCGTACCCGATGAGCTTCTCGGTGCGAGACTCGACGAGCGGATGGCGGCGTTTCGCGTTCCCCGGTATCATGACGTACTTCGCGAGGTCTCGAACGTACGGTTTCGTGAATGCCTCCGCGCGCCCCGTCGTTTCAACGAGCGACTGCGAGTGCGACACGCGGGTACACAGCCGCAGCAGCACGGGTGTGTCGAACGTCTCCGACAGCTCGAACGCGATTTTCGCGAACTCGTAGCACTCAGAACTGTCCGACGGTTCGAGCATCGGGACTTTCGCCGCGACCGCGTAGTGCCGCGAATCCTGCTCGTTCTGCGAGGAGTGCATCCCGGGGTCGTCCGCGACGGCGACGACAAGTCCCGCGTTCAC
>BOCB01000215.1 GCA_026002695.1 Synergistales bacterium
TTATATATAGGCAAATCCGCGGTATCGGAGGAGTATGGATACGGCAGCTTTGTTACTCCGAGATCGGCGTTCGGCGATACTCTATTGGCGGAGCTTCAGAGAGGATGCGCTCGCGGGTGTAAATACTGCGTGCTTCCGTCGTGCTTCTCGCCAATGCGGCAGAGGAGCGCGGCACTCGCGGCGGAGGATATAAAGCGCGCGGCCGGGCGTGTGAAATTTTCGCAGGTGGGTCTCGTAACACCGGAGGCCGGGGATTACAGGGAGCTCGATAAACTTTTGGACGCGATAGAGAGCCTCGGCAAGGGAGTGTCGTTCGCGTCGCTCCGCGTCGACAGAATGACGAAGCGTATTGTGAGATCGCTTACCGGCGGAGGAAGACATAGCTTAACGATAGCGCCGGAGACCGGCAATGACGAGCTCAGAGTGTCGTGCGGGAAGGGCTTCACGAACGACGAGATCATAAGCGTTCTCGCAATGGCAAAGGATGAGGGCGTGGCGAGCGCCAAACTTTATTTTATGATCGGCCTGCCGGGTGAGGATGAGGGCGACGTATTGTCGATAGCGGATTTATGCGGAATGATACGGAGGGAAACAGGGCTGAGGGTAGCGGCCGCAGTCTCGCCCTTTGTGCCGAAACCGGGCACAGCGTGGAGCGAAAGTGAATGGGCAGGAGAGAGAGCCCTGCGCGATAAATATTCACTGCTGAAATCATCCCGCGAGGAAAGGGGCGTTACGTTTCAGTACAACAGCGTCAACGACGCTTCGTCCGAATATTTGCTGTCATGGGCGTCACAATCGGTATCAAAAATGATTGCGGAGGGAGTGCCGCTGAAAAAGATAAAAAATATACCGCGCGACGCGGGCAGGAATGAAACTATCTCCGAACTGAGGCGCTTGGGGTTTGACGCGGTCGCCCCTGCCGCCTCTATCGAATAACAAGAGAGATTGCCGTGTTTATCGTATTTTTTCATAGGAGGGGGATTTTGTATGGTGACCAGCAGACGTTCGAGAAACCGGAGAGAAAGGCACAGGATGCTGACGTTTGGGCATTTTGCTCTGCCCATAGCCGCTCTGATAGCCGTCAGCTTGCTTTTCGTCGGGATAAAGCTGTTTTTCCTCTCGCCTCCCGCGCCA
>BOCB01000216.1 GCA_026002695.1 Synergistales bacterium
GCATTGAGTCCGGGTATTTTGTAGTCCCAAGCGATTCGGGGAGCAATGGTTGCCTTTTTGCGAACCAATCAGGCCAAATCGTACTCGCGCCAGACTCCACGGCGACTCCAAACCAGTGGGAGAACAGCGCAAATGTGACCGTGACCCACGCCGACAACACCGCGCCCACCCTCACAGATGGAGCGGTCGTCACCCGCACAAGCGACACGGCGGCCACCATCGTCTTCACCACCAACGAAGCTGGAACGGCGTATTATCTCGTCGTTGAAAGCGGCGCGGCCGCTCCCGCAAACACAACGGTTAAAGGCGGAACTTCTCTCGGCGCGGTTCCGGCAAGCGCGGTCAGCGACAAAGCCGTCGTCCTCGCGGCGGGCGCGAAGGATAT
This sequence comes from Synergistales bacterium, assembly GCA_026002695.1. GTDB lineage: Bacteria > Synergistota > Synergistia > Synergistales > Synergistaceae > BOCB01. The sequence goes on from BOCB01000216.1 coordinate 386, forward strand.
TTACGTCGTCGTCGAGGACGCGGCGGGCAACATCAGCAACCCGCTGAAAATCCCGGCGGCAGTGTATGCGCCTGACAATGCCGCGCCAATACTCACAGCGGGAGCCGTCAGCCGCGCGAGCGACACGGCGGCGACCGTCGGCTTCACCACCGACGAAGCGGGAACGGCGTATTATCTCGTCGTTGAAAGCGGCGCGACACTCGCCCGGTAAAATCTACAGACGCGGGGCCGTCCGTATCCGTTTCCTGAGCGTCATTTGCCCGCGGCTCCGAGGCGGCGGATTTTGCTTGTGGACGACGTGGAAATAAACCGTGAAATACTTTTAGCCATTCTGGAGGACACAGGCGCCCTCCTTGACGAGGCGAGGGACGGGGAAGAGGCCGTCAGGATGTTTTCCTCAAATAAATACGACCTCGTTTTAATGGATTTACACATGCCTGTGATGGACGGTTTCAGCGCCACAAAGAGAATACGCGCGTCAAACCGGCCTTGGGCAAAAACAGTGCCGGTTATCTCGGTGTCGGCCGAAAGCGGCGCGGATCTGCGCAGTAAGTGTATGGACGCGGGCATAACCGGCCACCTCCCCAAACCCATTGAGATAAACGCCTTGTTTGCAACGATTGCCAAAAACTTGGCAAATGCTGATTTATTGTTAGGAGCCTGAAGGGTAACGATAAAAACCTGACCGGCTCTACATCTCAAAACGGCGAAATTCCATTTTGGCTGATTAATCAGATTCAGAACGAC
>BOCB01000217.1 GCA_026002695.1 Synergistales bacterium
AAACAATGAACCTTGCCAACGGATTGCTCAATATTTTGGAGCGAGGTTCGTTATTTGCTTATATAATCAGTTTAACGCGCCGGGTGTCCGAAATATGGCGCGTTCTGAAACCTGCCGGCAGCTTTTACCTTCACTGCGACCCGACCGCGAGCCACTACATCAAGATGATGCTCGACAGCGTTTTTTGTCCGCGAGGCGGGGAGTTCAGGAATGAGATAGTGTGGTGTTATAAATCCCGCCCGCAGTCAAAGATGCATTTCGGCAGAAAACACGATGTAATATATTTTTATACGAAGAGCGATAACTATGTGTTTAATCGTAACAGCGTAGTACGTCCGCTGTCCGACGCAACTGTGAAGAAATATAAATTTACGGATTCCAACGGCAGGAAATATCGTTTGGAGGGCAGAGGGATAACCGGAAGCCCTATAAGGTCAGCGAAAGATGTCGCGCCAAAGTGGGAGGAAACAAATCCGGAACTCGTGGTAAGGGATTATCTGGATGAAAAGACAGGCGTATCCTTGGAGGACTGGTGGAATATAGACATTATAAATCAAGTGTCCCGCGAGCGCCTCGGCTATCCGACGCAGAAGCCGGAAGCCTTGCTTGAGCGCGTAATAAAAGCCTCCAGCGATGAGGGCGATACGGTTCTTGACTCTTACTGCGGATGCGGAACGACTGTCGCTGTGGCGCAGAGGCTTAAACGGAAATGGATAGGCATAGACATAACCTATCAGAGCATATCGCTCATACTCAGACGCCTTGAAAACACATACGGCGCTGAAACTCTCGAAGGGATAGAACTCAACGGGATACCTCGCGACAGAGAAAGCGCTATCGCGCTGGCAAATAAGAATGACGACAAGACGCGCAAGGAGTTTGAGAAATGGGCCGTTCTCACATTCTCGGACAACAGGGCGATGATTAACGAGAAAAAGGGGAGCGATAAAGGCGTTGACGGCGCGGCTTTTATAGCCGGCGCAGATTCGAGCGCTCAAAAAGTTCTGTTCTCGGTAAAATCCGGCAAGGCCGGAGTATCTCACGTCAGGGATTTGCGAGGCACTGTCGAGCGCGAGGGGGCGGCCGGCGGCATATTGATAACGATGGGCGCTCCGACAAAGGATATGA
>BOCB01000218.1 GCA_026002695.1 Synergistales bacterium
TGCGTCCAAGTTGGGACAGCGGATCTTCAAACGCTTTGAGGCGAGACTCCTGCACAAGCCGCTCTATGCGCGCACGGCCTATGACAAGTTCGCCGACGAGGTTCATAAGTTTATCAAGACGTCCTATATCTACCCTTACCGTCCTGCTGCCGGCTTTGGCCTTTTGATCCGGATGCTGCTTCTTCTCGCCTTCCGGTACAGGATCCAACGGGTGAAAGACAGGTTTTGCTTCAACGGGCTGAACTTCCTCGGTCTCCGCCACAGCATCACTCTGCTCCGCCTCAGCCGACCCGCCGCCGGCGTCAAGATCGACGCCCGTTATCTCAACGGAGGCTACTTCTCCGACTTTCGAGACATAGTCGCGGAATGTTTCGTCGGAGTTGCGCGACGCGACGTATACAGTGAACTCCTTATCGAACGCCTCTTTTTCGAGGTCGTCTACGTTCGGTACAGCCTTGATTATGTCTCCGTTGTCGCTTATGGCCGTGATGACCATATAAGCGCGCGCTGCCCGAAGCATACAGTCCTCGTTAAGCCTTACCGTTATCTTGTAAACATTCAGGCCCGAATCTTTGGCGGATATTATCCAGTCGCGATCCTGTTCGGTGAAGTCCTCCTTCGCTTTGGCTGCCTCCGCCTCAGGTTCGGCTTGCTTAGTCTTCGCCGCAGCTTTGCCGCCCTTCCCTTTTTTTGCGGGTTTTGCCGACGGCGTGCCGGCCGGATTGTCGCGCCTGTTGTGAAGAAGCTCTATGAGCTCATCAGACGGAACATCCGCGTCACTGCCGCCGACCCTTATCCCGTCAACCATCGCGGTCAGAGTGTCGAGGCACTTGAAGAAAATATCAACGTCGTCGGAATTGAGCGCGAGAGTTCCCGCGCGCACGAGACCTAAGAGATCCTCCATGGCGTGAGTGAGAGCGGTCATGTCCTTGTAACCCATCGTGGCGGCCATGCCCTTAAAAGTGTGAGCAACCCGGAATATCTCGTTGATTATATCCGAATCCTCCTTATTCTGTTCCGCCGAAAGAAGAAGTTCGTTCAAATGCTCGAGATTATCTCCTGATTCATCTAAAAACGCCCCAAGATACTGATTAGTGTCCATATCGGCCATTGTAAAATAACCCCC
>BOCB01000219.1 GCA_026002695.1 Synergistales bacterium
TCATGTATAATTATCACATTATGACAGTAATTCCTCAGCAGGGCGATAAGGTATTATGGATACGGTTCAGCGCGTTCGGCGACGTTTTGCAGGCGGCGGCGGCTTCCCGTCGCTTCAAGCTCAAATACCCCGGCGCGCGCCTGACCTTCCTCACCAAGCCCGCTTATGCGGACATTATATCGAAACAGCCTTATATCGACGACGTAATTACATGGGATGTCTCTAAGAACCCCTCCGGATTTTTCAAAACCGCGGCTAAAATCCGCGCGTCCGGCTTCAAATATTTATTCAGTATGCACAGGGGCTTTGCCGCCGCCCTCACGGCGGTGACGAGCGGAACGCCCCTGCGCTTCGGATACAACAGCAGCGCCCAATTCTTTTACAAAACAACCCACTGGGAGTACTTAGACAACCTCGGCGTCGACTTCAAAGACCGGAGCGAGCCGTCGATCTTCGCAGACGCGGGAGACACTGAATGGGCGAGGCGAAAGCTTCTTTCCCTGCCCGCGAAAAAACTCTTCGTCATAATAGGCGCGTCGCAGTCCCAAAAACTCTGGCCGGCCGGACACTGGACGGATTTCCTTCGTCCGCTCATCTCCGAAAATTGGGGCGTTGTCCTGAACGGTTTCGGTTCATCGGAAGCGCGCATCGCCCGCGAGATAAAATCCGCGCTCGGAGACTCGCTCGTACTCGACATGACGGAACTGAACGCCACGTTCGCGCAGACCGCCGCAATCGCCAAAGAATGCGCGGCATCAATCGGCAACGACACCGGCCCTCTCCACCTCGCAGCGCTCACGGGGACTCCGACTCTCGGACTTTTCGGAGTTACGGACGCTTGGTCAATGAACTTACGTATGCCGAACTTCCGCGAAGTCAGGGTCTCATGCCCAAAAGCAGGCTGCTGGAACTACCGCTGCCCGATCGAGTGTCTCGCCGATATATCACCTCAGCGGGCGCTCGCGGCCTTTCGGAATATGGAGACTGAGGTAATAAAACTACCGCTTTGAGCGGTTCATAAAATCAAGCCCCCGGCTCTGCCGGGGGTATCTGACTGCCGCGTTTGCGGGAAGAACAGCAACCGACATCCGCAAAGCGCCGCCGTCCGTGGTTATAGAC
>BOCB01000220.1 GCA_026002695.1 Synergistales bacterium
ATACCATATGCGTTCCAGTGGTAAAGATCGTATCGTTTATTAAAAGATTTATACTCTTTTTTGTGCCGTTCCAGAATAGCGGCCAAATCTATAAAGTTTATCGGCGTGTTGTTTAAAACCATAGAATACTGTTCATGCCAGCTATTACCCCTTTGTTTACCGAGCAGCGGCGGCAAATACTCGGGATATACGGAGGGTTTATCGGGGGGAAGGACAAAAATATAATCGACACCCCTTGTTGAGTTGACCGCCGTGAACCAGACTCCAATATATCAGGACTCTTTTCAGAAAGTCGGGTTCGTACCCGGCTTGAACCTCCGGATTGATTTGGTCAAAGTCATCCATGATCGCAAATACATCAAGCCTGCCGCCCTTGCCCTTTATCCTCAGCGGGGATCGTTCCCGGTCGATGAGGCGAGCGCTTCGGAATGCCCTCTCGTTATTCGGAAAAACAAAAGCGTTCGCCATGTCAAGAAATAAAGCCATGTCTCTTTCCTTACAAAACACGAACTTAAACACGCTGTCGAACAAGCGGTTTATTTTACCTTTTTCCAAATCCTCCCGGAGTTGCCGCTCTGTCCCGGGAAACGCTTCCGGCAACTCTGATAATTCGTTTAACGTCAATGCCTCAACTCCCCGATCGGTTTTCAGGTTTCCAAGTCAATTATACCAGTTATACTGCCCCGTTGCATATCGCAAATCATCATGATTCCTAGGCTATCAGAAAGAAGGTTTTCGCCGGACTGACGAAAACGAGGCAACGCTGATTTTCGACCAGATTAACGGTATAATAAACTTGGAGACTTGCCAAGCGCAAAAAGAGCTTAACGCAATTATTGCGGAGAGAGTGGTGAGCATATGCTTAAAATATATCTTGATAACTGTTGCTACAATCGCCCGTATGACGATTTGACCATTGGAGGCAATGGCAAAGAGGCAACCGCTAAATTGTATATACAGTCACTCGTGAAATATGGAAGTTTGTCGCTTGTATATTCGTTTATGCTGGTAACTGAAATAAACGACAGTAAATTTACTGAGAACAGGCTTCAGATTTCGTTAATATTTGGAGGGAGACAATATGACTTACGAGACTTACGATGTGCAAACCGAGGCGAT
>BOCB01000221.1 GCA_026002695.1 Synergistales bacterium
CAGGGTTCTCATGCTTCCCGGCGCGGGCAAGGGCTTCGAGTATATGTTCCACATTGATTGGGCGGACTTCGGCAAGCCAAAGATGTGGCTCGCCGCGTTCACTCAGGTCGCCTGGTCCACCGGCGCGGGCTGGGGTATGTTCCACGTATTCTTCATTTACTCGGCTAAGGACGAGGACGTCCAGCTCAACGCCTTCACGGTCGCCTTCGGAGACACCTCGGCTGCCATGCTCGCGGCAATGGTCGTTCTTCCCGCCGTCTACGCGCTCGCTCCCGATCAGGCAGACGACATAATGAAGAGCGGGGCGAACGGTCTCACGTTCGTCAACCTCACCAACCTCTTCGCCAATACTCCGGGCGGTCTGCTCATGGCCGTTTTCTTCTTCGCCGCGCTCTTCTCCGCGGCTCTCTCCTCGCTCATAGCGATGGTCGAGCTCGGCTGCCGCAACCTGATGGACATGGGTTTCTCCCGCGCAAAGGGTACGCTCGTAACCACGATATTCTTCTTAGCGGTCGGCAGCTTCTCGGCGCTCGACAACAGAATATTCGAGAACCAGGACTTCGTATGGGGCGTCGGGCTCCTAATTGTCGGCCTCTGCTACGCTTTCGCCGCCATGAAGTACGGCGTGAACAAGATGTGGGACGAGGACGTCAACCCCTGCTCCGACATACACGTAAAGTGGATGTGGACGGCGCTCTGCTTCTTCCCCGTCCTCTTCCTGATAGTCTGGGGCTGGTGGTGTTATCAGTCCTTCTCGTGGTACCCGGATACGTGGTACAAATTCTGGCCGATCACGGAATTCGTCTATACACCTGCCGCAATGGTCGCCGAGTGGGCAATCATGTTCGCCGTGCTGATAGGGCTGAACAACTTCATGGCGAAGCGCCTCATCCACGGCAACAAAATAGACTGATACCGCATCGTTCCGAGAGAAAGGGGGTAGTGCTATGTCAACATGGGCCGTAAGCTGCATCGTCCTGAGCCTTATCTGCCACGGCTGCTTCGTCGGAGCTATCTTTGCAATGATGAGGACCGAGGAGCGGAAAAGGTACAAGGTGGCGAAACAGAAGGCGTAAATATTAAAGACGATTTTATTAAAACCGCGCCCCTCAAACAT
>BOCB01000222.1 GCA_026002695.1 Synergistales bacterium
GCGCCTGCGACAGATTTTCCGCGGTCAGCACGGCATAGCCGCTTTTTTCAAAGAACCAGCGGTTGTTTTGCAAAAGGTCGCGTTCATCCTCGACGCAGAGCAAGGTTTTCATTTGCCGCCCCCCGTTTCCTCCGCAAGGGCGTCGTTGATTATCTCCGCCATTTTCATAATTTCCTCTTGCGATTTCGTCAGCAGCCCCGCCGCGCCCTCCGGTCCCATTTTCGCGATCTGCACGTTGGTTGAAATTTTGGTGAGCGGGGTCAGGAGCGCATGGCTCATGCGGCAGTAAAAGTCGTTTTTGGCGGCGGCTTCCTCCGCTTTGCGCCGCGCCTCCGCGTAGTCCCACAAGAGCATGGCGAACTGAGCCAGAGTGAAGACCGTGTTGGAGAGTACGGGCGCGGCGAAGAAGTGTGCCCGCGCCGGGCCGTTCGCCACCGGCCCCCAGATTATGTGACACAGGGACGCCGCCAGCAGCATCCCCAGATACGGCCTGTCCCAGACGCGTTCCGGGCTGAGGCTGCGGATCGCCAGCAAAAAGACGATAACATGCGTGAGGGCGTGCGTGAACATCCCGAAACGGTTCAGCGGCGCGGGCAGCGGCATCATTGCGAGAGGGGCGGCCAGCAGAAGGGCCAGGAGAATTTTCACCGCGCGGGATAGTTTGAGTTCGAAGGCCATCGCCATGAACACGACTACGAGGGCGGAATGCAGAGAGATCAATGCCCAGTACACCGGGTTAAAATACGTGTTCAGCCAGCCGCGGGAGAAATACAGCGCCACGCTGTCCTGCTCGATCAGACAACGCAGCCCGGTCAGCGCGCAGCAGGCGGCGAATACGAGATAGATGGCCCGTCCCCGCGCCTCGCTCCGGGACAGACAGAGCGCGAGGTGATAAAACCCCACGAGGAAAAATAACGGTTTGTAAAAAATATTCGACGCGAAGGTAACGACTTTGCGACCTTCGCGTTTTTGCGCGTTCAAATAATGGTTATTTTTAGCTTAAAGCAAGAATGTCGTCCTCGTCGAGGCCGGTGTATTTCCTGATGGCTTCAGCGGGAAACCCGTCGGCACGCATTGAACGCGCGACCTCAAACTTGCCCTCTTCCTTGGCGTC
>BOCB01000223.1 GCA_026002695.1 Synergistales bacterium
GATAGAGGCATGAGCTGCGAAATACCGGAGAAAATAATCAGCCGATTCCCCGAAGGCACGATAACGCCGCCCCCGTCAAAGAGTTTATCTCACAGGGCCGTTATATGCGCGGCGCTTGCGGGAGGCGGCCGCGTGGAGAACTTCGCCGGCTCCGACGACGTGGACGCCACGCTCGCCGGAATGAGCGCCCTCGCGGGGATCGAAACCCGCGTTGACGGGGATGCCCTCGCAGTTTCAGAACGAGTAGGGGCTGCCGCCCCGGGCGCGGTTAATTCCATCGCCTCCCCTATGGAGGAGGCAATCACCATGCCGAACGCCACCGCCTCTCCGTGACGGTACGCATTCGCGCCAAAGCCCGCCGACGCTTCTATCGCGTGTCCGAAGGTATGCCCGAAGTTGAGCAGCGCCCGCTCTCCGAAGTCGCGCTCATCGCGCTCCACGATACCGCTCTTTATCCGGCAGCACTCGTGAATTATCCGGGACGCTTCCTCGCTGCCCGCCAATCCCTCAGCGCCGCGAAGCTCCCCGATCCGGCAAAGCTCGCCGAAGAAATCCGCTGAACGGATCGCGCCGTACTTTATCACCTCGGCCATGCCGCTTCTGACCTCGCGTGGCGGAAGCGTCAGGAGCGCCGACGGATCGATGACGACCGTCTCCGGCTGGTAGAAAGCGCCGACCATGTTTTTGCCCTGCGGGAGGTTGACGGCTGTCTTGCCTCCGACGCTCGAGTCCACCTGAGCGAGCAGCGTGGTCGGCGCCTGAATGAACCGGACGCCGCGCATCCATGTAGCTGCCGCGAATCCTCCGAGGTCCCCCGTAACCCCGCCGCCGAACGCTATAACGAACCCGCTCCTCGGCAGGGAGAGCCGCGCAAATTCGCCGTACAGCCCGGCAAGCGCGTTAAGCGACTTGCTCTCCTCGCCGGGCGGATTCACAACCGCGGAACAAGCGATACCGGCGCCCGCAAGCGACGCGGAAAATCTCGCCCCGTGACAGCTCCATACGTTTTCGTCCGTAACAACCACGGCAGGACTCGTCCCGCAGAGCGGTTTTATGAGCTCCCCCAACTCTTCGAGCAGGCCGTTTCCTATAAGTA
>BOCB01000224.1 GCA_026002695.1 Synergistales bacterium
GATTTGTCGTATCAGCGCGACGAGTTTGTCGCGTTTATGGATCGGCACGGCATTGAGTATTCGCTGAAAAAATACTACGGCGAGGACCAGTATTATAACGGCTGGATTGACAACACGGATCCGCGCGACCTGAAAGAGCCGGGCGACGTGCTTGAAGTCAACTCGAAAAATTGCCCGCAGAACCGACTCAAAAATATGCACGTATACGACGGGAAACTGCACAGGTGTTCAAACTCGTGCTTCATGCTTGAAATGGGCTTGTTCCCGCCGCAAGAGCGCGATTTCATAGATTTGCGCGACGATTCGCTGACCCGCGATGAGAAGCGCGAGGTAATCGGCAAGTTTTACGACCATGCCCGGCAGTCGTGCCGCTACTGTAAACAGAAGTATATGGCCGTGCTGCAACGGCACCCTGCGGCGCAGCAGGTGAGTTAAAGTGACTGCTGTTGATAACTACTTCCCAATGGGGCAGGAGATGATTCAAAACTATGCGTGATTACATCTAATAAAATTTTCAAGGATGACCGCATAGGAATTCTGTGATTATTCATCCGTGATCGGGCTGATGAAAGTTTTGGAGACGCCACATTTAGCAATAACGCGTGATCTGCGAATCAAATATACGCTTGACACAAAACAGAGCAATGATTTAGCGCAAGCATCGGCGCGTTTGGTCGTTATGCTGTGTAAGGATAAGATGACGCATAAATTGATGGGATTTTCACAGATCGAAAGGAAACAGATTGCCGCATTTGCGGAGAGACTGCGACAAAAGTTTCCGGCGTTCCGGCATCCATGCTGACTTGAATTTGAGCCAGACCCTCGCTCATTAAATCCGCTAATTTTTGATTGAACACGGAAGCGTTAGTAAAAATATCTGCGCTCCAGTTGTTGTTTTTGATAATCTCAAACACCTCATCGCGATACGGAGAAACGGATATTTCACCGGATGCCAGTACAATGTTTCTATATTCTCCTGAGCTTACTCGTTCAAAATTACGAAGCGCATCAATAACGCTTGAAGCGAATCTCTTGGAATCCAAATGCTTTTTTACCCCACAATAAATACAATTAAAATTGCATTTATCCTC
>BOCB01000225.1 GCA_026002695.1 Synergistales bacterium
ATCGCCGCCGGCTTGGCTGAAATATTCGGCAAATTGTACACCGGAATGTCATCATTTTTTGACAGACCGCCGCGCTCAAATCAGCGTTGCCTTTGGAGGTGAGCTTGAAAAATGGGGAAACTCAAAACGAGATAGTTTTGAAAAAATACGGTTAAGTTGTTATCATATTCTTTTATGGAAAATGAAGGAAATAAAGCTGTATCGATGAAGCGTTTTACATCCGGGCGCGGCGCCGATAGCCCTTTCGCTTGCACGGTTGGCCGGGATCTGGGAAACAGTCGATCAATTCACGGCTTGGAGCCCAAACAGCAGATCGGCTTCTCCCGGCATACTTGCGGAAAGCCCGGCAGCTGCACTTCTCTGTTGTTGCCGGCCTCTGTATAAAACGGAACGATTCCGAGAAAACAAAGCAGCGGACATCTTTTATAAAGAAGATGGTATCAGTGCGGCTCAGCTTCATGACGACGCTTATGCCCGTATGTTGGATAAATTGGCGGCGTCTATTTGAAACGATTTGCCTGACGATGCTGCAATGCCATAATGGGAAACTCAAAAAAACAAATTCCCCCTTGACGTTAGCGTAAAAGCGTGTAAAATACGTTATGTTCGTCGAGAGACGAATTCCGCCGGTGTAGCTCAGTTGGTAGAGCAGCTGACTTGTAATCAGCAGGTCGTCCGTTCGAATCGGATCGCCGGCTCCAGAGAGGCATCAATCTAATAATGGTGGGGTGGCCGAGTGGTCAAAGGCAGCAGACTGTAAATCTGCCGGCGGCGCCTACGTAGGTTCGAACCCTACCCCCACCACCAATTTTTGTCGGTTCGCCGACTTAGCTCAGCAGGTAGAGCACATCCATGGTAAGGATGGGGTCTCCGGTTCGAGTCCGGAAGTCGGCTCCAGTCTTCTAAGGCCCGCCCTGTTTGGATGGCTCGGGTCTTTTTGTTTTACAAGGGAGGCGTGAATAATGGCAAAGGAGAAGTTTGAGAGAAACAAGCCGCACTTGAACATAGGCACGATAGGTCACATAGACCACGGCAAGACGACGCTTACGGCGGCTATCACAAAGACACTGGCGAGGAAGGGCG
>BOCB01000226.1 GCA_026002695.1 Synergistales bacterium
GAGGGTCTGGCTCAAATTCAAGTCAGCATGGATGCCGGAACGCCGGAAACTTTTGCCGCCATAAAAGGCGTGGATTGTTGGCATAAAGTTGTTTCTAACTTGCAACAATATGCCGAAACCACGAAAACAGCGGGTCAGATTGCGCTAAAGTACATTCTGCTGCCGGACATTAACGATAATGACGCGGATATTGACGGTTTTGTTGAGCTTGCCGCTCAAATAAACGCAGAGGTGTTTATTTCATCAGATGTTCGCATTGTTGATAAGCCTTTACCTGACCGAGCATTTAATTGCGCGTTGCGTCTGGGGAAAGCCTGTAAGGAGCGCAATATTAAGCTCTTTTTAGTGCCGGAATTTTTTAATCCGCAGTCATATAGAGCGCTGATTTCAGCATTGTGAACGATGGTTTAATACTGGGTCTTGAAGAAAGATTGGATGGAGGAATTGATATGAAAAAAGCGGTTATATTCGGCGCAGGGCTTTTGGGGAAATACTTGAGGAGGATCACGCTATGAACGATTCATTTGAACAAATGTTTGCCGAATGCCGCCTGTTGGCATTGGAGAACGCTACGGCGAATATCTGCAAAGATATTGCAGGCAGCAAGGATAATCGTCCTCTCGTGATTTACGGAGCGGGGGGCAACTGTGACTTTGCGTGTTACTTTTTAAGCCTGTACGGCATAAAAAGCGCTTGTGTGTGCGACAGCGTTAAGACCGGCACGTATGATTATCGGGGCATAAGACAATACGATATAATTTCTCCGGATGTATTGCTCAACGATTATTCCGACGCCCGCGTTTTAATCAGCCCTTGGAAATACGAGGAAGAAATAAAAACCGGTTTGATTGAACTCGGTTTTCCGGAATCCTCAATATACTATCTTAGGAGTGACGAGCGGATGTCGTCGGATGAGTTTGAGTCGAAACATTTGAACGTCTATCGCAATGGCACGAGAAGTGTCAGCTTTTAAGGCATCATATGCTCTAGCAACTTGGCTATGTAACCAAGATTCTACAACCTGATCACGCGCCATCATGTCACGCAATCCAT
>BOCB01000227.1 GCA_026002695.1 Synergistales bacterium
TGCCGTGTTTCTCGCGGTACGCGCGGGCCGACGGGTTGAAGAGCGACGCGAAGACCACGCGCACGCAATCTTTGAGCGTCTCGAGGCGGGACGCCCTGTCGCCGCAGTTGGGCGAGAAGCGTGTGCCGTACTTGCCCGCAAAGGCAAGTTTTATCGAATCCTCAAGAAATGAACTCGACCTCACGACTATCGGCGGAGAGCCTATCTCGTCGAAGCTGCCTAATATCCTTTCGAGCTCCCTGTTCAGTGAGTCGGGGAAGTCCGCCTGAGATATTCTTTTTTTGACAAGCTCCCAGTCTTCCTCGTCGTACAGATCCGACACGGCATTCGAATTTATGAAATCCAAAAATACCTCTGTCGAGAGTACGATGGAGACGCCGGGGAATGAAACCCTGTCCTCTAACGCAGAGCCTTTTAGCGCGATGCTCGCGTAAGCCAGTCCCTTAGCCTTGCCGCCGCACTTGCCGTCTCCGATGAGAGAACCGGTCGCGCGGTAGAAATCCTCTCCGGTGAAATCGTCGTAACTTTGCGCCATTCCCATAAACTTCGCCTCCATCGTTAAGAACGCACTAACCTATTAACTTTATTTGCGAATGTATGATAAACTATATCATTATATCGTGATTTTTTACATAGGCACAGGAGGACTTACATTGCTTCTTCCGAGATTGATAATAGCAGATGAACACAGGGCAGGGAAACTCTCCTCAGGAGTGTTGATAGCGTCCGTTCTGAAAGCTTTCGGCTACAAGCTGAAGCCCTACGTCGGCAATGTCGACGATACGACGTTATGCGCGCTCCAGGCGGTATGCGGGCAGCCGGTAACGATGATAGATCCGACGCTCTGCGAGGCGGAGGCAAACGTCAAATGGCTCTTTCAGAGTACGGCGTCGCCGGATTGCATAAACTTTATATTGGTCAACCTTGGACATGCCGTCGACGCCGACACGCCCATCCGCGTCTCGAAGGAGTGCGCGCTGCTTTCAAAATGGCTCGACTGCGGCGTCATACCGGTTATCGCGGCTGACGCGTCGTCTTCAAT
>BOCB01000228.1 GCA_026002695.1 Synergistales bacterium
TGAATAAGGGTCAAGTGGATAACCCTTTGATGAAAAACTAAACGACCGACACGGCTCAATTCTTCGCCGGCCGTCTGCTCATGCGAGGGTATGCGGCGAGCAGCCCTGCGGTTTAGTTTTTTGTTTTGATTGAATCGGCGAGGAGGAATGAGGATGGCGGCTGGTTATAATAATGTACCTATGCCGGAAAGACACGGCAAACCCTCTTCCCCGGTGCGCCTTGACGCGTGGGGCAAGCCGCTTCCGAGGCTCAAACTCGTCGTAATAATATCAGACGGAGTGCCTGAGAACGCAGGTCAGAGCCTCGGCGTGGCGTCGTGGTTAGCGAGGCGCACGAACGCCGACGTGATGGAGCTTGCGATACCGGAGCTGAACCCTATGGCACGCCGCAAGCTGACGCTCTCGGCGACCAAGCTCTTGCAGGGCAATCGCCGTAAGGCGAGGGGTTTCCGGAGGTTGTCAGAAAGGAGACCGTTAATGCCGCTCCTGAAAACCGGACTATCACCGTCAAGCAGGCCTTAACTCTTGTCAAACGCCATGGGTTTCTTATCGTTGACGTAAGGACGGCGGCGAGGAATTTCATCTCGCTCCCGAGAGGAAAATTGGAATTGGCAGACGCTTTTCACTTAATAAAAGCCGGTTTGGAAACTGCGACAATTAAAGCCGTGATTTACAGTCCCATAGTCTCATTCATCTATCCTATCCACGAATGAAGCTGAGGACGGATTGTGGAAGCTGGTTCGCCTGGGCCAGCATAACGATTCCGGACTGCATGAGAATCTGCAGCCGCGTGAAGTTCAGCATCTCCACGGATATATCGGCGTCTCTTATCCGGCTCTCAGCCGACGTCAGGTTTTCGCCCGCCGCGGTCAGATTGTTGATGGTGTGTTCGAGCCTGTTCTGGTACGCGCCCAGCCGTGCCCGCAGGCCGGAGACTTTGTCGATGGCGCTGTCGATGATGGTGATGGACCGCGCCGCCGCCTCACGACCGATCACCAGCACTCTGTTCAAGCCCAGGGACTCCGAG
>BOCB01000229.1 GCA_026002695.1 Synergistales bacterium
GAATTGAAGGGCAAGACGACGATCGAGGCGGCTCCCGACTCGGAGCAGGCAGCCGTATATACGGAGCTCGCCCGCCGAATAGCGGAGCATGAGGTCTCTCAAGTCCCCTCGGCTCTGGAGGTCTCCGAGCTGCGGAAGTGGGCGGCAAGCTGGGCGGATCAGCTGCTGGAACTCGAGACCGGCACCATCACCGGAACCGCGCGCGCTATCTGAGGCCGGAGCTCCGGGCGGAGATGAGCTATCGTATTGCCGTCGGAACGAGCGACGGGGAGAACGTCACGGAACACTTCGGCCAATGCGCGAAGTGGACGATCATGGAGGCCGGGGACGACGGCGTATGGCGCTTTCTCGAATCCCGCGCCGCTCCGCCGTCCTCCGGCGGCGCCCACGATGACGAGGCGCTGAGGAAATTCGTTGAGATACTGGGCGACTGCCGCGCGGTGCTCGTGAGCAAAATAGGCCCGGGCGCCGAGAGAATGCTCTCCCGCGCGTCGATAACCGCGTTTGAGAGAAGCGGGGCGATAGACGGCGCGCTCCGGAAACTCGCGGAGTATTACGCTAGAACCGAACGGGCGACCGCGAGCGGCCGCGGATAAAGGGCGATTTATTATCGGGAGCCTGAAGGGTGACGATAAAACCCTTATGGGGAGGGTTTTGTGAATGAAGTTCAGGGCGGCGATTGCCAGCAGCGACCGGGAAAATGTCAATATGCACTTCGGGAAATGCGAGGCTTTCACCATAGCGGAGTACGATGGCGCAAGCGGGGATTACAGGATAACGGAGGTGCGCTCCGTGCGTCCTCCCTGCCCGTCGTGCGGCACGAACGGCGATCCGGACGACGCGATTAACGCGGTGATAGACGCGATTTCAGACTGCGACGCCGTGATAGTCAGCAGGATAGGCAAGTGGCCGGACTCCCTGCTGTATGAGCGGGGCATAAAGTCCGTTCAGTGCAGTTGCTCCATTGAGGATGTTTTTAAGGAAAAGATTGCGGATTTATTGTGAGGGCTTAATTAAATGCTGATTT
>BOCB01000230.1 GCA_026002695.1 Synergistales bacterium
ATTTATAGGGGAACGCGAGATTGCGACTATCAAATCATCTGATATTCTCGTCATGCTGAAAAGACTTGAAGCTGTCGGTACATACGAAATGGCGCGCCGTATCCGCTCCATATGTTCGCAAATCTTCCGTTACGCAATAGCCACGGGAAGAGCTGATAACGACCCTACTTACGCGCTGAAAGACGCCATTCCTCCGGCCAGACCCAAGCACCACGCCTCCATTACGGCGCCGCCGGAAATTTCAATTTTATTGCGCGCTATAGACGCTTATCCGCAGGGGCTTGTCAGGTGTGCGATGCGATTCTCGGCGTATACGTTCTGCCGCCCCGGGGAAATAAGACACGCCGAGTGGAAGGAATTTGATTTTGAGAAAGCGGAGTGGAGATTGCCGGGCGAAAAAATGAAGATGAAGCGGCCTCATATTGTGCCGCTCGCTTCACAAGTAGTCGAGTTATTGCAAACTGTACAGCAGTTGACCGGGCATGGGCAATATGTTTTCCCATCGAGCCGAGCCCCAAAAGGAGATCGCCCGATGAGCGACGCGACCGTACTCGTGGCATTGCACTCAATGGGTTACACGAACGAGCAGATGACAGCTCACGGATTCAGGAGCATGGCGAGCACCAACCTCAACGAGAACGGCTGGAAACCTGATGTCATTGAGAGACAGCTCGCTCATATCGAGGAAAACGCCGTCCGCGCGGCATATAACTACGCCGAATATATGCCCGAACGCCGCGAGATGATGCAATGGTGGGCGGACTGGCTCGACGCATTGAAGCAAAAGTAACTTTCTTAGGGGCGCAAAACTTGCGCCCTAATTTTTTTGTTACGGCTTTAATTTTTGGTTTCTGACGTTAAAATTGATACTGTTAAACACTACACTGCGGAGGGAGCCATGACACGAAAGATTATCCACGTCGATATGGATGCTTTTTACGCTTCCATTGAACAGCGGGATTGCCCCGAATACAGGGGTAGGCCGCTTGCCGTCGGTCATGCCGCTGAACGGGGCGTTG
>BOCB01000231.1 GCA_026002695.1 Synergistales bacterium
AAAACGTAATCTGAAAAGTCTGAAGTAAATTCCCGTAGTCTATATTCTTGCTCTTCTGAGATGAGTGCAGGTCGCAGAGGTTGTAAATCGCGCGGCTCTTTATTCTGACGTGCGCGTTTTTAGCGGAATCTCCCGTCATAGGCGTAGTCTGCATTTCTACGTTCAGCTGCTTGTCGTTGTCGGCAAGGCAGTGCACGTCAAGACGCTCTCTTTTTTCAGAAATATCGGATATGGGAAGCTCCGTGTTTTTTACCTCTACGCTCACAATAGGTATCTCTAAAACACCCGATATGACATCGCGCAAGATGGGCTTCGCGTCCGGGTGTGTCAGGAGCGTTTTGAAAACGCCGTCTTCAGATGGCGGCAGCAGGTCGGGAACGGCGATTTTTTCGTTCAATATGGTTCACCCTCCTTGATGACTATTATAATACTTCTTAAACTAAGCGCAATCAATCATGTTTGTTCCAAACTGATAAACTGTCACTTCTTGTACAACTCCCTCACCGCATAGCATTGCCATAATCATGCCGCCGATAAACAGAAGCAACCGCATATTATAAGCACAATGGGTTTGCCCCTTGTTGCGCGTAACAAACCTTCATGCTAATATAATCGCGAAGATACTCACAAACAGCTTGGCTGCTCGGGAGTGGGGAAATTTTTTGATAATTCCGTAGAGCATTTTATGGGGGATGAATATTAATGTTTGAAAAGTATCCTAAGAGCAGACCTGAATTGCCAAAACCATACGCAGACATTTACGAAAAGCATTATAAGGATAATAGGACCGGCTCAAGCGCTGCTTCATCTGTGTCTCAAAAGATGGAAACTTGGCTTCATAGGTCGGTTAGAAAAAGCGCAACTCCTCGGATTGCAACTCTTGAACTGGGAGCGGGGACGCTAAATCAATTAAATTATGAAAATGTGGGGGGGGGGGGGGAATAAGAAAATTTTAAAACTTTTAAAATTTTTTTAAAAAAATCAAAAAATTTTTTAAAAAAAAAAAAAATTTTT
>BOCB01000232.1 GCA_026002695.1 Synergistales bacterium
TCATAAGATAAAGTAAATGATGAAATTTTTAGTATAAACCAGGTGTATGGCACTGGTTTGAGCTAACCGTGTCACTGAAATATTACAACCCGATGTTAAAATTTTTAATTCATTTTGTAAGTTTGATTGTAACAAGTTTTTGTGAAATGAAAAGCGACAGATGGGAATTATATAATCAATAAAAATTCACATTTTTTAATTCATCGAAATATCGAAATAATGTAACCACGGGCGCTGAAAGTTCTCCTCGCGGAGTATCTTGTCCAGGATTTTAAGACCGCCTATGGCGCTGAGTTTAGGCGCCCTGTGCGTGACCTTGTAGTACGTCAGGACGGGGGGTGAAGGGGTCAGTCTGTGGAAACGGAGCCGCCTGTTCATGTTCCTGAAATCCCGCACAACGCAGCTCGGCACGATCGACCATTTTCCGGGCGAGTCTATCATGTTGGGTATGATATATGCCGAAAGGAGGCTTGCCGCTGTCGGGATGGAAGGATCCCAAGCGGATTGATGCCAGAGTTTGAAATCCTGCGACCATTCTATGTACATCTCGTCCGCCGGACCGAGCTCGTCCGACGTCAGCGAGCCCACGCTCCTATCCTCGGAAGCGCTCTCTTCACAACGGACGACCAGCATCTCATCTCTGTATATCGGGGTTATCCTGACTATCTTCGAAGCCTCCTGATGAACGACGAAGGCGACATCGACATCCCTGGTTTCGACCTTTTCGTAGAGCATGTCCGTGGGATCCGAGGTTATTTCTAAATGGATCGGCGGGGCGTGATTCAGCATTTTTTTGAAAACAGGAGGTAAGAGACCGTTGTTCGCGGTCTCGCAACCGGCAACGGACAGAAAATGCGCATGGGACGACATGTGCATTTCGGAGATATCGTTGACTGCTTCCTGCCACTTGAGCACCAATGGCAGAAGGGCCTCTCCCGCAGGCGTCAGCCTCACGGTCTTGAGGCCCTTCTGCCTGTCCACCAGCAACAACCCCATCTCACACTCTAAGTT
>BOCB01000233.1 GCA_026002695.1 Synergistales bacterium
CGGCATAAACAGGGTCAAGGGCGGCAGCCCTTGCGGGGGTGCGGGGCGCGGAGCCCCGCGGTCTTAATCTTTTGATTTTGTCTCTAAGGAGATGAGCGGCGCAAGTGACTAAAAAATTACTGATGGGAAACGAAGCGATAGCGCTGGGGGCGCTGCGGGCCGGGGTGACTGTCGCCGCGGGCTATCCCGGGACACCGTCGTCTGAGGTGTTGGAGACGATAGCGAGGGAGAAGCGGGACAGCGTTTACGTGGAGTGGTCGGTGAACGAGAAGTCTGCGATGGAGGTGGCGGCCGGGGCGGCTGAGTCGGGGGCGCGGACGCTTGTTACAATGAAGCAGGTCGGGCTGAACGTCGCGTCGGATCCGCTGATGAGCCTTAATTACGTTGGAGTGAAGGGCGGCATGGTCGTGATGGCGGCGGACGATCCGGGGCCGATATCGTCGCAGACCGAGCAGGACACGCGGCGCTTCGGGCGGTTCGCGAAGATTGCGGTGTTCGATCCCTCGTCGCCTGAGGAAGCGTATGAGATGATAGCGGACGCCTTCGGGTGCTCGGAGAGGATAGGCCGCCCCGTGCTATTCCGCCCGACTACGAGAGTATGCCACAGCTACGCTTCGGTCGAAATTTCGGACGACCTGCCGCGCCGCGAGGCGGAGGGCTTTACGAAGGACGGCGGACGCTGGGTGATATTCCCGCGCCTCGCTTACGCGAATCATATAAAGATAGAGGAGACTTTGACGCAACTTGCCGATGAATTTTCGGACTACGCGCGCAATATCCTGTCGGGCAGCGGGGAAAAAGGCATTGCCGCCGGGGGCGTAAGCTGGGCATACGTACAGGAGGCGCTCGAATATTTCGGCAAGGACGCGCCGGACTGTAAACTGCTCAAAGTATCCACGCAGCCCTTTCCGTCGCGGCTCGGCGCGGAGTTTTTGAGCGGGCTCGGCGAGGTCTTGGTCATCGAGGAACTCGACCCGGTGATCGAGCGCGATTTGATATTCTTATG
>BOCB01000234.1 GCA_026002695.1 Synergistales bacterium
GACACGAGCGCCGGGCTTCACAGAAATGTGCTGGCGTTCGCCGCTGCCTCAGATATTTCTTTATTGATAACGACTCCTGAGCCTACAGCCATAAAGGACGCGTACAGTGTGATCAAGTCGCTCTGGCAGATACAGGGAGGGGACGTAAACGTAAAGCTTGTGGTGAACATGGCTTCCGACAGAAATGAAGCTGCTCTTGTAGCCGATAAGATAATCTCAACATCCGAACAGTTTCTCGGCTTCAAGATACCTTATCTTGGGTATGTGGCGTGGGACGGAGCGATAAGCGCATCGGTGAAGAAGCGTAAACCGCTTCTTCTTGAAAACAAAAACGCGAATCCGGCACGCTATTTCAGGGAGCTTGCCGACAAGATACTTGAACTTGACGATGAGGGCGCGGAAATAAATGAAAAGGATTCCTTCTTGCGCCGTTTGGTCAAGCAGATGATGAAAGCGAGTGTGTGAAGTTGGCTCTCAAAAAGATAATGCCGACGGTCGACTACACGACGAGGCTGAATGCCGGCGCCAGAGGTGAAATAACCATAGATGCCGGGATGTTCAAGGGGCGTTATAAGTCGGCTATCGAAGATGTAACCGATGATATGGTTGGGTTGGCTCATCCTTTTTTGAAAGGCATGACTAT
This sequence comes from Synergistales bacterium, assembly GCA_026002695.1. Lineage (GTDB taxonomy): Bacteria > Synergistota > Synergistia > Synergistales > Synergistaceae > BOCB01. The sequence goes on from BOCB01000234.1 coordinate 644, forward strand.
TCCTGTGCATAGGGATATGAATTTCACTTTTACAATAGAGGACGGCTCTGCCATGTATGTTTTTGAAATGGCTGTAGTTCGCTCGGACACAAGCGCAATGGTGCCGATTATGTGGGCAAATCTCATAGCTCAGCCGAGGCGTATTCAGCGCAGGCAGTTTGTACGAGTGGATTGTAAATGGGATATAGAGCTTTTTTTTATCGAATACGAGAGAGACAACAAAATGCGCGCGCGTTGGATGCCGTCTATCGCCATAGATGTGAGCCTCGGCGGATATCGCTTCATTCTGCCTGACAAGGATGCCGATGGTTTACAGTTCGAGTCGGGAGACAGGATTTTCGGCAAATTTACTCTTGCC